>DAIRGS010000443.1:2747-4236 GCA_036794395.1 Tepidisphaeraceae bacterium | reverse complement strand
CGCCGGTGGTCAACTCCCTCGATCATGGGCTGGAAGCCCCATGCCACGAAGCGCGAAATCGCGCACGGTGATTTAGATTCCGGACCAAACAATTACCCGGCCCGTTTGCCTTTGTTTCGTCATTCGTCATTCAGTCATTCGTAATTGATTCAAATTCGCATGAAGCCCGCCCTGAGCGAGTCGAAGGGTAATTCGAATTCTCCCATCCTTTCGTGGGGAAGCCCATCCCCCATTTTCCATTCTCCATTTTCCATTTTCCATTCCCCCGCAATCTTCCCCCCAAACCTCCGACTACCCCAAAGCAGCTTACTCCAGAACCAAAGCCTCGGAGAATCTCCATGCCCCTTCGTTTCCCCCTCCTCCTCTCTTCCACCCTCCTCGCCCAACCCGCCCCCCAAACCACCTATGCCCCGAGCCCCAATCTCTCCGCCCCGGATGCCCAACAAGATTTCGACCTCCTCCGCCGCGCCCTCGAAGAAGCCCATCCCGGCCTATACCGCTACACCCCCAAACCCCAGATGGATCGCGATCTCGACGCCCAGCGCGCCAAGCTCACTAACCCCATCCCCAAGTACCAGTTCGAAGCCGTCATCGCCCAAACCCTCGCCCTCATCCACTGCGGCCACACCAGCCTCAACCCCGACGAGGAATTCGAATCCGCCGCCAAATCCGCCCGCACGTTTCCGCTCCGCATGATCCTCGAAGGCCCGCGCCTCATGATCATGCTCAACGATTCCCCCTCCGATTCCACCCTCAAGCCCGGCATGCAACTGCTCGAAATCAATGGCCGCAAAGTCGATGACATCCTCGCCGTCTTCTACCCGCTGCTCTCCGCCGATGGCGATATCCAGACCGGCAAAGCCCACGACATCTCCGGCCGCTTCGCTAAATACTATTGGTGGCTCATCGAACAACCCGCCGACTTCAACATGAAAGCCTCCGATGAAACCGGCCGCACCATCACCACCAAACTGCCCGGCGTGACTGACTCAGAACGCCGCTCCAACCACAACCCCGTCAACGACCCCCTCATGGCCGGCGTCGGCAAAGTCATGGGCTGGTCCAAAGATGACCTGTCCCTGCGCTTTCTAGAAGATCCACAGATCGCCGAGATCCGGCTCAAATATTTCATGGGCGCCAATTTTCCCCAATGGCTCGAAGACACCTTTAAAGCCCTTCACGATAAACACACTCAAACCCTCATCATCGACATGCGCGGCAACGGCGGCGGCAAGGACGAATACGGCGCACTGCTCGTCAGCTACCTCACCGACAAGCCGTTCCGCTATTTCGATCACATTGACGTGAAGACCGCCTCGCCTTCCTTCAAGGCGAACGTTGACTGGCCGGCCGATTTCGAAGCAAAGCTTCGTTCCGGAGCCACCCCAAACCCAGCCGGTGGCTACAAAGTCACCCCCAAACTTCACCCCGGCCTGGCCCAGCAGCAGCCCGGCGCAGGCGGCACCGCGCAGGCTGCCGACCCCGCCGA
>DAIRGS010000443.1:0-2737 GCA_036794395.1 Tepidisphaeraceae bacterium | reverse complement strand
TTCTGCGCAATCGTCCATCACCTCAACCGCGCCACCTTCATCGGCGAAGAAACCGGCGGCGGATACTACGGCAACAACTCCGGCCCCATGCCCGCCCTCCCCCTCCCCCACTCCAAACTCCAGGTCCGCCGGCCCCTGTACGCCTATTGGAACGCAGCCTCCCCCGACCCCTTCGATCGCCGCGGCGCCGTCCCGGATCATGTAGTGGAAATGAAGACGGGGGATGTGCTGCGGGCGGTCGATGCCGGGCTGGAGATGGCGGTGAAGTTGGCCGACGAGGGCGGTCGGTAGTGGGTCATGGCGGAGACGTTCCAGGTAACAGCGTCGAGAAGACCGGAGTCGGCTGTCCCAGGCTCAGTGTGAACCCCATCACTCAAAGCAAGTGTGCAAGCCGGCGCACGTTCGCCGTATCCCCTACGCCGCTCCGCGGCTCCGGGGACACGGCGAACGTGCGCAAGCATGGTCCCGTAATCACAATGGATCCAATCGAAAAAAGGTGTTGACTTGCGTAGAACAGCGCTTTTCGGGGCTTTCCCCGCTACCCTGCGTCAGCCGGTGCACGAGAGCAGTTGACGAACCCACTCACTCCTCGCCCAATCCAAAACCGATCTCCCTCGCGCATCCTTCATCATCGGGCTGACACCGCGCCCCAGCATCGATTCAATGATCCGCCGCTGCGCTGCCTTCGCGGCCTCATCACCCGATCCACCCCGTCCCGTATTTTGCACCGCCAGATGAAATGGCGTAGCCCCCGAATGGTTCCCGGCCCTCGGATCCGCGCCGGCTTCAAGAAGATAGTCGACCGCCGCCGCGCACCGCGTGCGCACGGCACGATGCAGCGCCGACGCGCCGTTTTTGTCCACCGCGTCAAGATCGGCTCCCGCCTCCAGCAGACAGCGAATCGTCTTCACCTGTTGTACGGCATCAAATGATGGACTTTGGGGTTGGCCGTCCGCCGCGTAGTGCAAAGGCCGACCCTGGCGATGATTGTAAGCCGCATTGGGATCGGCGCCCGCCGCGAGCAACATTCGAGCGATTACCACCCGGTGCCCCGCGGCAGCCAGGTGCAGCGCCGTGTCATTGGAGTAGAGCCAATGCACGATGGTCGATTTATAAAGTCGAGCCCTATTGACCAAAGCCGCGCAGAACGCCGGATTTGTCTTGATCAATTCCCTCGCACCTGCACGGTCATCTTTCAAGATCGCGAGTAACAAGCGATCCAAATCATGCTCGGCTTGGCCTGACACGCGCGTGGGCGTTGGGTGGGGGAAACGCTGATCTTCGGATCTTCGCGATTTCACGTCTAACTCCCACCTGTTTCCTGGCGATCTGTCACTAACCGCTTCCGCGACACGATCCGCACCCCGGCATATGCACAGCTCACAGCAGCCAGCCCCGCCGAAGCCAGCGAGCTATCCCGGATCATTGCGTAGGTGAATACCTGTCGTTCCGCTTCGGAGGGTAATTGGAACACTGGGCCACGATCGGATAGTTGCAGGTTGTGATAGCGAACCTGCTGTTCATCGTAAAGCTTCTGGGCCAGCACGATGGCGATGGCATAAGCGGCGATGCCCGCCAGAAGCAGTACGAATGCTCCCTTCGGACGGATCTTTGCCGCGGCCAGCTTGCCAAGTGTCGCCCAGCACACGCATGCCCCCGCCCCAATCAACAGCAGTCCGAATATCCAGACGTCGCCCAGCGACATAACGCCGAGGATGATCGACCAAATACCGCCCAGTGCCGTCAGGAGGAGCAGGACCGGGATCAGCGGCGGATGCACCTGCATTTGAGGATGCGCACCGAAGCGCGTTGCATAATCCAGGGTTGAACCCTCGCCTGCCGGTGTTTGATCACTGGGTTCCCCCATCGATTGGATTATCCATCAAAGACCGAAACGGGCAACCGCACGAACCCAAAAACCCCGCGGGCCCGACCTTCACCTTGTTGTTAAATTGTCGACACTACAGGAGGCGGCGTTACGCCCTCCGCTAATTCCGCCTCAGTCGTGCGATTGATCCGTCGACCCGCGAGATAGACGCCAAGCTTGTACACCCCAACCGCCAATACCAGCGGCCCAAAAGTAATTGCCGCTTCCCGAATATCCGAGTGATGATCCTGATGGACCTGCATGTGATCCAGTTCCTCTCCCGACGCGAATATAAGAAACGCAATGAGCCCCAGCGATCTCCTGGCTGCATCAAGCCGTTGCAAGGGACTGCGATCATCGACCACCCCAAGACGCGCCACCAGCCATCTCACCAACAAATGGTAAAGTCCCACCGTAAGAAACGCCGGCCCCAAATTGAGAACGGCGTGCAGCGCCATACTTCATGCATTAAGCGGGTGTGTTGGAGATTGAACGAGCGGAGCGCCCATCCATCTCACGGCTGCCTTCTCCGCAATCGTCAATGCAAATCCAAACGCCACCAAAACGCCTGCAACGCACAACCATCGGACAGCCCTCGCCGTTCGAAAAAACCAGCCGTGGTATGCAACAACAAGACACAGACCAATCAAGCCCGCTCCAAAAATGCATCCAATAATCGAGGAAGCATAGCGCGACAGTTCGCGCGGCAAGCCCGTGGCCTCATAGATACCGAAACTCGCCAATGCCACGGCAATCGTGCGCACGACGATCCGCGGGGCAAGTAATTGGGCGTTTTGATTGAGCCCCGTAATCCTTAATGTCCGGGACGCCGACGCGCTGATGTCTCGCGGAAGGCCAAGCCGTTCGACC
>DAIRGS010000135.1:10587-18793 GCA_036794395.1 Tepidisphaeraceae bacterium | reverse complement strand
GTTCTCATCCACCATCTTAGGTGGCGAAATCGATCTTATGGGACAGTCTCTTAGCCGAGCACGCGCTGCGCAGAGCCATTGACCTGAGCGAGGTTACTCGCCCAATGCAATATGAATACATGGGTGACATCTTTCGTCACCGTGCCGATCTTGCCACCGCAGAGGAGTGGTTTCGAAAAGGCATTGCCGCTGATCCCGAAGATTCCCTCGCCTACCTCGCTCTCGGCAAGATGCAGGCTCAGAGTGGACGCCTGATCGAATCGCAAGACACGTTGCAAACCGCCACCCGCTGCACCTCCGGCGACATCGATGAGGCATTTTATCGTCTCGGGCTCGTGCAACGGGCTCTGCAACACTCCCGGCCACCCCAATGAGCCAACTGGATCAATGGCTGCCGGACGTGTGGAAGATTAACCAAGCCAGCCGGACGCGGTGAAGGTGGGGTTTACGTAACGCTCACGCAACACTACCTCGAATCGACAGAGTCCTTCAAAGAAGCAGCCACCCGCAACCCAAAACACAAGGCCGCCCGTCGGGCCCTAACCGACTGCCATCGCGCGATCGAGCTACTCAAAGCCGAACATGTCTGAGACTCGCCCGAATCGGCAGTGTTCAAAAAACTCCGCATCACCGCAACCATGCATGGGAGTTCACGCCGATAAAACTCGCCCGGCAAATAGGGCTCAATGTTCTCGACCACCGATGTGAATCCCCCGCGCGCCTGTTCATCGGCCCAATAAATGTCGGCGCGTGACCGCAGCGCGATCGAGCGAATTGACGTCAAAACGAACGATGCAACGTTTTTCCGAGACGTCGCATCGCACCCTCGTTTTCACTCAAAAAATGAAGGTCCACGCGACGTTTGCCCCACATGTCGCACGGTTGTTGCAAACGGAGAGTGAAAGCGCACCACAACAGCCGACTTGCAAATATCTAATTAACCAATACTTACAACATATTTATCAAGTTCGATGCAACAATTGCGACGTTTTGCGACGTTTTGAAATATGCATCCGATGTCGCACGCGGACCTTATGGTACCAGGATTGGGATCTACTTTCCCGCAATCGCTGGAACCGGTGTCTGGATAGGTTCGTCGCGCTTAGTCTCCACGATCCGCATTCCGTAGAAGCTGCGATAGATGAAAATCAAAGCGATTGCAAAAAACGCCGCCGCGAGCCAACGGCGCAATGGTTGATTGATCGTGATCGCCAATTCAACGGCCAGCAGGCCGAAGAGTGTGGCGAACTTAATGATCGGGTTCATCGCCACCGAGCTGGTGTCCTTGAACGGGTCGCCCACCGTATCACCCACCACGGTCGCATCGTGGAGCGGCGTGCCCTTCGCGTGCAGCTCGGTCTCGACAATCTTCTTGGCGTTGTCCCAGGCGCCGCCCGCGTTGGCCATAAAGATCGCCTGAAACAGGCCGCTCAGTGCAATGCCGATGAGGTAGCCGATGAACAGGAATTCATCCACGAAGGCAGCCGCGAGCGTGATGAAGAAGATCGTCAAAAAGATGTTGAACATCCCCGCCTGGGCGTAGCGGGTACAGATGGCCACCACGCGCTTGCTGTCGGCGATGCTCGCCTTCTCTGAACTCTCAAGGCGGATGTTCTGCTTGATGAACTCCACCGCGCGATACGCCCCCGTGATAACGGCCTGGCAACTGGCGCCGCTGAACCAGTAGATCACGGCAATGCCCTCGATCATGCCAATGAGGAACGGTGCGTGAAGAATCGAGAGCTTGGCAATCGCCCCGGAATTGGTCAGGCCGGCCGTGAGCAACATGATGATTGAGAAAATCAGCGTGGTGGCGCCGACCACCGCGGTGCCGATCAGCACGGGCTTGGCGGTGGCTTTGAAGGTGTTGCCCGCGCCGTCGTTTTCTTCCAGGAGTTTTTTGGCCTGCTCGAAATCGGCAGTAATGTTGAACGTGCGCGAGAGTTCTTCCTTGATGTTCGGCTGCTCTTCGATCTGCGAGAGCTCGTAAACACTCTGGGCATTATCGGTCACTGGGCCATAACTATCGACCGCGATCGTCACCGGCCCCATGCCCAGGAAGCCGAACGCGACCAGGCCGAAAGAGAAGATGGCCGTCGTGCCCTTGAGCATGATGGCCTCGAGATGGCCTGGGCCCGTTCCGATCGTGGAGATGGCATACGCAAGGGCCATCAGCCCGCCGATCGTCACGCCACCGACCCAGAATCCGGAGAAGTTGCCTGCCGTCAGACCGCTGAGCACATTGAGCGATGCCCCTCCCTCGCGGCTGGCGGTTACCACCTCACGAACGTGCCGGCTATGAGTGGAAGTAAAAATCTTGGTGACCTCAGGAATGATCGCCCCGGCCAGCGTGCCGCAGGTAATGATCGTCGCCAGCTTCCACCACAGATCGGGATAGACAACGCCATCGGAGGTAAGGTGGCCGATCAAAAAGTAGCTGGCGAGATAAGTCGCGACGATGGATGTGATCGACGCGACCCAGACCAGCAACGTCAGCGGCGCCTCGAAATTCATCGAGCGGACATTTGCGTAGCGCCTGGCCGAGATGCTTTCACTTATGAAATAGGACAGCACGCTGGTGACGACCATCAGCAGCCGCATTACGAAAATCCAGACCAACAGCTGCACCTGAATCGGCTGCCTGGGGACGGCCAGAATAATAAACGTAATCAGCGCGACGCCCGTCACGCCATAGGTTTCAAATCCATCGGCGGTTGGCCCAACCGAATCGCCGGCATTATCGCCCACACAGTCGGCGATCACACCCGGGTTTCGCGCATCATCTTCCTTGATCTTGAAGACGATCTTCATCAGGTCCGCGCCAATATCCGCGATCTTGGTAAATATGCCGCCCGCCACGCGAAGCGCCGCGGCGCCCAGGGATTCGCCAATTGCAAAACCGATAAAGCATGGTCCGGCGAGATTTCGCGGAACGAACAACAAAATGAACAGCATGATCAACAATTCGACGCTGATCAGCACCATGCCGATGCTGATGCCCGCCCGAAGCGGAATCGCATAAACCGGCCGGGCCTTGCCCGCCAAAGCGGCCATGGCGGTGCGGCTATTGGCAAACGTGTTCACCCGCATCCCAAACCACGCCACCGCGTAGCTTCCGGCTATTCCAACAAGACTAAACGCGAGAATCAGCACGACCTGAAAGGCTTTGCCGTACTGAACGAGGTCACGGTTCTCGGCTGTCGGCGCCGCTTCGGCGCCGCCTCGAAGGAATCCGAAGTACCACGCCATCACCGCGGCGATGCAAACCCACAGTATCAGGATGAACCGCCCCTGGTTCAGCAGATAGGTTTTGCAGGTCTCGTAAATCAAATCAGAGACTTCCAGCATCGACTTGTGAACCGGGAGGTTCTTCAGTTGCTTGTAGATGATCAAGCCGAAAACGATGCCCAGCGCCGCGATGACCAAACCCACCGTCAGCAGCGTGTCGCCGGGCAATCCAAGGAATTTCTGCGTGTGAAGGTCCGGCAAGATGAGGCTGTCTTCACTTGCCCGTGCCGCAGCCGGGAAAAAAAGTGTGGCCGTTCCAACAGCCAACGCCGGCGCGGCGCCTTTGATCTTCGCAATTCGTTTCAGCATAAGATTCAGTCCCTCGTATGGATGCGTACCAGACGCTCCGTGTCCGCCAAATGTGTAGACCAGGGCATCGATCCGAGATCGAACCGTGTTCCAACCGGCCCACAAACTTAGCCGATGGGCGGCGCGTTGGCGAGGGGCACATTTCTCATTTAATGGTCGCGGAAGGATTCACGTAGCGGTCGGGATTCACCCAAACGTGGCTCTGATTATCGAGCGCCATGATCAGCGGCAAGCAAAGTTTTCCCCGAACGGCGCAGCATCACGGCATTGACGGCGACGATGATCGACGATGCGGACATGAGCAGCGCGGAGACCTCGGGACGAAGCGACCAATGCCACAGCGGGTAGAAAACCCCCGCTGCGATCGGGATGGCCAACACGTTATAAACGGTTGCCCACACCAGGTTCTGTTTCATCTTTCGCACCGTTGCCTTGGACAAGATGATCGCGTTGACGACGTCGAGCGGATCGGATTTCATCAGGACGATCTTTGCCGCCTCAATTGCCACGTCCGTGCCCGCGCCGATGGCGATGCCAATGTCGGCCTGGGCCAGGGCGGGAGCGTCATTCACGCCGTCGCCCACCATGGCCACGAATTTCTTCTCCCGTTGTAGCGTCTTGACATGTTCGGCCTTGTCCTGCGGAAGCACCTCTGCGAAAACGCGGTCGATTCCGATCGCCTTCCCAACCGCGTCCGCGACGGGTTTATTGTCGCCGCTAATCATCGCCGTCTCGATCCCGAGTTTGCGCAGCTCCGCCACAGCGCGCTTTGCCGAGGGTTTGATCGGGTCGGTCACTCCGATCACGAGCGCCGCCTTCCCGTCCACGCCGAGTAGAATCAGAGTACGGCTCGCGTTCAACAGGCGATTCACGCCTTCGCTCACCGGGGTGAGATCTGCGCCTTCATCTTGCAAGAAGCGGACGTTGCCGACCAACACCCGCTTCCCGCCGATGACCGCCCTGAGCCCGTGACCCGACACGTTTTCGAACACTTCGACCTTGACGTCGGCGTTGATATTCCGGCGCTTGGCCTCGTCAATAATTGCGGCCGCAAGAGGATGGCTTGAGCCTCGTTCTGCCGCTGCCAGCAATTTCAAGGCGTCGTTTTCGTTCACTCCGGCGGCAGTAACGACGTCGACAACACGCGGTTTGCCCTCGGTGAGCGTACCGGTCTTGTCGAACGCCACCGAAGTGATGCGCGAAGCGCCTTCAAGCGTGGCGGCGTCCTTGATGAGAATGTTATGTCTGGCGCCCAGACCCGTGCCGACCGCGACGGCGGTAGGCGTCGCCAATCCAAGTGCATCGGGGCAAGCGATGACGACGGCTGAAATCGCGAACGTCAGGGCCGCGACGAACGGCACGCCGCCACCCCAGCGCCATCCGATAAATGTCGCGATCCCCGCCCCGACTGCCAGAACGACCAGGTAGGCGGCAGCCTTGTCGGCCAGCCGCTGCCCAGGAGCCTTGGAATTCTGAGCTGTCTCGACAAGCTTGGCGATTCGCGCCAGCGTGGTCTCTTCTCCCACTCCCGTCGCTTTGAATTTCACCGATCCCGCGCCATTGACCGATCCGCCCACGACCTTGCCACCCGGTTTCTTCTCGACGGGCATGCTTTCGCCCGTCACCAGGGATTCGTCAATCGACGTTGTGCCCTCGACGACCTCGCCATCGACCGGCACGCGATCTCCCGGCCTCAGAACAACTACATCGCCCCGCCCGACTTCAGTCGTCGGTACCTCCATCTCCTTGTCATTCCGAAGGACGCGGGCCATGGGCGGCACCAGATTGAAAAGCGCGTTCAGCGCGTCGGAGCTGCCGCGGCGGGATTTCATTTCCATCCAGTGGCCGAACAGCACGAACGTCACCAGCATCGCCGCCGCTTCGTAGAACAGCTCCTTTGACCCAATGAGCGTCAGGTAAACCGAGGCGAGATAAGCGGCGAGGACTCCGACGGCGATCAGCACCGACATGTCCAGACGTCGTGAAACGAGGGAGTGAAACGCGCCCGCCACAAAGATCCATCCGCACCAAAAGACGATGGGCGTCGTGAGCGCCAACAAAGTCCATGACCGAACCGCGGCGCTAAGCGGCAAGTGGATGCCGATCATTTCTCCCATTGGGGAGATAAGTACAACAAGGGCGGACAGGGTCAGCGCCACCCAGAAGCGGGTGCGGATTTCGGCCTCCATCGACGCAGCCATCGCCGGATCCGACATGTCGTGCGACATTCCCGCGCCATGTCCTGAATGGTTGCCGTGGCGCGGGGCTGAGCCTGGATGGCCATGTTCGTGATCGCCCATCTTTTTCCTCGGTTCGCGCCCCTCGGCAATAACGCTTGTCCAACTCATTTTGAACCCGTAGAAGGATTCACGTAGCGGTCGGGATTCACCCGGATGTGGCTCTGGTCATCGAGCGCCACGGCCAAAAACCGAAGATCCGTTTTGGCCGGACCTTTGGTCACGCGGCCGTCCCTGTCGAAAGTTGAGCCGTGGCATTTGCAGAAGAAGGATAGATCGTCGGCCACACGTAACTTGCAGCCCTTATGTGTGCAGATCGAGGACAGCGCGGTAATTTGCCTGCCGCGGCGAATGATAAAAAAACCGTCGCCGCGGAACTTGTCATAGACATCGTCTGCCGAGTAATCGCCAAGGACTCCGGCATCCAGAATCTCGCCCTTAGTGGGCGGTGAATCGGCTGATTCTTTCTCAGGGCCGGCCAACGCTTGGGCAGAACCCGGAGCGGCAAAGATGCATCGAGTTCCGACTCCGGCCGCGACGGCGGCCGTTAAAGCTGCGAACTGCCTCCGAGATACCTTCATTTTGAATCCTTTGCCTCGATGTGGTCCTGCCAGTTGAGCATCTTTCCGTGGTCCATCCCATCGGGTTGTGAGGTCGCGTCCCAGTGGGAATGCTGCGACATATCGTGCTGCCCGGTGGCGTGATCCTCGCGCTCGGTTTTCGTCGGCTGCTCCATCGAACCGAAGCTTTGCTCGCCACCAAGGTTCCCTTGAAACGCGAGCGCTCCCACGATCAGGAACGTTGTGGCGAGGTACGACCAATGGGGCCACCGGTCGGAGCGATAGAAGTGCCAGCGCCAAAAGGCGAGCGCCACGAATACGAGTGCCAACGCACTGCCAAGCCACTTGTGGATCGTCATGTTTCTGACGCCCACATCGTCGGGCATCCAGAAGAGCCATCCCGCAACGACGGTGAGCGGCGTGATTGCCGCGGCAAAGCAGAGCGTCCACCAGGCGGTATCGCGGAGCGACTCACGTCGAAACAACCGGCCCAAGACATCGCTCGCGAAGGAAATTGGAACCAGGGCCGCCGTGAAATTGACCAGTACGGGGTGTAGTTTGTGGTGCTGGACGAGATCCTTCACGCTGCTCGCGAGATCGGCGAGTACGAATTGCAATTGGGATGAGAGCATTGTGTGCCTCGTAGCGAAGAAGAGCGCATGTGCCCGTGCCGCCTCCGAAGCGGCACGGGCATTCTCAGCGCGGATCAACTACTTCCCGGCGCCGCCCGCCGTGTGGCCCTCATGGGCCGCGGTCGAGCCGCCGCCCATCTTGTGGTGTTCGTCCATGAGCATCACTTCCTTCCACTGTTCGCCCTGTTTGACGTACAGCTTCTGCACGTCAATCGAGTGCTTGTCGGCATACGCTGTACCTTCGACCTTGATGGTCTGCCCGGCGTAGGGCGCTAACGCCGTGGGGCTCGTGAGCAGGAACATGACCGCGTCGCTGTCCTTGCTGCCTTCCGGGAGGATGCCGGCCGGGATGCCGCTGGCCATGCACTTTTTGGCGCAATCAGCATGCCCCTTGCCCTTGGCGTCTCCATCACTGGTGACGAAGCAGGCCGTGTCGATCAGTTCGCCCTGCACCGTCACCTTCTTCCCTTCCGTGCTCTCCTTGTGTCCGGCGTGACCATCCGGCGGGTCGTGGGCAAACGCGCCGACACTCAAACCCGCCACAATCAATGCGCCGCCCATCAACATTCCAATACGGTTCATAACTGACCTCCGAAATGTGCCGCCGCGAAATGCGGTCGGCGTTATCTTGCGGATGAACACTCATCCGTCACTTGTCTTTTCTGTGCGACCGAACCCAGAGCCCAGGCGAGTCAAATGCCGCCGAACCTCTGACTTTGCGTTTACTGCACTGTCCTCGTAACCACGAGCGAGCTTCATTTCTTGACCACCAGCGTCATGCCGCATTTCGGGCACTTCCCCGGCTTGTCGGAAACCACTTCCGGATGCATTACACAGGTATACAAGGTGGGTGTCGGTACTCTCGCCGCGGCGCCGACTACTGCCTCGGCAACTGTTCCGGGCGGATTTTTGTACCATCCGGGGTCCTCGTAGCTCGTGATGCCGTCTCGGACTTTGAGGATCGTGAACATGCCCCCCATTTCGATGGGGCCGAACTGTCCATCGCCGGTCATCATCGGCAAGGTATTTTTCGGAAGCTGCATCTGCATCTCGCCCATTTCCCCCATGCCGTTCGTACCCATCGGCATGTAGCCGGACACGAACTTTCGCATCTTCGCGGTTACGTCCTTTTGATTTACGCCGATCATGTTCGGGATATCGTGTGCCATCGCGTTCATGG
>DAIRGS010000135.1:0-10577 GCA_036794395.1 Tepidisphaeraceae bacterium | reverse complement strand
GTGTGGTGGTTCTTATGACAGTGAAACGCCCAATCGCCGGGGTTGTCGGCGACGAACTCGACATCGCGCGTGGTGCCCGGCGGCACGTTAATCGTCGTCGCAGGCCACCATGCGGATTTTGGAATCGGGCCGCCGTCGGTACCGGTTTGCCATCCCGAATGGCCGTGGAAGTGGATCGGGTGGCTATCCATACTGAGGTTTGCCAATCGGACTCGCACGCGCTGTCCCGTTCTTACGATCAGGGGCGCGGTGCCGGGCCACACTCGGCTGTTGAAAGTAAAGAGATTGAAGTCTGTCATGACCATCGGATTGGGCGTGGCCGACCCCGGCTCGACGAACCACTCCTGGAGGAAGATACAGAAGTCGCGATCGATCTTGCGGTCGGGGTTCTTCGGATGAATGACGAAAAAGCCTTCCATGCCCATCGCCATCTGCGTCATCTCATCAGAATGAGGATGGTACATTTGCGTACCGTGCTGCTTGAGCGTGAACTCGTACCGGTAGGTTTCGCCCGGCTGAATGTGCGGTTGAGTGACTCCCGCCACGCCATCCATTCCGTTAGGCAGGATCACGCCGTGCCAGTGGACGCTCGTCGGCTCAGGAAGTCGGTTGGTAACGAATATCCTTACGTGGTCTCCCTCGACCGCTTCGATGGTCGGACCGGGCGTCTGGCCGTTATACCCCCAGCAATTCACGATCATCCCCGGTGCGAACTCGCGCTTAACGGGCTCTGCGACTAGCCGAAACACCTTCACGCTACCGTCCATTTCGTAGGGAAGGGTTTCACCGTTTGGCGTTACCACAGGCGTGTAGATCCCCACCTCGGATGCATTACCCGACGGCTTCGAGCTCGGACCATTACGGGTACTGCCATTAGGACTTTGGGGAGATCCTTCGGGGGATCGCTGGCTCGCTGCCGGATCGTTTCCGGCGGCGAGCGCACCGAGTCCCAACAGGTTCGACCCAGCGGCTGCGGCTGCGGCCCCGGAGATCATCAGTTTACGTCTTGTCATCATGATTGTGCTCCTTACATTCCGTGCATGTGATCGTCGTTCATGGGACTCGCGCCGTCAGGTTTCACCGGCGACGAAGCCGGCCGTGTCGTGGGGACCGAGGGTTGGGTCGTGCCCGAAAGTGCCGAAGGGAGCTTGCCCCCAACCGCTCGTTCCAGTTCGGTTCGCGCAATCCAGTAGTCGCGCCATGCATCAATGTATGCCTGTTCGGTCGCAACCTCGGTTTGCTTGGCGAGAAGGAGGTCGTAGGAACCCTTGAACATGCCGTTGTATTGCTGAAGGGTGAGGTTCAGAATCCGCATGCGTTCGGGCAGGAGAACCTTGTAGAAGCCCGCCAAGTTTCGCTCGGCCAGCAAATGGTCACGTGCCTCGCGAACCTCCGAACGCACGTCGATCGCCATGGCCTCGAACCGACGCTGGAATTGCCGGAACTGGGCCTGCACCTTGGCGATTTGGGCCTGTCCCTGGTCAAAGATGGGAATTTGCAAGCTCAGCGTCGGACCGGTCACGTGCTGCCCGCCGGGATCGCGCTCCGTATCAACGCCCACTTCCACCGCCGCGAAGTAGCGATAGGCATCGGTGACGGCAAGGACCTGCGCGAGCGTCGCCAACTGCACCCGAGTCGCGGCCAAGTCCAACCGCTGACGCATCGCAGCCGACTCCAAGTGCTCGATGGGAATTTCTTCCCGCGGAATATCCGGAAGATGATTTGCGATCTTCCAAGTGGTCTGCTCTCCCCAAAGGCCTAGCAGGCGGTTCAGCCGTTCTCGGTCCGAAACCAACCGAGCATCGGCTTGGGCCACGTCAACTTTCGACTGGTCGTAAATCGCCTGCTGGCTCGCCAGCCCGAGATCATTCAGTGTTCCAGCCTCGTGTTGACGCTCGGCCAGTTCGGCGGCAGTCTGGTTCAACTCGACAATCAAGCGCAAGCGAGTCAGCAACTGCTGCCGCGCCTGGAGCGTGTAGTAAGCGGACTTGACGTCAGCCGCGAGTTGAAGAACCTCGTGTGCGACCGCGAGCTTCGTACTCTCGAATTGGTTCGCGGCCACACGCTTTCGGAGTGGAAGGACAAAGAGGTCGAGAAAATCCTGCGTCACGGAATATTCGGAGTTTGTGCCGAATGGAGCCTTATCGGGGAATCTCCAACTCGCGGCGAAAACAGGGTTCTTGAGAAGCCCCGCCTGCACGAGATCGGCCTGGGCGACACCCAAATCTTCAAATGTCACAAGAAGGTGGCGATTGTTGAGCAGAGCAATTTGTACCGTCTCGTCAGCGCTTATTTCCCGCGCCAATAAGGCGCGCACCGCTGAATTCACCTCGGCGTCTTGAGAGGTATTTCCGCGCCACTGAATCAGGTAACCGGTGCGCTGGGCCACGACGTCCTGCACGTGGCTGAAACCAGCCTCTCTGGGCACAGTCGCGCAGCCGCCAACCAGAACGGACACTGCGAGGGTAACTAAAGCCTTCCCTTGTGTAATCACTTGTTGTCCCTCCCTGGTGTCGGTGCGGCTTTCTTCACGAGCTTCATGCCGCAGATGGGGCACTTGCCCGGTTGAGTCGAAAGGACCTGGGGGTGCATCGTGCAAGTAAAAGGAGCCAATGCTCCCTCCGTGCCGGCGGGTTGTGTTTCGGCGGGCGCCGTTGCGGGCGCGTCCATCGGCATCTCATGGCGTGACATCCCTGGCATGGTTGGCGGCGCGCCAGGACTCATGTTTGACATGTCGTGTTTCATGCCGGTCATGCCGCCCATGTCGTGTTTCATCCCGGGCATGGACGACTCCATGGGAGGTGCAACATTGGTTTCGTCGGCCGAGGGCGAGCCCGAGAAAGCAAATGCCTGTTGGATCGGCGCTTCCGGAGCGTTCGGGTTGGTGGGGTCATTGTCCGTTGCAAGGCGTGCCGGTCTTTCAGTGGCGCAACCGGCCAGCAACGCAGTGGCGAAGCCCCACCCGATGATTTGGGGGTGCATGTAGGTCTCGAATGAGGGAAAGAGAACCAAAGCCGTAGCCGTCAAAGGCGAACGCACGGCACACCGCCGGACGTTGCAGAGAGGCTGGCTCACAAATCGGAGCGGAAGGGGCGGAAGATCAAATAGTGAGCGCGCAGTGCAGGCTCAGCAGGGTGGGCGAAGGCAACAACCGGTGCAATTTGTTTTGAAACTCGGGCGTCCGCTGGAATTCCCCGGCGTGGTTGGCACTCTCCTGGAGCGGAGCGAAGAGCGCGAGAAAGGACGCATGTGTGGCGAGGGGCGACAAATCTTTTGCAACGACGTTGTCGTTTATGACAGTTTGCCCACAGTGATCACAAGATGCATTGCAGGGATCAGATTTGTGACGGCCGGAGTTCTGGTGGCCTTCATCCCCATCCGTGTCGTGGTGATGTCCCAGACCTTCCTGGTGGGCACAACAGTGCCCAGGTTCGGAATCGAACGAAGGCGAGACACCGCTTCGGGCCGTAATCGCCCCAGCACATGCGCAATCGATGCTCGCCATGAAAACCGCTAGTACGGTCAGGGTCGCGAACATACGTTGCGTTACTGAAGACATGAACGGCGATCCTACGACTGTAAATTCAGGTGGTCAACATTCACATCTCCGATTCTGTCGGATATCGGAAATGAACGTGGAACGACTCGGCTCTTGGGTTCGTTGCGGTAATGCTCACCGATTCAGGGATATTGGCCGGCAGGGTCTTGTCGCGCCATGGCGAGCGGTCGATCTCACGATGATCGTGGTCGAAGAAAATCACTCGATATTCAACATACAACTGCTTGTCGATCACCGAGCGGATGGGAACTGTAACGTGCAGCAGCCCATTTGCGTCGCGCACCACGGTGGCGGTATCCGCGGCGGTGTCGTTTCGCAGGTTAAAGCTGTCGAAAAATACCTGTGCCGGGTCACCCGTGTGGTAGATATCTTGCCGGGGCTGAATAGGGTCGCGAACCGCATTGTTGCAGCCGAAGCCTGCCAGCGCCATCGCGGCGGTCGTCACGATAAAACCAGAACTGCGCTTCATGTTTTCATTCCCTTGAGATGCGCCCAAAATCTATCGCGGCTGCGATGTCGGGCCTGCCCCGCTTCCAAATGTCGTCCACGACCCGGTCATGTCTTTCATCAATTTTCGAGCCAGAAACCGCGTGTACGTATTAAGCTGCGGCTTATCAAGTGGCGGCGGCACATCCACCACCGCCCGGCCGATCGATTCCCCGCCCAGCAGGTTCGATGCCTCCGCAACCAGCCGAACGGCCGGCCCGCCCCCGCCCTGCCGCGTGGGCTGCGCCCGTACCATCACCAAAACATCGGCGTGAATTCGGTCATTAATTTCCTTGCCGTTCCCAATCTGCCCCGCATCCAGATTTTGCGCCTGCGCCGCCCCAAGTGATTGGCGAGCCGCCTGCGAGGAGATCACCGCAACCGCACCGTTCGATGAGAACCAGTCTGTCAGGATGGTTTGCATTGCTGCGTAGTCGATGGAGCGCGCCGCGGCTTCATCATATGCCGTCCCGGCTTCGTGCATGACCCACACCAGAATGCGCGGGCTCCCCACCGAACCATACGCCTTAACAAATTTTGCCGTTTCAGGCGCTTCCTGACTCACGATCGCAACATCATCAAACGGCGGTGGAGGCAGCTCGTTGCGCTTCTGATCGGGCAGCGGTTTGTTGTATCGCGCCTCATCCGACACGCGCAACTCGTTTTGGCCCGGCACCCGGGCCGGTGGCGGAGCGGGCGTATTGTCGTGGCCGCAACCGCTCGCCCCCAGGACCGCGATTAAACTCAATTGAAACACGCGTGACACGCGGCCTCCTTGAAAAATCTGCATGCGCAAACACCCAACTTCCACCCAAACCGTCAGCGGATAACCCCAAACTTAAAAATTGCCACAGGTTCAGACACCCGTGACGATAAAAGGATGGGGCCGGCATAAAACTGCCCTGATGCCGATCCGTGTGTCTAATCGTCCGGCAGCCTCAGGTTCTGTCAAGAAACATTGTCAAATAGATCGGCCCCTTGCGGATTGCCGGTCGGCGGGAAATGATTGTTATCTTCCCGACCCTAAAGGAGATGAGCATGATAACCGGTTGGAAAAAGATGACGTCTTTGTCGCTGTTGTCGCTGGCCCCACTCGTGGGCTGCCATTCAGACCGGCCCCATGCGTATGGCCAGCAACGCCAGCCGGTTGACGAGCTCAATTCCGACGACACGGGCCTCCAGAGCAAAGATGTGGTGGGAGCCGCCGACAAAGTCGCCCGCGATTTCCTGGCCAGCCCCGCCCTCAATGCCAGCCGAACCGCGTGGACAATCGTCGTCTCGAATATGGAAGATAAGACAACCGATCAGGTAGCTCGTGTCAATTTCGATATCTTCCTTCAGGCGCTCAAAGGCGACTTGGCTCAGAAGAGCAACGGCCGCATTCAGTTGATTGCGAACAAAGCCGAATTCAATCAACTTCGCAGCAAGGAGTTGGAGGGAAACAACAACGACCAGTTTGGCCAAAGCGGCGCAGGCCGACCCACGCCCAAAGCGATCAACCCGGATTTCGCACTCACCGGCACCGCGATGGACCTCCCCAACCGCGCCACCAACTTCTATCAAATCGAGTTTCGCCTCGACAATCTCCAGGATCGAACCATTGCATTTGTCCATCTGTATCAGGTGAAGGTGGCTCGGTAATGAAGCATCAAAGGCTTACTCCGCTGCTGCTGCTTTTGGCCGGACTATTCAGTGGCTGCACCAGCGCCGTTGAGAGCGGGCACAATACGCTCCTCAATAGTGTCGATCTCGTGCAGATGACCGACAAAATGGTGCGCAGCATCGTTGCCGATGCCCAGGTGCAGGCCGCGATCTCTAAAGTCGGCCCGCTCAAAATCGTGATCCAACCTGTCGACAACCAGTTGACCGCCGAGATTCTTCCGCGCGGCCAGGCCGAAGCATTCACCGCGCGGGTTCGCGCGTTGCTCAGCCAGAAGAACCCCCAGCAATTTGTCTGGATCCTGAATCGCGAGGAATTCTATGACCTGCGCGGAAAAGAACTGGACGTGCCGCTCGGCCCCGCGCCTGAAGCGATCAATCCGCAATTCGCGCTGACTGCGGTTTTCAGTTCGCTCACTCAGGAAACATCCAAGGGTCGAAGCGATTTTTATGTGTGCCGCTATGAACTCAGCGACCTGCAAACCCGCGGCGTCCTTTGGTCCGATTCGTACAAGGTGAAGAAATCCGCCGTCAAGGGTTTCCTGGATTGAGACAAGGGTCGCAATGGGATTGTCGAGCAAATTGATTGTGCTTGCCCTGCTGGCCCTGTTGCCGGGCTGTGTGAGCCAGGCCCAGCGCGACGCCGATGAAGGCGTCGCGGCTTACTACATGGGCGACTACCCGCGCGCCATCCAACTGATCAAACCCGCCGCCGCCAAGACCAATGAGAACTTCGTGCTCAACAACGACCGCCTCGCCATGGCGGCCCTGGCGGCGTATGACCTGACAACCGCCGAGAACGCGTTCGTTCGTTCCTACGAAGTGATCAACAGCGTCGGCGTGAATGACGGCGGACGGTCGCTTGGCGCGGCCCTAGTCTCCGAGAACATAAAAGTCTGGAAGGGCGAGCCGTTTGAACGCGCCATGGTCAACTTCTATCTTGGCGTGATTTATTACATGCGCCACGACTACGGCAACGCCCGAGGCGCCTTCGAAAACGCCCTCTTCAAGCTGCGCGATTATGGCGAGCAAAGCGATAAGAACGACCAGTACCACGACGTCGAAAGCAACTTCGTACTCGCCTACCTGATGCTGGCCCGGAGCTATCAGCAACTTGGCCGCACTGATCTGGCCCAGAAAAACTTCGATCGCGTCACCGCGCTGAGACCCGATCTGGCTGCGCTTGCCGATGTGTCAATCAACGCTGAAGCGAACCTGGTTCTGATCATCGACTTTGGCCGCGGGCCGCAGAAAGAAGCCAACGGGGATGGAGCGTTCGTAGGCTTCCGCCCCACCCCGCGCGAGCAAGGCCCGATCCCGCTTCCAGCCGTCACGGTGGACGGTCGTCGTCAGGATCTGCAAAACCGAATTCGTCCCCCGGTCGATCTGCTGGCAATCGCCCAGGACCGCCGCTGGGAAAGCATCGACACCATCCGCGCCGTTAAATCGGTCCTCGGCACCGGGCTGATCGCCGCCGGCATTGCCGACGCCGCCATTCGCCGCCGGCCCGACCCGGCTGTTTCCCTTGGGCTTATCGCGGGCGGTCTCATTCTAAAAGCAACCAGCCAGGGTGATTTGCGGCAATGGGAAATGCTACCGCGAACTGTCTTTGTCGTACCCGTTCACGTTCCCCCGGGTAAACATGATGTAACCGTTGAGTTCCCCGCCTTGCCGGGCTATCGCCAGCGTTGGCTTGGAATTGATGTCCCCGAAAAAGGCGACGCGGCATACTACATCCATATTGATCGCTACAATTCAGGGCCATTCCAGTGGCCACCGGCGGCTGTTCCGCCAGCCGGGAAAGTGGTGGGGTAACTCGACAGGGCTAAGAACCTCTAAAGACGATGGCGACCAAAGAAGAATTACTTCGAATCTGCCAGGTGTGCCCGTTCAAGCAGCGCTTCTGCACGCACGATCAGCCCTGCGCCTGCACCGCCGACGGCGTCGATATCCGCGAGCACGCCCGCGACGGTCATTGCCCGCAGAACATGTACCCCACATCGCCCCCACCTCCGCGATCAGCCGTTTCCACCCTCGCCCACGGGGCCGCGGGTATTGCCCGCGCCGTCACCGGCACCGGTGGCGCCGACGAACAAGTAATTCAAAACCGCACCAACATCTGCACCACCTGCGAACACAACGTGCTATCGCTCGGCCTGATTCACCGCTGCGAATTGTGCGGATGCCTCACCTGGGCCAAGACGCGCAATCTCGAAGAAAAGTGCCCCGCCGGTAAGTGGTAATACGTCCCCGTAAATAATGGGGTGCGTGACACTTTTGGCGGCCCAGGTTGATTCCCTCCACCGGTACGCCGGGGGAGGGCAGGGAGGGGACTTTTGAGAGGCGCCATTGGCAGAGTGAAGGAATTATGCCGTTGTCAAATCACGGCCTCCCGCGCTGTCTGGGCACCCGCCAGGCGAGCATATGCCGAGAGAAAGAACAAGAACCCCCTCCCTACCCTCCCCCGGCGTACCGGTGGAGGGAAAAGAGGGCCGCCGAAAGTGTCACGGACACTAACTATTGCGATACCCCCGGCGGTGTCGGATTCGGCCCAAACCACGCCTGAAGCTGCCTGAGATCCGGGTTGTTCTGCTGAATTGTTCCCGGCGTCAACGTCTTTGGCGTTCGCGCGTCCGCCCAGTTCCAGACGATGGCATGCCCATCGCAAAACGACAGAAGCCCGACATTCTGATGCCACGGCGCGACGTTATCCACCCAATTCGACGCCGGATAAACCGAGCATAAAAAACTGTTTTCGTTCAATCCCATCGGATCGTATTTTTCGATGAAGCAAAATACGCCGCTCGTGGGAGAGCGGAGTTCGGAAAGGCTGTGGGCAGGCGATTCGTATTCGCCATTGAGGTATCCGTTGATCGAGTACGTGCGGTCGTAGTTCAACAGATCATCAGGACACACAAACACCCTTGGGTCTTTGATGTAGCTCCAAAGCGCCCCACCCTGCACGCTCATGCACGCGGTGCAATCATTCACCCAGCTATTGGGGTCCAGGGTTGTTGAAGTGACGAGCCTGCCGCTGTGATCGTTGGCGTAAGAAAGCCATGCGTACGTCAGTTGCTTCAAATTCGAAAGGCACACAGTCCGCCGAGCCTGCTCCTTTGCCTTGCTCATGGCCGGCAGCGCAATGGACAACAGCACCCCGATAATGCCGGTGACAACCAGCAATTCGACAAGCGTGAAGCCGTTTTGTGCGCGGTATCGTTTCATAAGCTGCGACGTCTATTCATTATAACCACGTGACCGAAGCGCGTATTCCCGCCATCGCACGTCTCAGTCGTCATTATTCAAGCATTTGCCTCGGGAACACCAACGGCAACCGCGCACCGGGCGGCTCAATTCTCTGCATGTCGATTTCATAAACCCGGCTCACAATCTCCGGCATCAGCACCTCCGCCGGCACACCCTGTGCCGCTACCGATCCATCCCGCAGCAGAATCAGATGATCCGCAATACTGGCCGCGTGGTTGAGGTCGTGCGACGCCATCAGCACAGCCATCTGGTTATCGCGCGCCAACGACTTGAGCCGCCCGCTCAATTCAACCTGATGCCGCAAATCCAGAAACGTATTGGGCTCATCCAAAAGCAGCGCCCCCGGCTGCTGTACCAGGCATCGCCCCAGAAAAACCCGCTGCCGCTGCCCGCCCGATAGCTCGGCCATTGGCCGGTGCAGTAGATCGGTTAGTGCAAGCTGATCGGCAACCTGTCGCACAACTTCGATGTCCCGATCCGACTCCAGTCCGAACGCACCCCAATATGGCGCTCGCCCCGTTCGAAGCACCTGCGCAACCGATTGCTCCGCTTCGGTGGATGGCGATTGCGGCAGATACGCGACGCGGCGCGCCAATTCGCGACGCGACCAACCCCTCACATCCCGCCCTTCCCACAGAATTCTTCCCTCCACAGCTAACTGCCCAAGCAGCGCCCGTAACAACGTACTTTTGCCCGCGCCGTTTGGCCCGAGCAATGCAACAACCTGGCCCGCCGCCAGCGAAAGCGAGACATCGCGAAGAACCGGCCGATCGCCATACGAAAACTTGAGATTGAATGCTTCTAATAGCTTCACACGATGTCCCCCCCACGCCGCCTCGATCGCCACAAGAGCAGCAAAAAAAACGGCCCGCCCATCAGTCCTGTCAGCACTCCCACCGGAAACTGCGTATGAAAAAGACTCTCCTGCGACAAGTATCTCGATAGTGCATCCGCCGCCGCAAGAAGCGCCGCGGCAAATGCCGTCGCCAAGGGCAGAAGCCGGCGCTGATCATGGCCAACAATCATCCGCGCCACGTGCGGGCTGATAAGCCCCACGAAACCAATCGGCCCGCTGATCGCCACCACTGCCGCGGTCACAATCGACGCCACAACCAACCCAAGCCATCGCAGCCGCTGAATCCGCACGCCCAGCGCCTCGGCCTCGGCCTCGCCCAGCGCCGCCACGTTTAATTGTCCGCCAAGATATGCCAGCACAATCCACCCAATCGCCACCATACCCGCGGCAAGCCATTTCTGTTGCGCGGAAAGTAGCGTCTGAATCCCCCCCACCAGAAACGTAAACACACCTCCCCGCGAGACAATTTCCGGATGTCGAAAATAGACCAACAAATAAATCGAGCCGTTCAATGCGTTGACGATGACGCCCACTAGAATCAGCGTGACCGGCTCCAGCCGCCCCCGACGGCTCGAGATCAATAGGACCAGCGCCACGCTCGCGATCGCGCCAATCAACGACGAAATCTGCTGCCCGGCAGCGCCAATGCTCGTGTGCGTCCACACTTCCAGCGCGCCCACATACCACAGCAGCGACATCAACGACGCCCCGCTGCTCACACCCAGCAGGTACGGATCGGCCAGCGGATTG
>DAIRGS010000134.1:9554-18841 GCA_036794395.1 Tepidisphaeraceae bacterium | reverse complement strand
AGTCATTGGTCTAAACATGACTGCGCCTCTTCTCTACTCGACGTTGAATCTCTTCGCCCCATTGCACGAGATGTGTGCTCGTTTCAGAAACCAATCAGTCTTTCCCCTCTGTGCTCTCTGTGTCCTTGGTGGTCTCTGTGCTTGTATTCCAATCCGGGAGTGCGAGGCTCCCGCCGAGCCGAGGCCCGTCCGAAATGCGCGGCTCGGCAAGAGCCTCGCCCTCCCGGTTTAGCAGCCTTCACGCTTGTCGAACTTCTCATTGTCATCGGAATCATCGCGGTGCTCGCCAGCCTGTTGCTCCCGGCTGTATCGCGGGCGCGCGAAGCGGCGCGCTCGGTTAAATGCCTCAGCAACCTTCGCCAGCTTGGCCAGGCGGCCATGCTCTACACGCAGACCAACCGCGGCTACTTTCCCATCAGCACGTACGGGTTCACCTCAGGCATCACCTGGGATTTTGATATCCGAACGACCCCGCCCCGAGCCGGCACGCTCTGGGGAGGGGCGGTCGCGCCGCCAGTCGAACAGTGCCCGAGCTATCAGTGGAAATCGCGTTTCGATCGCGATCAGTACCTCGGCTACAACTACAACACCAGCTACATCGGCGGCGGCATTGGCGAATCAACGCCGCTCGGCCATTCCCACGAATCCCCAATGCGCATCTCATCGATTCATCGCGCATCGCAAGTCGCCCTGTTCGGCGATGGCGAATACTCCGCCGGCATCAACACATTCATGCGGGCGCCATTTATCGTCATCGGCTCCGACATCGGCG
Source organism: Tepidisphaeraceae bacterium (assembly GCA_036794395.1). GTDB lineage: Bacteria > Planctomycetota > Phycisphaerae > Tepidisphaerales > Tepidisphaeraceae > DASXMX01. The sequence continues at coordinate 18,069 of DAIRGS010000134.1, read as the reverse complement.
ACGGCGTTGACCCGTTCACCCGCGCCGCCGGGACGCAGGGCTACCGCCACCAGCACCGCACGAACGTTGTTTACTGCGACGGTCACGGCGAGTCCGTCTCCGAGCGCCACACCGCAACCGGCACGATCACCGCGCACGGCGTCATTTCCAACTCCGGCCCCGAAGCCGCCGACAACACCGGTTTCCTCTCCGCCGACAACTCCGCGTACGATCCGACGAGATAGAGCAAATTCGGCGATATGGCAGAGCTGATCTAACAGCGATCTGCTTTGGTGAAATACTGACGATTTTAAGCAAACTGGTGTCATCCTGGAGCGCAGCGAAGGATCTGATGTTCGAACCCGCCACCCGAATCAGATCCTTCGCTGCGCTCCAGGATGACAAGGCTCGAGATTTCAACAGAGCAACAACAACCCTGTTCGCGCCAATCGGTTTCCCTACAATCGCCCCATGGCTCAAGATAAATCCTGGCAATCCCGAATCAGCGAGGCCACCGACGCCCTCGCCCAGTCCTTTGTTGAATCGATCAGTTACGACCGCCGGCTGTACAAACATGACATCGCCGGCTCCATCGCCCACGCGACCATGCTCGCCAAAGTCGGGCTCATTACTGACGCCGAGCGGGATCAGATTAAAGAGGGATTAAAGGGGATCGAACGGGATATCGAAGCCGGGAACTTCCAGTTTGATGAAAGCCTCGAAGACATCCACATGGTGATCGAGGCGGAACTGATCAAGCGCGTGGGGGAGCCGGGGAGGAAATTGCATACTGGGAGGAGCCGGAACGATCAGGTGGCGCTGGATCTGAAACTTTGGATCCAATATAGCGCCGATGAATTGTTGCAGAAGGTGCTCGATTTGGAGAAGGCATTTTGTGGGCTAGCGGAGCGGTCGGGCGCCATAGTGATGCCCTCGTTCACACATCTGCAGCGAGCGCAGCCGGTTAGCGCCGGGGCAGAGGCGCTGGCATGGGGAACCATGTTCAGTCGCGATCACGCACGGGTGAATCAAACCGGCGTGGACGCCCGGTTTTTCGCCCCGCTCGGCTCGGGAGCGATCGCCGGAAGCTCGTTGCCGTTGAATCCCATGGAGGCTGCATTGAGCCTTGAATTGCAATATCGCACGGCGAAGGATGACTTCAGTCCGCTGGGAAGTGCCGCGTCGTGGGAAAGGAACTATCGAGCGTTACCGGAGATTTGGAAACAACCGGAGAGTTCGATCGAGCACACGGCGACGCGGGACCTGGCTTGTGACCTTCTATACGCCTGCGCCATGATCTCCCAGCACCTCTCCCGCTGGGCCGAGCAGTGGATCATTTACATGACCACCGAGTTCAACTTCATCAAGATCGCCGATCGCTACACCACCAGCAGCTCGATGATGCCGCAGAAGCGGAATCCCGACATGCTGGAGTTGATTCGCGGGCGATGCGGGAATGTGTACGGCGATCTCTTTGCCCTCATGACCATCCTTAAGGGCTTGCCGATCGGCTACAACCGCGATTTGCAGGAAGACAAGCGGATCGTTTTCCGGGCGTATGACACGGTCAGCAGTTGCCTGACCATGGCCGCGGCGATCGTCAACTCCGCCAGCTACAACAAGGAAGCCATCGAACCCACCCTCGATCGCGGCTTCCTCGATGCCACAAGCCTGGCCGAGTACTTCGTCACCAAAGGCATCCCGTTCCGCACCGCCCACCACATCGTCGGCTCACTGGTCCTTCGCTGCGAGCAAGCGGGAAAAACGTCGCTCAAGGAGTTGTCAGTTGAAGATTTCCAGAAAGCCGCCGAGGCCGCGGGGGCGAAAGCTGAGACGATCGGGAAGGACGTTTACGACGCGCTGGGCGCAAGAAACGTCGTGAACCGCTATCGCAGCGCGGGTGCCGCAGGGGGAGAACCGTTCAAGCAGCAACTGGCGGCGTGGAAGAAGCGACTGGGGATGGAGTGAAATTCTGGGAAGGGAATACTTGATTCACCACGGAGGCACGGAGGACACGGAGAAGATGGGGGAAAACAACGCGGTTCCATTTCTTCCACGTACGCATCGAAGTTAAGTCAAACCGCCAATTGCCTTCCGTGTGAGGCAGAAGAATTCCTAACCACAGATTGCGCAGATGCTCGCAGATAAAGACAAAGACCTGCATTTCATCTGCGTAAATCTGCGCCATCTGCGGTTAAATTTCTTGTATTAGCTTTCTCTGTGCCCTCCGTGTTCTCTGTGGCCTCTGTGGTTAATTCTTCTGTCTTGGCATTTTTTCGTGTCTTCGTGCCTTCGTGGTAACCATGTTTGCCGAGCTCCCTCCGTGTCTCCGCGGTTACATCTCTTTTTGGTTGCGGCTACGCCGCGCTAGGATATTCGCGTGATCCGCGGTGTCATTCGTATTTGATCTGTGGCAAACGTTCAGTGTTGGCCTTCACCCACTAGATCGGCGGTGGCAACACAATGCTTCTCCCCGCTGCGCAGCGTGTTGCGGCAGAGATCGCAAAGGTAATTATTTTGGGCACATCCCGAGGCGCGTTTGTCGAGTAAATCCAAGATGAGATCGTCGATTCCCAACGTTGGGCTGACGTGATAGGTGGTCTCGGGAAATTTCGCGCTGGCATCAGCGGTGAGGCGGGGGATGTCCTGGGTCCAGTGCTTTCCTGGCCCGAGAAAGAAGGGGACGACGACCACGCGGTTGGCGCCGCGCTCAACGCAGCGGGCGTAGGCGGTGGCAATGGAAGGCTCGGCCAGCTCCATATGAGCCGGTTCGACGATGTCGTAGCGCTCCCGGAAGCGGCGGGCGAAGTGGCCGGCCAGTTCTTCCAGCATGTGGTTGCTCTCTTCGCGACGGGAGCCGTGATCGACGATGATGATTCCGGTTTGCATGATTTAAGATGACCTCGCGCCATTCCGCGCCATGGGTGCAGCCTTGCAGGCTGCATGTGCAGACCTGGAGGCCCGCACCACAATATACAAATCGCGCACGGTCATTTGGAACTAATCCTTCCGTGCGGATAGCGTGGCTTCGACATTTATTTTCTTGCCGTCGCGAACGACCGAGAGTTTGGCGGTCTGGCCAACGCGGGCTTTGCCCAGGGCATTGGTGTAATCCATCATGTTATCGATCTTGTCGCCGTTAAATTCAGTGACCAGATCGCCTTGAAGCAGGCCGGCCTTTTCGGCCGGGGAACCCGGCATGATGCCGCCGATCCGCATGCCGCCTTTGGCGTCCTCACCTTGCGCGTAATCCGGAATCGCCCCCATCGAAGGACGCGGCCCGGCGTTTTGCGCCGGCCCGGTCGTCGGCCCGGCCATCTGCGCCAGGCCGCTAGCGTCGAAACTGCCGTTGTATTTCTGGCGGGGCATGGTGCTCAGCGCCTTCACCACGCGCTCGCCGAGATCGACTACTTCATTCATCCCATCGTAATTGATCTTGTCGGCGGTGTCGGTGGGGCGGTGGTAGTCCAGGTGCAGGCCGCTGAAAAAGAAAAGTACGGGAATGCGTTTCAGGGCAAATGAGGTGTGATCGCTGGGGCCGATTCCGCCTTTTCCGAATTCACCCAGCTTCAACGGCAAGCCCGCATCGGCATCGGCAATCAGTTGGTCGAAGTTGGGCGCGGTGCCCTTGCCGCCGATCAGCAGCTTCTCGTTGCTCACCCGGCCAACCATATCCAGGTTGAGCATCGCCGCCACCTTGTCCAATGCGATTGGCGAATGACTCACAAAATGCTGCGAGCCGAGCAATCCTTCTTCTTCTCCCGTGAACGCCACGAACACCAGCGACCGCGCCTGCGGCCCGGCATGGGCGAACCGATCGGCAAGTTCCATCATCGCCGTCGTGCCCGAGGCGTTGTCATCCGCGCCGTGATGGATCCCATGCGACCATGGAGCCAGCGAGCCCGGCCCACCATGGCCCAGATGATCATAATGCGCCCCAATCACCACGTACTCATTGGCATGTTCCCCTTTTCCAGGCAGAATCGCGGCAACGTTTTCAACCTGCTTTCGCGTCTCGCGAATCGCAAATGACAACTCCGCGGACACATCTTTCAACTCAACGCCGTGCGGCTTCTGCTCGCGATCAATTTGCGACTGGAGTGTCTTAAGATCGGGCGCGCCACCCTGCTTGAGCAACTCATCGGCCGCTTTGACTGAAATCTGGACAAGCGGAACCGGCGAAGAAAGGCCATCCCGCCGATTAAACGGAATCAACGCCTCGTCATCGTGATGGAGCGCGGGATTCACCAGAATAATCCCTGCCGCTCCGTGATCGGAAGCAACCCGGACTTTTTGCGCGATTGTCGCATCGACCGACCAATCATCATTCTCCGCGAATCGACTTTTGCCCTTATCATCGTGCGGCTCAAATCGCATGAGCAAAACAACTTTGCCCTTCACGCCCAGGTCGGCGTAATCGTTGTACTTGCGCTTGGCGTTGTCGATTCCGTAGCCGGCAAACATAACCGCGCCGGCGGCACTCGTTTGAGCGGACATGCGGAGCGGGACGAAGTCGTCATTGAGCTTGAGCGATTTCCCCGCAATTTTCAGCGAAGTTTTCTCGGGATCGGGATCGACTTTCGTAACCAGATCGAAGTGCTGAAAATACCCATCAAGGCCCGGCAGCGGCTCAAGGCCCAGCTTGCTGAATGCGGTGGCGATGTAATCAGCCGCGTGATCGATGCCCGGCGTGCCGATCATGCGCCCCTCGAGATCATCCGAAGCGAGGAACGCAATCGCCTCGTGCATATCCACATGAAACGAAGGATCGAGCGCCGCAGAAGTCGGCGCCGCGCCAACAGCGTCGCGCGACAGTCCCGCGTTGCAGGCCAGCAGGGCCGTCAGTAAGCTCCAGAGCAGCAGTCCGCGGGTCAAACGCTTTTGCATCAGATTGGCTCGAACACGGGGATTCTTCGACAGTTCATACAGGCCCGTCATTGTATGCCGATCACCGCCACCGAACAAAATGCATTGCGGATCGGGGTCGATGTGGGCGGTACGTTTACCGACCTGGTGTGCTTCGATCCGCAGACCGGGGAGTTGCGCGTGGTAAAGCTTCCCTCGACCCCGGCGGGATTTCATTTGGCGGTGATCGAAGCGGTTCTGCGAGTGATGGGTCCGGGGAGGCCCGCGGACATTGTGCATGGATCAACGGTAGCAACCAACGCCCTTTTGCAGAGGGCCGGTGAGCTCTGCGCCTTTGTGACGACCGAAGGCTTTCGCGACATGCTTTTGATAGGCCGCCAGAATCGCCCGGAACTCTACGCGCTGCATGTGAAACGACCGCTCCCGCTCACGCCGGAGGAGAATTGGTTTACGGTTCGAGAGCGAATCGGGGCACAGGGGCAAGTGATTGAATCGCTCGACATCGTCGAGATTGATGCTCTGATCGAACGAATCCAGGAACGCGGGCTGCGGCATGTGGCCGTGTGTCTGCTTGGCAGTTTCGTCAACCCGATCCATGAGCAGATGATCGGAGAGCGCTGCTCGAAAGCGGGGTTGACCGTGAGCCTGAGCAGCGAGATTCTTCCCGAGTTTCGAGAGTACGAGCGCGCCAGCACCACGGTAATCAATGCATCACTTCGGCCGACGGTGGAAAAGTACCTTGGCAAATTGAGCGCGGGTTTAAGGGAGTGCGAGGCTCCTGCCGAGCGGAGTGTGGACAATCTCGAAACATACAGCTCGGCGGGAGCCTCGCACTCCCAGAATATCGGCTCAGCGGCAGCCTCGCACGCCCAAATTGACTTGCGCATCATGCATTCGGGTGGGGGGACGTTGAGCGTTGAAGAAGCGCGGAAATCTGCTGCGAAGCTGGTGCTGTCCGGCCCGGCGGGTGGGCTGATCGGGGCGGCGCACGTGGCCCATGCCGCGGGATTCGGCGATGTCATCTCATACGACATGGGCGGCACAAGCACCGATGTGGCAACCGTCATCGGGGGTCGGCCGCAATGGACGACTTCAAGCAGCGTGGATGGCTTGCCGCTTGGATTAGCGACGCTGGATATCCATACCGTCGGCGCGGGCGGCGGATCAATCGCTTATCTGGATGCTGGCGGGGCCTTGCGGGTTGGGCCAAGGTCGGCCGGCGCAGTGCCGGGGCCGGCATGTTACGGGCGCGGTGGAGAAGCGCCGACGGTGACGGACGCGAATCTCGTGCTGGGGCGGATTTTGCCGGATCGATTCGCGGGCGGAACGATGCGAATCGAGCCGGAACTGGCCCGGCAAGCGATCGCGCCGCTGGCGGAGGCGATGGAGAAATCGATCGTCGAGACGGCGCTGGGCATCGTGCGGGTAGCGGAGAACAACATGAGCCGGGCGATCCGCGCCGTCAGCAGCCGGCGGGGGCTGGACCCGCGCCGCTTCACGCTGCTGAGTTTCGGCGGGGCGGGCGGGCTGCACGCCTGTGCGCTGGCCGAGAGTCTGGAGATCCAGCGCGTGTTGATCCCACCTTACTGCGGCGTGCTCAGCGCGCTGGGGATGGTGGTGGCGCCGCCGGTGGGGGATGTTTCAAAAACCGTTGTGCATCTGGGAGAACAGCTCGACGACGACCGGCTGGCCGCGGAGTTTGGAGGGCTGTCGGGCCAGACGATGGATGTGATACCTTACGAACAGACGGCGGCGGTTGAGGTGTTTGCCGATGTGCGATTTAAAGGGCAATCGCACGAACTGAATGTGCGGGTTCACCGTCCCAGCCGGGAGCATATTGCCGAGCGGTTTCTTGAGGCGTATCGAGAGCGGTATGGCGAGCCGCCTGGCGGAAAGGCGATCGAGGTTGTGACGTTGCGCGTCCGACGAATCGGGCGGGTCGCGGAATTGAAGTTGCCGAAGTTAGAGCCCGGCGGGGAAGAGGCGATTGCCGTAGAGATTGTGGGACGAGATGGAATGGCCAGCACCGCGCGAGCAATGACGCGGCGCACGCTGCTGCCCCTGGGAAATACGGACGGCCCGCTACTCATCATCGATGCCGAAGCAACGAGTTTGATTCCGACGGGCTGGTCTGCAACGGCTTCCGAAAACGGATCGGTCATTGCCGACCGGAGCACCTGAATGAATATGCGCCATTCCGCGCCTTTTTGTGGCATGGCTTTCCCTTCGGGTCTGCCTTCGGCTCGACTCGACCGAGCTCGTCGCGGGCTGAGGCTCAGGCTCGAAGAGAGCCTCAGGGTCGAAGACAGCCCATGATTGAGGGAGATGACCTCCAGCGACGAGTGCGATTTGGGAAAACCGCGTTTCGATGCAAGGACAACCTTGTGGATAGAGAAGAGAAAATGCTCCCTCAAGGAAAGTTGGTTTTCCCAAATCTCACCCGGCACCGACCCGAGGCTTCCTTAACCACGGCTTGTCTTCGACCCTGAGGCTCTCTTCGAGCCTGAGCCTCAGCCCGCGACGAGCTCGGTCGAGTCGAGCCGAAGGCAGACCCGAAGGGGAAAGCCGTGCCACTTAAATGCAAAGGCGCGGAATCGCGCACGGTTATTTAAGAATGAACATTGACCCCATCGAACTCGAACTCATGCGAAACCTCTTCGAAGCCGCGGCCGAAGAGATGGGGATCACGCTGGCGCGGGTGGCGTTCTCCGCAAATATCAAAGAGCGGCGGGATTTTTCCTGTGCAGTGTTCGACGACACAGGTGAGCTGCTGGCGCAGGCGGCACATATTCCAGTTCACCTGGGGTCGATGCCTGCATCCGTGGCCGCCGTGAGACAAACGCTTGGTCCGTTGAGAGAGGGGGATGTTGCGATCGTGAATGATCCATTTGCCGGCGGAACGCATCTGCCGGACATCACGATTGTTTCACCGGTGTGTCATGAGGGCGCCGTGATCGGATACGCGGCTAATCGGGCGCATCATGCGGACGTGGGGGGCAGCAGTCCGGGATCAATGACGCTGAGCCGGCATATTGATGAAGAGGGGATTCGGATTGAGCCTGCGCTGCTCTACAAAGGTGGGGTTCGCAATAAAGAATTGATGGAGCGGATTCTCGCGGCTGTCAGAACGCCGGATGAACGCATCGGTGATCTGGAGGCGCAACTGGCGGCGAACACGGTCGGAGCGCGGGCGCTGGTCCGGCTTGCCGCGGGCAAGGGTGTGGGAAGAATGCGTATCTACGGGCGGGCGCTTCTGGATTATTCGCAAGCCTTCATGGCGCGGGCGATTGGGGCGATCCCAGTTGGCGAATACCGCTTTGAAGATACGATGGACGATGACGGGGCGGGCACCGGCCCGGTGCCGATTCGCGTATGCGTGACGATTGAGGGCGATCAGGCAACGGTGGATTTCACGGGCACTTCGAAGCAGGTTGCCGGGTGCATTAACTGCCCGGAAGCGGTCGCGCGGTCGGCAGTCTATTACTGCTTCGCGTGTCTGTTGGAAGAGCAGGTGCCGTTCAATTCAGGGTGTTTCAGAAATATCCGAGTGGTCACTGAGCCGGGCACGCTGGTTCATGCGCTTTATCCCGCGGCGGTGGTGGCAGGAAATACCGAAACCAGCCAGCGCGTGGTCGATGTTGTTTTTGGCGCGCTGGCCCAAGCGCTGCCG
>DAIRGS010000134.1:0-9544 GCA_036794395.1 Tepidisphaeraceae bacterium | reverse complement strand
AATTCCGGCCGCCAGCTGCGGAACGATGAGCAGCGTCGCGCTCGGGGGCGAAGGGTGGACCTATTACGAGACGATCGCCGGAGGAAGTGGGGCATCGGCAGCAGGTGACGGGGCGTCGGCGGTGCAGTGCCACATGACCAATACCTTGAACACGCCGGCCGAGGCGCTGGAGATGCAGTATCCATTGCGCGTCAGAAAATTCGAGCGGGCCGCGGGCTCCGGTGGGGCGGGGCGATTTCGCGGCGGGGATGGGGTGTTGCGGGAGATTGAAGCGCTGGCGGATTGCGAGGGGACGGTGCTTTCGGATCGGCGCGTTTCGTCGCCGTATGGGCTGGGCGGTGGGGCGGCGGGGATGGTCGGGAGGAATTCGATCATCGGGGTCGATGGAAGTGAGAGAGCGATTTCGGGCAAGGCGCGGTTCGTGTTGAAGGCGGGGGAGAGGCTGAGGATTCGTACGCCGGGTGGGGGAGGGTTTGGCTCTTGCATCTAACCCGGCAACTTGCCGATAGATGACATTCCCCGTTGCAAATCGTCAATCGTAAATCGACAATCACACATTGAATGACTCCCCAGGTGGAAGTCTCATGGCAGGTGTTGCGGCAGATCGTCCAGGACTGGGCGGGGGAGGGCGTCGAGTTGGATGAGGTGACGCCGTTATTTGGCGGGGCGATCAATACAACATTGCGGCTGACGACCAAGTGCGGTCAGAAGAGCGTGCTGAAGATCACGCCGCACCGAGTGGATCGAAGTTATGAGGATGAGGTACTTCAGCTTGAGTTGCTGCGCGAGGTGGGGCTGCCGGTGCCGCGGATTTATCAGCTTCAGACTGGATCGCTGGAAAAACCATTTAGTTATTTGCTGATGGAGTTTGTCGAGGGGGTCGATCTGGCCGTGGCCAAGTCGCAGTGCTCCGCCGGGCAATTCGATCAGCTTCAGGAGCATCTGGCCGAGCTGGTGCTGCTCATGCACGAGCGTCGTTCGCCAACCTGCATGCGCGTGACCGCGGCCGAGCCAAAGCGGTATGAGCAGTGGCATGAGTTTTTTCGTGACGTGTTCGACCCGATCTGGCGGGAAGTGGATAAATCGGGCGTGTTGCCGGTGAAATCGCGAAAAGCGATGAGCCGGATACACGACCGGCTCGATCGGTTGATTCAGCATGACGACGGGGCTCGGCTGACGCATTGGGATTTGTGGGCGACCAATGTGCTGGCCAGGCCCGACGATGCAGGCCGGTGGCGCGTGGCGGCCATCCTCGATCCCAACTGCAAATATGCCCATGCCGAAGCCGAGATCGCATACCTGGAATTGTTCCACACCGTGACGCCGGCATTTATGCGGGCGTACCAGCAGGTTCACAAAATCGAACCGGAATACTACCGCGTGCGACGGCAGGTGTATCAGCTCTACAGCCTCTTAAACCATCTGCACCTGTTCGGGCAGGAATATCTCAAGTCGATGCTCGCGATGCTGGATCGGGTGGGAACCGTGATTTAGCCTAAATCGACGTGCGCGATTCGTACATTGTGGTGCAGGCTTCCGAGCCTGCACGCGCAGGTCTGGAGACCTGCACCACAAGCGCGTGATCGTGCATGGTCATATAGGGCGATTGGCGCATGATCGGGGCGTTGTCGACAACATTCAGCATGCATTTGGCGGTCTCAGTCCATTCGCCCTCGCATATGACCCACAAACCTGCTGAGCGGCTCACCCCTTAAAAGATCCACTCCGAAGTCCAGCCCCTTCTCGGTGCGCATCAGAAAGCTGTATCCCGCTCTGTCGGCGAGCGGAAAGAAACGCGGCGGTATGCCCGAAAAATCCCGTAGCTGCGGAAGTTCGATGCTCGCCGGGACGGCCACCGTTCCAAAGACAGCCGGACTACCGTATCGGTCATGTCCTTCAACGTATTCCACGTCCAGCCAGCCGGAGTAACACACCGTCCCGCTCTGGCAAAGCAACTTGGCACGCGTCCGAATCACGAAAAGCTCCTCTCTACTGCCATCCCGCATTCAGGGCAAACACCCCTGGTGTTGCCGGTGAGACTGTAGGAGCAGGTCCGACAGTGGCCATTCGCTGTATTCTGGCGTCGCGAGCGGTAGTAGAAGTTGATTGCCCACATGATTGGCGTTGCACTGAGCCATGTAACAAGCACTGAATACCGACCGGAGGCTACGAGGGTAACTCCTCTCCAGATATTGGAGGGCTCAATGTAATCCACGATATAACCACCATTGAGTGAAACGAAGCCGTATCCCATCACCCACCGATAGTCGTACTGAGACCGATAGCTACGTACCCACAGCACCACCGTCGCCATGCAAAGCAATAGGGACAATGCAGTGGCGAAATTGAAGAGCCGTCGGCGCACGCGAGCACCTTAATCCTGCAGTTCACTCCCAACGATTCCCATTCGATCATCACGCGTTTTTCCAACCCGCGGGTTCATCCAGCGAATCCTGAGTTTGGCCCAGAAGCTTCTCCAGCCGGGCTAATTCCGAAACCGACGCCGCATCCTTGGCCAGATCGTTGATCTCAAACGGATCGGCGGCCAGATCGAACAACTGCGTTGTCGTTTTTCCCTCCACGCGATATCGGATGTACTTCCACCGCTCTTCCCGGATCGCATGCTGGGTTCGCGGGATCGATCCCTTTTTCCCCTGCGCGATATAAGCGTGAAATGCGAAGTCGCGCACGTGATGCGCGCTGCCGTGCATGATCGAAGATAGGTCGTGCCCCTCCACTCCGCTCGGACTTGCGACATCCGCATACTGGCACAACGTTGGAAACAGATCCATCCCATATACCAGCGCATCCGACTGACCATGCGAAATGCCCGGCCCGTGGAAAATCATGGGCACGCCCACCGAATGCTCATACACATTCTGCTTGCCGAACAATCCATGAGATCCGATTGCCAGCCCATGATCCCCGGTGTACAGAACGATCGTATTTTCCGCCCGCCCGGAGTTGTGCAGCGCCTGCAAGATCCGGCCAACCTGCTCGTCCTGGCTGCTCACCATCCCGTAGTAGTCGCACAATTGCTTGCGGGTATCGGCCTCGGTTCGCGGAAACGGTGCCAGCATCTCATCACGGATCTTGAGTTCTCCGTTATCAAATGGATGGCCCGGCAGGAAGTTCTTCGGCAACTCAATCCTGGCCGGGTCGTACATCGTCGAATAAGGCGGCGGGGGCGTGCGGGGATCGTGCGGCGACGTAAACGCGCAATACGCGAAAAACGGCGCTTCCTGCTTATAAGTTCCCAGGAAATCCACCGCCGCGTCAGCGAACAGTTCCGATGAGAACTTGTACGCGTTCCCCGCCATCTGAGGATCGTACACGCCTGTCGGATCAAATTCCCGATGGACGCGCACACGATATTGGTTGCCGTTCATCCCCCCGAAAAATACATTACCGGCAGCGCCAAACCCACGAGCAAAGCTCGCCCGCTCGTTGTGCCACTTGCCGCATCCAAACGTCGAATACCCCGCCTTGCGAAACGTCTCCGGCATCGTCGCGATTCGAGCCGGGAGGTTGTGAGGCGCGCGAAACATCGACCGGCCCGTATGAATCATCGCCCGTGCCGCGATGCACACCGCGCCCACTTGCGCCCCCATGCATCGAGCCCGTGAGAAGTTGAACCCCTCGTTGGCCAGCCGATCCAGGTTCGGTGTCTTGACGCGCGGATTGCCCAACGCCGCGATCATGTCCGACCGTTGATCGTCCGCGACAATCATCAGCACATTGGGCCGTCGATCGGCACTGCTCGCGTTTGCCTGCCCACTCCATCGGGCCGCGAGTCCCGCGGCCACCACGCCGCGTATGAAGCTCCGCCGAGATTTAGCAGAACGATTCAAACTCGCCTCCGATCGGAATATCGCCACAGATGGACACAGATGAACACAGATAAAGACAAGGCATTAAGCAATTCCCAAACAGATGATTCACTTCGCATTTATCAGTGTTCATCTGTGTCCATCCGTGGCAACAACTATTACTGATTTGAGCGCGCCTCCGTGTCTCTCTTCGAGCCTGAGCCTCAGCCCGCGACGAGCTCGGTCGAGTCGAGCCGAAGGCCGTGCCTCCGTGGTTGCATCTTCTTCTGTCACTTATTTAGGTGCATCAGTCCGAAATGGCACCGCAGGCAGTCCCGCCTTGTTATACAAATTCGCCTGATCCGGGTTATCCGCCCAGCCGTACCGCACCGCCAGCGGATGTTCCACGTTCGGCGACGTGACCGTTACCGTGTCCCCCTGCGCCTTCGCGTTGGCCCAGATAAACATCTTGTCCTCCCCCGCGATGGCAAATCCCTTAGGCTGCCCGGCCAGCCCGCCTTTAGCGTGGTCAAAGTGCAGCACGATCGTCTTACCCTTCACTTCCATGCTCTTGTAAACCGGCCCTGAGTATTCCACGTCCTTCCCATATGCAATCGCCAGCGCATCAAGGGCGAGCCTGGCGCCCACTTCCTGCTTGTTCTTCGGGTGAATATCCAGCGTGTTCCCCAGGTCAATCGCCGACGCGATTGCGCTATGCCCAACCGCATCGGCGGCCAGTGACTGGGCTTCCCGCAGCTCGGCCCACTTCGATTCCCCTGGCTCGGCGTTAACCGCCTGAAACCCGGCCAACTGAACGATGAAAAACGGGAACTCCCCACCCGTAAATCGCCCGCGCCAGTCGTGAATGAGTGTCGGCAGCAGCGTGCGATATTGCGTCGCCCGCGATGCGTTGCTCTCACCCTGGTACCAGATGGCGCCCTTGGCGGCCATCGGCTCCAGCGGCGCGATCATGCCGTTGTAAAGAACAGTCGCAACATTCGGGTTGCCATTCGGCTGCCGCGGGTTGGCCGCGGGTGCGGCTCCTTTCTGCGCCTCGATTTTCTCGACTACACCGCTGAAATCCGCCATCTTTTTCAGCGAAGGGCCGCTTACCCACGCTTCCGCGATCGTCCCACCCCATGAAGTATGGACCAATCCAATCGGGATATTCAGCTTCTCGTGCAAATCGCGCCCAAAGAAATACGCCACCGCCGAGAACCCGCCCCAGTCTCCGACCATGATGTTCTTCGAAGTACACTCGAGCCACTTGGCTTCATCCGGCTGCTTTTGGTTCTTGGCGAAATCGCTCTGCGGCTCATAAGCCACATGTTTCGGCACGGTAAAAAGCCGAATCTTTGGATAGTTCGCGGCAGCAATCTCATGATCACGGTCGTAGCCGTTGCCAACCCCAAACTCCATGTTCGACTGCCCCGAGCAGATCCACACATCGCCCACCAGGATGTTGGTCAACTTGATCTGCTCCGGCCCCGACACCGTCAATTCAAAAGGCCCGCCCGCTTCGAATGGCCCAATCTTCGCCATCCATTTCCCACTCTGGTCCGCCGTTGCGGTTGCGGTTTTGCCGTTCATCGAAACCGTGACTTGCTTGCCCGGCTCCGTCCATCCCCAGATCGGGTCTTCCATGTCGCGCTGCAAAACCATGTCGCTTGCGAACAGTGGATGCAGCAACGGCCGATCCGCCGCCCGCAATACTGTCGGCAGACAAATCATCGCAAATAGAACCGCTAAACCGCGATAGTCCCTCTTCATCGAATTCTCCTTGCCCTGAGTGAAATGTTCTTCGCTGCTCTGTTCTTTACTTCCCGCTCTCCGGCTGCGTGGCGGGCTGCGTCATCGGAACAAAGTGTTCCGCCTTCATGTTCTCCCGCAGCTTCAAAATCGTCTCGTGTTTTTTATGAACCAGGTAAGCGCGAACGTCGGCCGGCAGTTCAGATTCGCGCAGCATGATTTGCATACCGCCCTCGGCGGCAATCATTGCAACAACCGGGTCGGTCGTTCCCCCCGGCGAACCTCCCATACTTGGGTTCTGGTTCCAGACATAAACCCCCTCAGATTTGACCACATAATCCAGGCCCGTGACGCCGCGAATATCCTCCAGGACTTGCCGGACCGTCGCGTTCTCCATGTCCAGGCGAATGCTCCGATACTGCGCCGGCACGCGTTGGAACGCGCCCGGCTCAATCTGAAACGCCACACCGCTGTCGGCCGAGAGCTTGTCCAGAACCCGGCCAATATCCATCCCATTGAAATGAGCCGTGATCGGCTTATCCAACTGCATCCGAACGTTCTGCTGCTTGGGCACCACCACAATCTTCGTCCCCCATGGATACCACGTCGCATTGCTTTGCCGGACAAGGTCCTCAAGCACAACGCTCAAATGGCTCTCGCGTGGAACGTTTATCAGCTTATCGAGTTGAATAAATCCCGATTGCGGATCGTTGGAATCCCCCGATCGAATGTCGAGCACGACCGGCAGCTTCTTGATTTTGGCCAGTTGCTGGTCCACCGCATGCAGCAGATCACGCGCCGTCATCTGCGGTTTTCCCCCGGTAAAGTTGGTCGTTCGTACCAGCTCAAGAATCTGGATCTCCCCAATCGTCGCCCGCCGGCCCAGGCGCGACAGGGCCGGCATTGGTCTCAGGACGACCTCGAACTGCCCTAATTCCCAGGTCAGCCCGAGCTTCTGGGCGATTGCGGTCAGGGCCGCGCGCAAGGTCTGGTTTTCAACGGTTGCCTTGATGTTTGTCTGTTCCCCCCAAGGAAGCAGTTCAAACACGGCGTCGGTGGCGACAATGCGCACGCCGGTTTTTTCTTCGATGCCTTTCAGCACCGCCGGCAGAACATCGTTCACCGTCAGATTGACGTTTTTGTCCAGCGCCTCGTTGATCAGCGCGCTGGTCGCGTTGCTGGACTTCTGGCCAACCGCCACCGTCGCCAGCACGCCTATCAGCCCCACAACGCCAAGAGCAATCGCGGAAATTCGCATTTGCTAAAGGGTAACACGCGCGAAGACAGGATCAATCTGATTCGGGGCTCGGAATGGCGCATCACTCGGCGGTATCGGCCGGTGGGGGGCCGGCGTCTTCGACTTCGCCTTCTTCGTGCGCACCTTCGAAGTCCATCAGGATGTGAATGTTTTTCATGCGCTCTTCCCCAAGCCGCTTAGTCAGGACACGCTTCGCCCGACTGATTCCGGTGCGGCGGGTGACGTGGATCAGGACAATATCCCGGTTCTTGAGCTTCGGAGCGATCTGGACGAACTGCTCGAGGTGCATGTGCCTTCCGAGCTTGGCCTTGGTGCGGTGATCGGCGTCGAAGAACGTGACCTCCGTCAGCAGGATCTCGGCGTTTTGGACGTCGGGCTCGTCAAAGACGGGGCCGGCTGTTGTGTCGCCCAGGTATGCGACGATGGGCACCTCGACGCGATACTGGATTTCGACGCCGCGTTTTTTCATGGCGACCAGTTCGGGGCCGGGCACGCCGATGAATTCCTGCTTGAGCTTTTCCCGGATGTTAATAAGCACATAGCCGAGGCTGGGTCCACCATGATGGGTGGCGACGGCGCGGATGCCAAAATCGCGGCGGACTTCGTGAAGCTGGCCGGCCCGCATGGGGATGAGCGTGTAGGGGGTTCCCTGCCGCTCGACATCGCGCCAGCAGCGGAGCAATTGGTCGATCGGTTTTTCCAACTCAGCTGGGAGGAAAATGGTGCCGGGCTTCATGCCCTGGAAGTAGCGCTGGGAGAGGTAGTAGGGGAGGCCGGCCAGATGATCCATGTGGCCGTGCGAGATGCAGAGGTAATCGCTGGTGAGGGCGAAATGCGGGCACCGGCCGATGTCGAAGCAGACGTTAAGCTCGGGGATCTGCATGACGGTTTCTTCACCGGCCACGCTGTAGCCGATCACGTGGTGAAGGCCGAGTGACAGTTTTGCGAAACGCTGAACCAGGTACGACTTTTCCGCCATGTGGGGGTGAGTGTAGGGAGGGAAGGGGCAATGGACAATTGACAGTGGACAATTGACAACGGGCCAGCAAGGGTCGGAAAAATGTCCTATTTTCCGGGAGTGGGGCGAGATGCTTGTCAATGGGGTGGGTATGACGTTGTCGGGTTTTACGCGCGGAACGGATTTACGTGTTGCCCAGCCCGCCGGGAAAGGGGAGGATGGCGGCTTCACATTTCAAGTCGGGAGATCAATGATGCGCAAACGGGAGAGGAGCGCGGGAAATCGGCAGAGTCATGTTACGTACGGCGCGGAGCAATTGGAAAAACGAATGCTGCTTTCAAGCGCCATCGCGGCGTTTGCGCCGCAGGTGACGTTCGGGGCGGGGACGCAGACGCGATCGGTGACGACGGCGGATGTGAATGGGGACGGCAAGCTGGATCTGGTTGTTGCTAATGCGGGGGGGAACTCGCTGAGCGTGATGCTGGGCAATGGCAACGGGACGTTTGGGGGCCAATCTGTTTTCCTGGTGGGGAGTTCTCCGTATTCGGTGACGACGGCGGATGTGAATCGGGACGGGCGGGTGGATCTGATTGCTTCCAACAATGGAGGCAACAGCGTCAGCGTGCTGCTGGGCAATGGAAATGGGACGTTTCTGGGGCAGCAGACGTTTGGAGCGGGGAGTCAGGCGCGGTTTGTGGCGGTGGCGGATGTGAATGGGGATGGGAAGCCGGACGTGGTGGTGGCGAACTATGGGGCGGGAACGGTGTCGGTGTTGCTGGGGAATGGGAATGGGACATTTGCCGGTCAGCAGACGTTCAGTGCGGGGGCTCAGGCGGCGTCCATCTCGATCAGCGATTTGAATCGGGATGGGAAGCTGGATCTGGCGGTTGCCAACAAGAGCGCGAACACTGTCAGTGTTCTGCTTGGGAATGGGAATGGATCGTTTGGGAATCGTGCGACGTTTGGGGCGGGGAACTTGCCGTTCTCGGTGACCAGCGGGGATGTGAATGGGGATGGGAAGCTGGATCTGGTGGTGGCGGAGGAGTCGAGCAATTCGGTGGGGGTGCTGCTGGGCAATGGGAATGGGACGTTTGGCGGGCAGACGACTTTTGGGGTGGGCACTGTTCCGGTGGCGGTGGTGATCAGCGACATCAATGGGGATGGGAAGCTGGACATCGCGGCTGCGAATTACAGCAGCAATTCGGTGAGTGTGCTCTTGGGCAATGGAAACGGGAGTTTTCAAAATCAGAAGACGTTTGGAGTGGGGACAGCACCGTTCAATATTGCTGCTGCGGATGTGAATCGGGATGGACGGGTGGATTTGCTGGTGGCCAATGGGGGAAGCGGTGGTGCGGGGGTGTTGGTGGGGGATGTGCCGCCCAGCGTGGTGTCGATCAATCGCGCGAACCCGGCGGGATCAGCCACGATTGCCGCAAGCGTCACGTACACGGTTTCTTTTAGTGAGCCGGTGACGGGGGTGGATGCGACGGATTTCTCGTTGGCGTTGAATGGCGTGACGGCGGGACTGCCCGTGGTGGTGAGCGGGAGCGGAGGCGCGTATGCGGTGACGGTGAACGGGATATCGGGGAGCGGAACTCTTGGGCTGAATCTGGTCGATGATGGAAGCATCAAGAACGCGTCGGGGAATCCGCTTCAGAATGGAGGCGTCGCGTCATTTCAAGCTCAACGGACCATCGCAAGCGGTTTCGCCACGGGACCTAGCCCCTATTCAAGCGTGATTTTCTTTCCCGCGGCGTGAGCCGCGCACAA
>DAIRGS010000133.1:0-18944 GCA_036794395.1 Tepidisphaeraceae bacterium | reverse complement strand
GAATTGGCGACTGCCCGCGAGCGGGTTGGGGTGAGGGCGAATGCCAGGCGACTTTCCTGCCGCGATGAAGCGCGCAGCAAAGCCCGAATCCGAACGACCATCGAACTTCACGAAAGGGATCGGAATGTTATTGCGTAAGAAACTCCTGATCGGTGCCTCCCTGCTCTGCCTCGGATCGGTCATTCTCCCGGTTCAATCCGCGCTGGCACAGGACGCCGCCAAAAAGGCCGACGATAAAGTCGCGCCGATTCCCCCGATGGTTTTCCATGCTCACAATCCCGATTGCGAAATAACCATCGACACCTCGGGCGCGCCCGAACTCAAGGACTGGGTCCACGACACGCTCGGCCCCACGCTCGTCGAGTGGTATCCCAAGATCGTCGCGATGCTGCCCAGCGAGGATTCGTTCCCCCCAAGTCGTTTACAGTCGATCTCCGTCCACGCGGCGGTGTTGCCGCCACAGGCGGAACCCACATCACCGCCAATTCGAATTGGCTCGCCGGCCAGATTCATAAAGAAGCCACCGGCGCGATCGTCCACGAAGAAGTTCACGTCGTTCAACAGTACAGCAACTTTGCCGGAGGTGGCGTCAATGGTCGCCGCGGCGCAACCCAGCCGACGGCTGCGACCCGACCCGCAACTCGACCGGCTGGCGCAACCACCCAGGCCCGGCGCGGCCGACGCGGCGGCCCTAACGATACGGGCTGGCTCACGGAAGGCATCGCTGATTACATCCGCTGGTGGTACTACGAGCCCGACGGCCCGCGCCGTTATCCGGCGCTGACCGCCCAGACCAGCTATGCCGGAAGCTACACCGTCACCGCCAACTTCCTCCACTACGTGGCCGAGAAATACGACAAGGACCTCGTTAAGAAAATGAACGCGGCCTTGCGCGAACATCGCTACACCACCGGCCTCTGGTCGCAATACACCGGCAAGGATCTCGAGGCGCTCAACACCGAATGGAAAAAAACATTGAAACCGTCGACCCGTCCCGCAACGCGCCCCGCCCGACGGCAGGGAGCGGAATAGAAAAACGGGTGGGAATCAGAAAGCGCCTGCGCAGCAAGACCGGCACCTCCGGTCTTGCTTCTTTTTGAGCTAAATGACCGTGCGCGATTCCGCGATTTTCGTGGCATGGCTTTGTAAGCCATGATCGAGGGGGATGGCCATCAGCGCCGGGTCCGATGTGGGAAAACCCAGCATCGACATTCGGACAACCTTCTGATTCTTCGGAGGAAATGCCCGATTCGGCAAGTTGGTTTTCCCACATCTCACCCGGCGCCGGACCCGAGGCGTCCTCACCCACGGCTTAAAAAGCCGTGCCACGTAGATGCATTGGCGCAGATTCGTGCACGACCATTGAACTAAACGCCACTTCCCCTAACCAAGGCTTGACTCCCCGGCTTGCGAATCACAATCGGCAACACCATCGCCACAATCAAAATCACCGCAATCACCGGCAAGGCCCCCGTAAATGACCCGGTGATATCCTTTACTCTCGCCGCGAAGATCGGCCCCACCACCCCGCCGACGCCCCACGCCAGCAGAATCCATCCGTAAATCAGTCCCATGAACTTGGTGCCGTAGTAGTCGGCGGTGAACGAGGGCATCGTTCCAAACCCCCCGCCGTAATCCAACAGAACAATCGCGAACAATGTCGCCACTGCGTACACCGAATGCATATGCCCCACCGAAAAGAAGATCGCGACCTGCGTGCCGTAAATCAGGACATACGCCAGGCGGCGGCCAATTCGATCTGAAACCGCCCCCCAAAAAAACCGTCCCAGCCCATTGAACAGTGCTAAAAACGCATAGATCGCCAGCGCCCTCCCCTGAGCCACCTGGGTTAGTTCGCGCATGATCGGCACGGCATTTGAGATGAACAGAATGCCCGCCGTCACGTTTAAAAAGAGCATCAGCCACAGCACGTAAAACTGCCAGGTCCGCATCGCCATCGCCGGCGTGAAGTCGCCCGATCCTGGCCCCGCCTTCGCCTCGGCAGACCCCGCCTGGGCCGGCGGATTTGACAAGTACATCGCGGCCAATCCCCCCACAACCAGATACACGATTCCCGAAACCAGAAACGTCATCATCAGCACGTGTACGTGCCGGGCGTCCATCACCGCCGGCAGTTTGGCCGCCCGCGCGTCCATGACCATCTGCGTATGCTTCGCCAGATCCGCAAACGCGGGGAGTGATTTGAGCAGCAGATTGTAGAAAAACGCACCCAGCCCAAACCCCATCACCACCATTCCGCTGGCCAGCCCGCGCATATCCGGAAACCACTTGGTCACCACCGCCACCGGCGTGATATACCCCAGTCCCAATCCAATCCCGCCGATCAATCCATAAGTCAGATAAATCCACCAAGCCCCGAACCGGGCCGTCCCCAGCCCCGCGAGAATGTTCCCCACGCCCCACAGTATCGCGCCGGTCACAACAACCGGCCGCGGCCCGGATTGATCCTGCCACCGCCCTCCAATCACCGACCCAATCCCCAGAAACAAAATCGTCAGCGAAAACGTCCACGTCGTCGTCGTGTTCGTCCACCCAAACGCCGCGATGAGCGGCTGCGTGAACGTGCTCCACGCATACACCGTCCCCAGACAGATCATCACCACCGTACCCGCCAGCGCGACGATCCATCGATTTTTCATCGGTCGGTTCCTCTCATCGGTACGGGGCGGACCCCGCGTCCGCCCTCTTGCCCCCTCTCCCTTCGGCCTGCCCTGAGCGTAGTCGCAGGGGAGAGGGCTGGGGTGAGGGCGAATGACGAACGACTCGATTCATTCACTAAATGACCGTGCGCGATTCCGCGCTTTTCGTGACATGGCTTTCTAAGCCATGATCGAGGGGGATGACCGTCAACGCCGGGTCAGATGTGGGAAAACCCAGTTTCGACGTCCGGACAACCTTCTGATTCTTCGGAAGGAAATGCCCGATTCGGCAAGTTGGTTTTCCCACATCTCACCCGTCGCCGGGCCCGCGGCTGCCCCAACCACGGCTTAGAAAGCCGTGCCACTTAAATGCAATGGCGCTGAATCGCGCACGGTCATTTAGACTCCAAACTCAACTCTTACCACCCTTCGCCTTAAACACAAAATCCGCAGTCTTCGTCTCTCCCGCATCCACCTTCACCTTCATCACCGCCGGCTCCGCCTCAAACATCGATGTTTCATGTAACACGCTGATCTCATACTCTCCCGCCGGCAAACCCTTAATCGTGAACTTCCCATCCATCCCGCTCACCGCGAAAAACGGATGCGGCAGCACGTGAACATACGCCGACATCCACGGATGCATAAAGCACTTGAAATTCATCTTGAATTCCGGCTTGGCGAACACCTTCTCCAGCTTGCTCCCCTGCACCGGCATCCCAATATTGAACGGCGGATTCTCCCGCGGCATCGTCATCACGTTGTGAAGCGTCGCATCACTGTTCCGCACCTCCAGCGTCTGCCCGACCATCACCGCCACCACGTGCGGCGTATACATGCACCCTACCTGATCCAAAATCACCGGCTCCTTCGGCTTCTCAAACGTCTTGCCCTCCAACCCCTTGCTCACGTACACCAACACGTTCACCAGCGTGTCATCGTTCCCGTTCTTCCCGAACACGAAGTTGTCATGCAGTGGAAGCTCGCCATCCCCCTGGTGCTCCTTGCAGAACGCATTCCCGCCAATCTCCTCGATCGGCTTCGCCTCGGGCTTAGTTCCCTTGAACCGAATCACGCCGCTGATCGTCCCGCCCGAATTGGAATCAATCCCGCCCACCGATTGCGGCGGGAGCTTCTTCGGCTCGTCACCTCTAGCAAATGGTAGCGCAAACACAATCAAAATGACCGCAAACGCACAGAAACGCATTCGTACTCCGTAGGGGTGGACCCCCGTGTCCGCCCTGGTCATCCCGTCCGAACAACCAGGGCGGACACGGGGGTCCGCCCCTACAAATTGCGCCCCCGATATCATCCTGAGCAAAGCGAAGGACCTGCTGGAGGAATGACGTTTTGATCCGCAGATCCTTCGCTTCCGCTCAGGATGACAGGAGGGCATGTCTGCTACTTACTTGGCCGCTGTGGCCGCCGGAGCTGTCTTCGCCCCGCTCGGCACCTTATCCGCCGCCACCAGCTTCCATACCGAGCCCTTCGCACTCTCAAATGGGTTCCATGTCCCATACTGGCTCGCGGCGTTCGTCACATAAATCGCCCCCGCCTCGTCGCTATTCCCGCTGGTAATGTTGAGCGCGGTATGCAGCAGCTCCTGCATCTGCCACTTCCCACCATCGTCTCGCTTGATCCCCCACACCCGGCCCGAACCCCAGTCCCCCGCGAAGTACACGCCGTCAAGCGTGGGGAATTCCTTCCCTCGATACACGCCCAATCCGGCGATACAGATGCCGTCGGTTGCATGGGCATATTCCGCGATCGGCATCACGCCAAGGCTCGCGGCTTTTTCGCCGGACTTTTCTTTCTCAATAGGGAACGGATGCGTCCCTTCTCGAATGCTCCACCCGTAGTTCTCCCCGCCCTTGCTCGAAGCCGGCTGAAACTGCACCAGTTCCCATGTATTTTGGCCGACATCGGCCATGTACATATCGCCGGTCTTGCTGTCGAACGAGAATGTCCATGGGTTGCGCAGCCCATAGGCCCAGATCTCGGGCTTTGCGTTCTGCTTGATCTTCGAGAATTCCAATTCGCTCTTGCCGAACAACACCATCAACTGCGGATCGGCGGCGTGGGCGAACGGATTTGTATCGGGGACCTTGTATCGCTCTTTCCCGCCGGTATTCACGTCGATCCGGAGCATCTTGCCCATCAAGGTGCTCAGGTCCTGTCCGGTGCTTAAGACATCGCCCTCCCAACCGCCATCGCCCACACCCAGGTAGAGGTAGCCATCCGGGCCGAAAACAATCTTGCCGCCGTGGTGGTTGCAGTAGGGAAAATCGATTCGCATGATTGGCCGGGCGGAGGCCATATCGGCCTTGTTTGGATCGGTGGCCGACACCTTGTACTCGACGATGAATGTGGCCCCATTAAACCACATGTCCGCATAACTGACATAGAACAGCCCGTTCTCTTTGAACTTCGGATGAAACGCGATGCAGTACAGCCCCTGCTCGAGGAACTGGAATGCCGTGTTCTGCATATTGCTGTAGAACGGCTCATCGAGGACTTTGCCGTCCTTGCCAATGATCTTGATCACCCCGGGCCGCTCACAGACAAACAACCGGCCCGTCCCGTCCTTGGCGCTTTCCACATGAATTGGATCGACAAATCCCCCCGCCACTTCCACCAGCTGAATCGCGACTTTCCCCGGCAATTGCCCGCCGGGCCGCGCAGTATTTCCGGCCGGCGCTGCCGTCGCCCTGGGCAACGCCTGACCCATCCCCGCGGAGCCCATCATCAAGACCCCCAAAAAACCCACGATGATCCGAAATCGAGTCGTTCCCATAGGCTGGTTCCTCTTTGCTTGTGGATATGTGCGCGCCGGAGATGCTACCCCGCCACACAACGCCGAACAACGCAGATATTCAATCAAACAGGGAATAGCATGCGTGACGAATTTCGGGGAGCCCTTTTCGTGACATGGGCATCCTTGCCCATGGTGCGTGTATGCACGCACTTGGGTGGCATTGCCCCAAGAGCATCCTCGTCCCATCGCTGGCGCGATTGCTTGATCGGCCTGAGGCCGATGGCTTCGCCCACGGGCTGGAAGCGCCGTGCCACACCGCCTCCCGTGTTGCTCACGTGATCGACAGCAGCTTTACGAAGAATATCAGGTTCGCCCCCGGCGGAATGCTCGATCCACTTCCATTGGCGCCGTAACCCAGCGCCGCTGGAATCACGACCACCCGAACCTCGCCCACCTTCATACCACGCACGCCTCGATCGAATCCGTTAATCACCGGCTCCGGAGATGAAGCAACGACAAACGTGAGACTCGGCGGCGCATCCGCTCCATGGTCCGCGGTCGCGTAATCGAAGATCTCGCCGTTGGCTTGCAAGAAACCGGTGTACGTCACGGTTGCCGTCTGCCCATCCTGGATCGGGGAGCCGTGGCCGTTCTGAACCGTGGCGGTTCCCAATCCATCCACCGCCTGCCGGAGTTTTGGCACCTTCACCAGCACACTCACCGACTTGGAAATGCTCCCAAACAACGTGCCGGTGCTGGTAAAAAGTGCGGATAACGAATGCACTCCCGCATAAACCCCCAGGTTCCCCACTTCAAATGTGTATGCCGCCCGCCCCTTGGGGCTCAATGTCAGCACCAGATCTGTGCCCGCTCCGCTCACATTCGCGCCGTTGTCGACCAGTTGCACGGTCCCGGCCGGAGTTCCTGCCCCTTTGGCCGCTTTCACGGTCACGGTGGCCTTAAGTGGCTGGCCCAGCGTCGATTTACGTTTCGAAAAGCTGATCGTGGTTACCGTCCGCTCCGAAACCGCTGCCCGCTCCATCGTATGCGGCGCCACCGCCGACAAAAATGTCCGGCCCTCCAGCGCCTCAACCAACGGGGAAGAAGTCTTTCGATACATACTTTTATGTTCCGCCAATCTGTGATGCCGCGCTGGTAAAACTAGGCTCTGCCGTTCGAACGTCAAGGCCATGCAGGCGCGCGGAAGGACCTTTTTCGTCTATCGGCTTAAAAGTCCGTTCTTCTTCTGGTGCGACAGGGGCAGGACCGGGTAAAATGCATTTTCATCTATTGGGAGGATCGATCGATGTTCATGCGACTCTGTAACGTTCTTTGCGTCGCGATGGCGATCATGGTTGGCAATGGCGCGGCGCGTGCAGCCAAGCCGGATAGCGCCCTGGCCGAGGAACTCGCTCAGGTTGAGAGCAAAATCGAACTCAGTGCCACGACTACATTTTACGACAATCCCAAGTTCCCTCCCGACACGCGAAACAAAGCGCTCCGCCCACTTCGCAAACGCAAGATTGAACTCATTCGCCAGTTGACGGCCTCAAACGCCAGCCGCGACGAGGGCGAGTACGCAATCGATCTGCAACTGGCCCATCTTGCCGGAGAGGGCGACTCTTCTTCGAAAGATGAACTCGACAAAGCCGCGTCAAGCTCGGATGCAAAGACCGCCGCTTCAGCAAAACTCGGTCAGGCCATGGCCGCGTGGTGGACCGAACCTACTCCCGAGATTCAGGAAAAAGTCATGGCCGACCTGCTGTCGCAAGCCCATGCCAATCCTGCCGACCAATGGCTCGCGTTCACCCTGGTGGCCATTGCAGACCATGGCGCATTGACACCCAAGCTCGGCGTCGATGCACGAAACACCGTCGCCAAAACAATGACATCCAAATACGCCCGCGGCTACGCGGTGACGCCCAATAAACTAAACTGGCCGCTGGTCATCAATGGAACCACTCCCCAGGGCAAGCAATTTTCGAGCGCTGCATGGAAGGGGAAAGTGGTCATGGTCGATTTCTGGGCGACGTGGTGCCCCCCTTGTATCGCCGAGCTGCCCTCGGTCATTGAAACCTACAACAAGTATCACGATCAGGGGTTTGAAATCATCGGGGTTTCCAATGACACCGACCGCCAGGAATTGACCCAGTTCCTCCGGGGCAGGTCCGCAATCAAATGGCCGCAGCTATTCGGGCCATCGTCTTCGTCGAACCATTGGCACACATTGACCGAAAAGTTCGGCGTAAACTCGATTCCCCGGGTTTACCTGATTGATCGCGATGGGATCCTTCGCAGCGTCACCGCGCGCGGGCAGCTCGAGGATTTGGTTCCCAAGCTTCTGGCCGAAAGCCCTGACCCGGCCAGAGCCGCCATGATGGCCAACTGGTCGCCCAACGCCGCCGGCGCTTCCAAGCTAACGCCCGCCGCGACACCCTCAGTAGCGACTCCGCCCGTCGCCACCGGAACCGCGCCGCCCGCCATCGCGCCACCCGCTGCCGCACCACCGGCCGCCGACGATTCAAAGCTTAAGGCCGCACGCACCCTTCAGCTGGCAAAGAATTACATCAATGCCGAGCACTTTGATCAGGCCCGCGCAAAACTTCAGAGCATCATCGCCACCTATCCGCAAACGCCCGCGACAACTGAAGCAAAAACTCTGCTTAAAGAGATCGAAGGCAAATGACTCGTCCTAACTTGGGAGAACCAATGGACCGATCACGCGTTTCACGTCGGGATATTCTCGCCACCGCCGCAGCCGGCGCCGCCACGGCAATGGCTTACGGCTTAGCCGTTTCGCCCGCCCATGCCCAGCAAGCTGCCCGTCCGGCTTCTGAGCCGACGCTCCGCTGGGGAATCATCGGCACCGGCACGCGCGGCGCATTCACTCACATCCCCGTATTGAAGGAAGCCCCCGAATCGGAAATTGCCGCCCTCTGCGACGTTTCCCCCGAACGCCTGTCCTCCGCGGCTTCCAAGGTGCCTCACCCCACCGCTACCTACGCCGACTATCAAAAGCTCCTTGCCGACCCAAACATAAACGCCGTGGTCATCGCAGTGCCCAATCTGCTGCACCGCGAGATTCTTCAAGCCGCGATTCAATCCGGCAAACCCATCCTCTGCGAAAAGCCCGCCGGCGCAACCCCCGCCGATGCCGTGGCCATCAAGCAGATGGTCGACTCGGCCAAGCAGCTCATCATGTTTGGCATGCAGTACCGCAACAATCCCAAATCGCGCAAGATCGCCGAGATCATCGCCGCCGGCGACATCGGTAAACCCCGGTATATCGTTCAAAACTGCTCGCGCGGCGACTGGAACCTCAGCCCCAACGTCTGGCGCTATTCTGATCCCAAGCTCGGCGGCAAGCCCATGAACTGGCGATTCTCCCACGCCGCCAGCGGCGGAACGCTCAACGAGTTCTCCTGCCACTACCTGGACTTGCTTCACTGGTTCGCCGCCAGCGGGCTGCCCGAACGCGTGTCCTGCGACGGAGGCATCGCCGTCTACAACGATGGCCGCGATACATGGGATCACGCGAGTGTCACCCTCAAATATCCCGGCGGCGTCACCGCCGTCCATACCCTTTCCATGTTCGGCCCAGGGCGCAACGACGTCGTCGTCATGGGTGATGAAGGCTCCATCGAACAAGTCGGCGACCTGTTCCGCATGACCCGCTCTGCCAAAGGATCGGGCAAGCGAATCCAGGACATCACCATGCCGCCGGCCCCCAAAAGTTCCGACATTGCGACGCTTGGGTTATACGAAGATTTCGTCGCTTGCCTCAAAACCGGCAAGAAACCCGTGGCAAACGTCGATCGAGCGGTAGCGGCATCAAGAACGTGCTGGGTCGCCGAGTTGGCGGCCGAAGGGAAAGCGGAGGTTAAGTGGGACGATTTGATCGGGAAAAGTTGAAATCCTGCACCAGTTCATAGGCTGCCCCACTCATGTTCATTGAAGAACTCGGCAAAAACCCGGCGTTTTTCTGGGGGATGGTGCTGGTGATCATTTTCAGCATCTGCTTCCATGAGCTGGCCCATGGGCTGGTGGCGGTGTGGCTGGGCGACGATACGCCGATCGAGGAAGGCCGGCTCACGCTCAGCCCCTTCGTGCACATGGGGCTTTTCTCGCTGATTTGCCTGCTGGTTGCGGGGATTGCTTGGGGCGCGATGCCGGTGAACGAGAACCGCCTGCGCGGCCGGTACGGCGTCGCTCTGGTCGCCATCGCCGGGCCGGCAACCAACGTCCTGTTGGCGGGGCTGGCGCTGGGCGGCCTGGGCTTGTGGATGCGTGCCGACCCACGGGCCTCGGCAGACCTACCGCAAATGGCGCAAAACGCCCGCTACCTCCTCTGGCTCACCGGCTACGCCAACGTGCTGTTGGCCATCTTCAATCTGATCCCCATTCCCCCGCTGGACGGCAGCAATATCATGCGCTCGCTGAGCCGCTCCTACTCAACCATGTGGAACGGCCTCATGGCCTCCCCCGGCGCGTACATGCAAATGTCTATGGTCGCATTCTGCGCCGCCGGCTGGTTTGTCGGCCCCATGGCACAGAAATTAGCGTTGGGCATCCTGCAAGGCATACGGGGGTGGTGAAGGATTTAACACCAAGTCAGTCATATATGAAGGTGAGGTGGCACAACGAAAAGCCCAAACAAAACCTGACCGCGACACAGAAGCGCGCCAATCGCGATCGGACGAAGAAATACATGATCGACCTTATCATGCAAAGATTTGTTTGGTAAATGTACGGTTAATATGATATGAACCAGGGATGGATAAAGGCGAAGGGATCATGCCTGGGGTTTTTGCGGCCGATTTGTGTCTACCTCCATACACGGGGCCGATGTTGACGCCTTTACAGTATGAGGTTTTATGCCGGCATGTGATGGCGCGCGAGTGCGGAATTCCGCTTGGTGCAATTCGCAGCGGATTTGTAAACGCACCGGCAACGGCTGGGGCTGCGCCGCGGAGGCTTCGACATCAAATCGATCTTTACTGGACGAGCAGCGACGGGGTTTGCGAGTTTCTGGTGTTCGCCAACGCGAAATTTCAGAGGTCGGACGTGAGCCTCCCGGCTTTAATGACGCTGATCGGGGTGCAGCACGACATTCATGCCCAGAAGGCAATGCTGATTACCAACAGCGGTTTTTCGCCGTCGGTTCAGGCGCAGGCGCGGGAGAAGGGTATTGCGCTGTTGATCGTCCGGCCCGTGGATGATTTTGATGCGGATCGGCTATTCGAATTTCCCACTCACGCCGTGGCAGGTCAGTTGGAACTGCTGGCGTCCGAGAGAAGTTCGCCGCTGTACCAAATCCACACGATACACAAGGCGTTTTCCTTGAGCGCGGATCCTGCCACCTCACCGCCACCGGAAGACCCGGCTTTGAATGGAGCATCGCCCTGGGTTCCTTTCGCTCCCGGGACCGAACCACAGAATGTGCGGCCCGTATCCATTCCCAATAAAGCGATGAACTCACCCACTCCAGCCATGCCCCGTCCCAGTTCGTTTGGAATTCGAAGAAAATAGGTACACCGCGGGCATGCGGCACGAGGACGCAATGCGGTGATCCTGGCACATGCACTGTTTCGTCAAGCGTTTCCTCCGCGAGCCACGGGTCGAGATGCTGGAACTGGGCCATTGCCCGCTTGGTGAACTCGTAGGCGTAGGTCACGCCTGACCTCCTCAATGGGAACGGTGCGGTCTTCGGCGGCATCGCGGACGCCCTGTTCCATGTCGTCCAGCGAAACAGAAAGCCTGGCGCGTGAACGGCCACGAGCATGGCGCAGTTGCCCAGCTCCGGTAACGCGAGTTCCGGAAGCGCGCTCGAATCGATCGATGCGTTCGAGAAGCCGTTCGGATTCGTCGGCCCACCGTTCGTACATGCCGCGAAGCAGCGACGCAGTGGAGCGGTCGAACTCAAGGGGAGTTTCCGGCGCGAGGCTATCGTCCAGAGATTCGATCTCGCGCAGGTCAGCCAGAGCGGCATGAACCAACTGCCCCGCGACTTTTGCCGATTGACCAACGCTTCGGCCCGATGCAAGGATGATGTCAAGAAGAGGCAGGCCAACCATGAAATACCTTGTGCTATTATACCATCCCAATACAGCGCCGCCGAGAAATACCGAATCGGATTACCATCTGGAGTCCCTCGAACCGGCCTGCGACCCATTTGGATTTGATGAAATATCGCGCGACCTGCCGGGATACTCCGTCGAAAAGATCGCTCTAAATTGACGCTCACGCGGGCCGGCGGTACGTGTGGGAATCGTGAAAAAACCCAAACGAAAGCTCACCGCCGCACAACGCCGTGCCAAACGGGAGCGCAACAAGAACACAATGATCATCTTCATCAACGGCAAGCAGAAGCGCGTCCCCCGCCCCGCGACCATCGACGGGATGGAGATCGATGAATTCATCGCGCGCAACGCCGACCCGATCTGGCTACACGAGAATGAAATGTGGCATTTGATGTGAAGCTGCGGCGGCTTGGGGTTCTTGAGTGCCGTCGGGAAATCGTGGCCGTGAGGTGCGGGAAGCGCCAACGGTCACCGTCGCTCGTGCGAAACCCCATTGTGACCGCGGACCCGCACGACATGTCGAGCGGCTGAAGGAATCGGGCAAGCCGGAGGTGTTGACGGTCAATGGACAGGCCGAGCTGGTGGTGCAGTCGGCCCAGGCCTATCAGGAACTGCTGGAAGACGCGGAACTGGCCCGGTCGCTGCGCGTGATTCGCAAGAGCCTGGATGACGCGAAACGCGGGAAGAGGCAATCGGCCAGGGCGTTTCTGAAAAGCCTGGCCGCCAAGCACGGCATAGCGCTTGGCAAATGAGAAACACCGTCGTCATCACGGACGTGGCCGCCGCCGACATCGCGGAGCAGTTCGATTACATTCGATTGGTCAGACAGGAGCCCGCGAATGCCGAAACGAATAGCTATAGCATTTATCAGGAAGGTGTAGCGTTTGCCATCCCAAGTTTAGCGGCCCCGCTCGCGGGGCGCGGAATGCCGGGACGCTACACCAACGTGGAAACTGCTTTAGATGATCGGCGACTGCGGCCGTCGAAGCGTCGCGGCGGAAGATGCCGGGCGCGGGCCATCGGCGAGGCAAAGCGTGATCGCTTCGGCCACGCGCTTCATCAGCACATCCAACGACTTGGCCTGCGTATGACAGCCGCGCAGTTCTGGAACACTGGCGACGAAATAGCCATCTTCATCCTTCTCGACGATAACAGTAAACGGATCGGAACGCTTGGCCATGCTCGAATGATATGCCACTGGCCGCGAACACAATAGCGGAACACGTCGATGAATCGGACATGCTCGCCCTCTCCATCCGCCGGCCCAACTCCGAGTTGATGCCGCTAGGCTCGCCAGCCCGGCGATCCAGTTTCCCCCCACTCACCCCGGCAAGCGCCTCACGGAACGGCGCTGCCAATTCGTCGTTGAGCGGGCATCTCCAACTCGGCACTCGGCACAGTAGAATTGTCCAGCTCTGGCGGTTTGATAACAATTATGTTATAATTGAGCGGCGATTGAATCGATGCCGACAACCGACGTGGCATTTTATATGGAGGACGACCGGACGGTGCCGGTCTTGGATTGGCTGCGCGACCTACATCTGTCCAACCGCAAAGCGTTTGCAACTTCGCGGCCAAGATCCGGCTGCTTGGGATGTTTTGCCAGGAACTGCGTCGGCCGCACGTCGATTACCTGCGCGACGGAATTTACGAGTTGCGGGCCAAAGAGCGGACGGTGCAATACCGGATTTTGTTTTTCTATCACGGACGCAACGCGGTCATCCTGGCACATGCACTGACCAAGGAAAAAACAGTGCCCGATAGAGATATCGAGCGCGCCAAAGAAAGGAAGCGGCGTTATGAGCAAAAGCCCACCCAGCGCCGGGCGAGCGAAAAAGTCCCGCAAAGCCCGGCAGACCTCTGATGCAATTGAGATCATCGAGGGGATGATCGAGGGTGACGCCGAGATGCGCGAGTTGGTCGAGCGTGCCACGGTCAACGCGTTGGTGGCCAAGCTCATATATGACGCCCGGAAGAAGGCACATCTGACCCAGCGGCAATTGGCGGAACTGGTGGGGACACGCCAGCCGGTCATCGCCCGACTGGAAGATGCCAATTATGAAGGTCATTCGCTGACCATGCTGCAACGAATTGCCAAAGCAGTGAACCGGCGAGTCGAGATCCGGCTATCCAGATGCGCGTAACTCCCGGCGTTGCGAGCTCGGCCGCCTTCGGCGTTTCGGTACGGTAATTCAAGGTTATCCCGTCGAGAGCGTTCAGGGTTGTCCCGTTGAGAGCGTTCACTTCATTTCCGCCTTGCCTTGCTCGTCCTACATTGTAGGATATCGAGGATGAACCTGACGTTTATCCAGACGCCGATGTTCATTGCCCAGGCGGCGCGATTGAAGTTGACGGACGAAGATGTCCAGGCGCTGGAAAAGTTGATCATGGATTACCCTCAGCGTGGAGATTTGATGCGGGGAACCGGTGGGATTCGAAAGATCCGATTCGCGCCTCCGTCCTGGCACGTGGGCAAGAGCGGCGCGACGCGAGCTTGTTATGTCTTGTTCAGTGAAGCCGCGGCGTGCTATTTCGTGAGCATTTTTGCCAAGAACGACAAGGCAAATTTGTCGGCTGAGGACAAGACGATATTGCGAAAATGGGTCGAAGCAACGCGGCGGAAGATGTCCGGAGGATGACGACATGGCTAAACAACTCAAGAAGGTAAAAGGGAAGCCGCGAACCACCAACAGCGCCGGAAGCGAGTTGATGGAAGGGGTTCGGCAAATGCATGAGGCGGTGACCACGGGAAACCTCAGCGCATTCAAGGTGCATGAAGTCCGGGTCCCAAACCCGTCTGAGTACACTCCGGCGGATGTCCAAGCGCTTCGTGATACGCTAAGTCTAACGCAGGCGATGTTCGGACAAGTCATCGGCGTATCGACCGAGACGGTGGAACACTGGGAGCAGGGCCTTCGCCGGCCGGCGGCATCGGCCCGGAGGCTCATGGACCAGATCAAGAGTTCACCCGATGCGTTTCTGTTCTGGCTGATGCGGAACGCTCCATCACCGGCGAAACGGGCTGGTAAAGAGGAGATGCGCGACGCGACCAAAGCCGCTGCGACGGCGTATCTGAAGCTCGCGGCGAGATTGCTCAGTCAGCGGGAAATGGCGCAGGCCGTTCGGGAGGCTTATGCTGAGCAGACAGAAAACAAGTGAGCGGGTACGCCCCGGCCATGCACTGGTAGATTCAGGAATTCGGCAGACGTGAGGGAGCGGGCGGGCGAGACACCATCAAGGCTCAGTTTTCTCGCCCGCCCTGTCCCTCACACTTCCTCTCCCACCCACGCGGAGGTCAGGCGAGAGACAGAACGTTCAAGCAATTCAGAGCCGTCCGGTTATTTCTGACCTGACGCTTTCATTTGAAATCTCCTTGCCTGCTAAACGATGGCAAAGGCGAGACGCCCCGGCCAGTAGAAAAGTTCATTCTCAATATAACGCCATCCTATTGCCCCATCACCTGCGTCACCTTGCCATCGCGAATGATGACCACAACCTCATCGGTCCTACGTTCGCCACCATTCATGTACCGAAGATATCGCGTGAAGGTCACTCGTTTCGCGCCGCTTTCAAAATCATCCTGGGTTTTCCTGATTAAGTTTTGCGGTTCGACGTTAAACGTCCCCATCGCCTGACTCATGCTCATGTCGATCCCCACGCCACTGCTACCGCCGCCGTGCCCTTCTTCAAAATTCCGTCGCTTTCGGTTGGCGAAAGCCGAGGACGCATTTCCCTCCGTCATTCCAACGATGATCTTTCCTTCGCGTATCGCGACGTTAATTGGGTCGTTCGCAATCCTTTGCCGTTCCGCTGCCGCCGCGCTGATTCTGGCTTGCTCATCATCGTCCAATTTTGCTTTGACTAATCCAATGGCTGCGTCGGCGGATTTGATGGCTGGATCGGCTTCGACGGCCTTCTTTTCCATCGCCTTGAGTTTCTGGTCAATGACCACAAAATCATGGCTGGACTTTAGTCGGTCTTCTGGCGATCCGTATTTGCGCGAGAACTCAAGTTTCGCCGCCGCCAAATCTCTTTTCTCGCCCTCTGCGCGATAGCTTGGCGTGGACCTTATCCTTGCAAGGCACGCCGTCACTGCCGCCTGGCGTTGCCGGATCGCCTCGTCAAGGGAGATGTTGACAGGCATTGCCGCTTGGCTTGTGGGGGCTGCCGTTGGCCTTGTCGCCGGTCCCGCGCCAATCATCGCGATCAAAACAACTATCCACCTCATAGCTTGCTCCTTTGCCCCTCTCAAACATTTCCGATGTTCCGAATCATTTCCATCGCGGTCCTTCTATATGCTGTTCCCACCTTCGCCGGATCGTTGCCATGTTTGCCTCTGCCCTCATCATATCCACGTCCCGGCGCTGATGTGATGTTCCGAGCCGGATGCCAATGGTGTCCAGCGGCAAGCTCGTCAGAACCCTCGGGCGACCGTTCCATCGCAGTCTCGGACGTGAGGGAGAGGGCTGAAGAGACACCATCGACTCGACTCGAAGAATTCAGAGCTATCCCCGTACTTCTGACTTAATGCGAAATTCTGTTACCCAACCCGCTTGCTTACAACAGGCCGGGGTCGCGGATTCCGGGGCTCCCGTGATACCACCGCGAGGCCATTTCGCGCAGCTTCGTCGGTGCGTTGGCGAAGGTACTCGCAAACGGCAGTCATGTCGTTGTTGAATCGCGAGAACAAGGCCCTACCGGCGCGGCGCGCCTCCTCGACAATAGGATCCTGGTTCATGACTGCACCTCGTTCAGTTCACGCGTAAGGGCCATGTTGCCAGTTACGACCACGTCCTTGATGGGACGGGCCGTCAGATATCCGACGATCGTCGTTTCAATGTAAACGGTGGGTTTGGGAGATTGTGGAGTTACCATTCTTGTGCTTTCGACGTCAGAACGTTGGCGTCGACGACGAGTTGAAAAAAGCGGGTGACGCCAACGTTTACCGTCGCTGGTGCGAACACCCATTACGACCGCGAGCCCGAGCGGCCTTGACCCGCCGGTCCAGCTCCTCCCCGCTCACCCCAGCCAGGGCCTCACGGAACGGCCCTGCCAACTCGTCAAGCGACGTGGCACGCGCCTTATTACTCACGGCCAGATCATCCTCGATCAAATGCCGGAGATACGCACTCGGCGTCATCCCGAGTTCTTGTGCGCGCCGCCGGACGGCCGAAACCTTTCGTATCGGTAGCTTTCCGGTTTGCAAATTGGTTGTCGTTGCCATGTTTTCTCGCGCCCATCATATCCACGTCGCGGGAGGGATGCGATGTGAGCGAGGAAGCGCTGAAAGCATGGCGGAGACGTGTGGGAGAGGGCGGACAAGGCGCCATCAAGCCTCAAGTTTTCTCGCCCGCCCTCTCCCTCACACTCCCACCCGCTCTTCCTTCTCATTTTCATCCCCCGCGGACAGGGAAGCCGGGACCATGGAGGCTGGATTTGCCTGTCGGTGACGACCCTATTCCGGTTGGTGCGGGACGACGTCCTTCACCTCTGTGGACAGAGATTTCACCGCAGCGATGAGGATTTCTTCGCCCACTGCGTTCATCAGCGCAAGGCCGAGAAGTCGTGATTTCGCGGCATCCGTTGAATTCATCCGCGAGATCGCTTCGACCTGCTGTCCGAGGGCGGCTTGATCTTCTTGGGCCAGATTTTGCATTAACGCGAGGCAGTAAGAGGGCAATAGTTGGTACGCTTTTTCGAACGACACGCCCGACATAACGGTACGGATCGCGACGTCCCGCGCCACGCCCCGGCGTCGGTCAACAGCGGCGTCGGCGGCTTTCAAAAGAGATTGGGCAATTACACTTGGCCCGATTCCGACATCTTGGTTGCCGATTCGAGCGGTAAAAAGGGATGTACGCAGAAATGCCATCGCGCCCAAGCCGGCAATGAGCACTTGCCCGAGTCGAGCTGACGAAGCGGTGCCGGTGCCGCTCACGGAAACGTTCCATCCAAATCCCCGCATCAGCGCCAAAGCGGAGACTGCGATGCCAGCGTTTATTGTCAGATAGAGATAACTGGGAAGAACCGTGGCCGCGCGCCGAGGCTCGTCACGATACCGCGAAACCAGCTCGCCCAACCCGAAGAGCGCGCCCAGTATTGCAACGCCAGAGTAGTCGATGAGCTGATCGAGCATTTAGCGAATCGCGACTGCAGTACGTGCGCCGCTCCGGGTGGCTTCGATTTTCTGATCTCCCGCCTCTCCTACCAACGAAACGAGGCCAAAACTCTTTAAGACATCGAGTGCCTGCAGGATCGCGACAAGCCCCAGCCCCGTCGAACCGACAAGCTCTGCAATCGGCATTGCGCCATGTTCGGCCACGATTCGAAGAAGCAACGCCGGAACGTCTGGTTGTCCCTGATTCGTCCGGCTTTCCCGCTGCACTGTCTCAAGAAACGTTCCAAAGCTATTGACCGCGGTGGAACTGGCACCGCTGGTGGACACCAATTGACGTGACGTTGACGGATTCCCGACCGGCATACCCGTATTGTACACGAACAATTGGCGGAAGTGGAATGAAATCAGGTTGACCTGATGGAACGGAGTCCGCGTCACGTTTGTAGGTGGAAAAAAAGTGCCGCAAAACACCGTGAGACCGTGGTGGACGCGCGCTCGCGCCGGTCGTGCGTGGTGAGAGCCGGTTCAAGAAACAATGGAATTCCGTGGATGTTGGGTGAAAGTATACCTACAAACTTGGCGCGCACCCGATGGAACGGATCGGTGCTTTCGCGATTCAACCCCGCTCATGCACTTAGTCACGTGGGCGGCGTCGAGGTTCACAACACCGGCTCACCCAACGCCGAAGGCCGGCTGGGGTTAGCCAGCCGGCCTTTGGTCCTTCGTCTCATCGAACGGACTGAGATTGTCGATCTGGGGTCGGCCCCCCTACCGATTTTTAGTACATCCCACCGCCCGCACCGGCTCCCGCCGGTTCGGGTTTGTCTTCCTTAATCTCGCTGACTACCGCATCGGTGGTGAGCAGCAGGCCGGCGATGCTGGCCGCATTTTGTAACGCGGTGCGTTCTACTTTTGTGGGGACGATGACGCCCATTTTCACCAGGTCGCCGTAGACGTGGGTGAGGGCGTTGTAGCCGAAGTTGGTGTCGTCGGATTCCTTGACCTTTTGGGCGATGACGGCGCCATCGACGCCGGCGTTGTCGGCGATTTGCTTGATGGGGGCTTCGACGGCTCGGCGGACGATTTCCACGCCGACCTTCTGGTCTTCGTTGGCGGCTTTCTTGCCGACGTGGTTGAGAACCTTGGCGGCGGCGCGGATGACGGCGACCCCGCCGCCGGGGAGGATGCCTTCTTCGACTGCCGCACGGCAGGCGTGGAGGGCGTCTTCGACGCGGGCTTTCTTTTCCTTCATCGCGACTTCGGTCGCGGCCCCGACGTTGATCTGGGCGACGCCGCCGGCCAGCTTTGCGAGGCGCTCCTTGAGCTTCTCG
>DAIRGS010000132.1:0-18971 GCA_036794395.1 Tepidisphaeraceae bacterium | reverse complement strand
CGAAGGCAGACCCGAAGGGGAAGCCCCATGCCACGAAGCGCGGAATCGCGCACGGCCATCTCGATACCAGGGCCGCATTGTGGGCAGGGGGCTCACCCGAGGCGTCGGAAGCGGAATTTGGCGCTGGGTTGATACTCACACTGTTTCGAAACATTTAGCCAAGTCGATCGAGCCGGTTCGCAATACCGGCTGTGGAGACGGAGAGCGATGTCATCGCACCTCCGATACTGCAGAGAAGTGACGAAAAGGGTCGTGTAAGACAGGTCCCATGACGCGAACTGTAAATGTGGGCCAGAGCAACCGTCAAGGTGCGAAGTTCTCACGACACGCTCAAGCCACTGACGACCCCAGGGCCCAACCCTCGACGAACCGATTGCACTTCGTGGCCAACTTGCGCGGAAATTACTGGCATTGTGTCCTCATTTAGTGGAAAACCTCTGACATTCCGAATGGGGGGAACATGGCTGAGGCGAGGAGCGACAAATGCACGGCGACTTCGGCAATCCCAATGCACCTCATCCCAAAACGCCATCGCGAACGCGGCAAAAAAGGCCCGCCCCACTGTCGCGGCCCCATGCAACGCTGGAAACGCTGGAAAAGCGCCAATTGCTCACCGCGGTAGTCGTCGCGCCAACGGCCGCACCTGTGGTTGGCGCTACTCCGCTCGCTCCAATTCCGGGCAAAACGTTCTGGGTCAATGGGTTGGGAACCGCGGACCCGTGGAACCTCGCCTCGGCCATCACGCCCAACACCACCAACGATCTGGTCTTGAATGTCGCGCCCTTTGATTCGCTCTACACCGTCTGCTGTGAAGGCGGCGACTCGACCCCCGGTAGCACGGCGCAGGCCGGCCAATTGCTCACCAATGGCTTGACGCAAAATCAGATCGGAAACTTCCCCTCCACCGGCGCGGTAGCCGCCACGGGGTCCGGCGGAATCAGCGATCCATCGCACGGCGTCAACGTGTTGTCGGACCTCGCTGACCCGAGCTGGTACATGTCGTTTAACCTGGGCGCTCAGCCGGGCGCGACGCCCAGCCCCACGGGCTACAACCTGAGCGAAATCGATGTCATCACCGGCCACCAGGATTTCCGCACCGGCCAAAATACCGACATCCTAATTCAGTTCATCGGTTCTTCAGACTGGAATTCCCTGAGCCTCGGACAGAATTTCAATTTCACCCGTGACCAGAACGGCGCAACGCTCGATCGCGGATCGGCGCAGATGGCGGTGGTCAACAATGGCGGCGGAACGATCGCGTCCAACGTGCGCGCCGTTAAATTCCTGGCCAGCAACGCCAACACCTGGTATCGCGAATTGGTAGTCACCGGTACGGCCAGTCCCTCGCTGCCCTCAGCCCCGGGACCCAGCATCCCCGCCAACCTGACGGCGGCGAACGACCCGTCCAATCCCGGAAACGCGATCGTGACCTGGAAAGACAATGCCGCGACAGCCGCAACGGCGGCTTCGGAGTTTCAGATTCAACGAGCGCCGGTGGTCAACGGGGTGACCGGGGCGTTCGTGCCGGTGGGTACTGTTCTGGGCGGCGGTGCGCAAGCCAGCGCAAACTTCACAGACGTGTCCCCGCCGGCGGGAATTTACACCTACAAGGTTCTCGCATTCAATTCATTTAACGGCGGAACTTTCAGCGGCGGGGCGGTCTCCCCATCCGTCAGCATTCATGTTCTGCCAACAGTACTTTCAATCACCCGCACCACGCCCGTGGGGCCGATCGTGAACGGCGGTTCGGTCTCGTACACCGTCACCTTCAATGAAAACGTGATCGGCGTGGACGCCACTGACTTTGCCCTCGCACTGGCCGGCAGCACAACCGCCACAACGCCGGTCGTCGTGAGCGGAAGCGGCGCTGTCTATACGGTTACGGTAAACGGCATCACTGGCGGCGGTTCGCTTGGCCTCAACCTGGTGGACAACGGAACCATTCAGGATGCCGGTCGAACGATGACGTATGCCACGCAGCAGAATCCGCTGGGCACCGGCTCACATCCGCGCTCGGTTGCACTGACGGATATCAACGGAGATGGCAAGCCCGACCTCGTCGTCGCCAACTTCAGCGGCAATTCCCTTGCCGTGATGCTGGGCAATGGAAACGGAACCTTCACATCGCAACAGACATATGCCGTAGGCGCGATCCATACATATGGAATGTCGTTGGTCGTGATGGACGTCAACGGCGATGGCAAGAAAGATGCGGTCATCGCCAGTACGGGCGCGACCGGGGTCGTCAGCGTTTTACTCGGCAATGGAAACGGAACCTTCGCCCCTCAAAACACCTTTTCGGCAGGCCCAAATACCTATGCCGTTGCGGTGGCCGATGTGAATGGCGACAGCAAGATGGATCTGGCGGTGGCCGACAACAGCTCCCAGAACGGATCAGTCGGAATCCTGTTGGGCAACGGCAACAGAACCTTCCAGGCGCTTCAAACCGTATCCAGCGGAACGTATCCCCAATCCATCGCCGCCGGCGACGTAACCGGCGACGGTAAGCCGGACCTGGTCGCGGGGTTGTACGGAACGAACCAGCTCAGCCTGATGGTGGGAAATGGGAATGGAACGTTTAAGGCGCCGGTCACATTTGGTGGTGGAACCGGCCCAACCAGCGTCACGATTGCCGACGTCAGCGGAGACGGCAAGCAGGATCTGGTCGTTAGCGATTTTGGCAGCGGCAACATCGGCGTATTGATCGGCAATGGGAACGGAACGTTCCTGGGAATTCGCAGTACTTTTGCCGGAACCGGAGCCTTTTCGGTCGCGGTCGCCGATGTGAATGCCGACGGAAAATTGGATTTGGCCGTCGCCACCGACAACCCCGCTGGAACCGTCAGCGTGCTTCTGGGCAATGGGTCCGGCGTTTATCAGGCCGCCCAGACCTTCGCGTTGGGCGCAAACCCCGTTTCGGTGGCGATTGGCGATATGAATGGCGACGGAAAACCCGACATTGTTGCAGCCAACCTGAATGGCAACAGCGTGAGCTTCCTCATCGAAAACCAGAATATCAATTTTGCTGGACAAACCTACACCGTGCTTCCCCTCCTGAACACGATTGGCGGCACGGCCGGGGCCGATCAAATCACCCTCACGCGCGATATCGACAGCACCCACATCGACTGGACCGCCGGCAGCACCTCGGGACAGTTGCTCATCAACAATCCCGCCGGCCTGACCATTAACGGCAACGGCGGAAATGACATCATTACCCTGATCAATACCAACGGGAATCCACTCCCCAACTCGATTCACCTCAATGGTGCATTTACAGTCAGCGGCCTGAGCCCCTCCAACCCCCTGGCCGCGACAACTCTGGATATCGGGCAAAGCACCGTCTATCTGTTTTACGGCGGAGCGGCCAGCCCGATATCCACGATTCAGCAATATCTGACAAACGGATATAATGGTGGCACGTGGAACGGTACGCCCACCGCATCCACGGGAGTCATTACGTCCGCCTCGGCCGCGAGTGGCCCGGCCAACGGATTTGGCGTCGGATTCGCCGATTCCGCCGATGGTTTCATCGCCGGCCAACCCGCCAACACGATCGAGCTGCTCTACACCGCAATGGGCGATGCAAATCTCGATCGCGTCGTGAATATGAATGATGCACTTCGCCTCCAGGCGAATTGGAATGCCACGGGCGCCCCCGCCTGGGATCGCGGCAACTTCAATTTTGATGCGATCGTCGATTCCACCGACGCCATCACGCTGGCCCGCAACTACGGTTCCACCGCGACCGGAAGCGTCGCGCCTGCCATCGCTTCCCAATCGATCGCCCTCGCTGCAACCAACGCCGCGTCGTCAATCACAACCCCCGCCAAGACCTCACCATCCGTTTCTTCCCCAATCCCCCCAGAAGATCCACACGCGCCGCGCTCATCCAAAAACCCCAGACGAAACAAAAAACACAATTAACATCCATTAAATCCGCTTCCAGCCCAAAGTATTGCCCCACACCACAAAGCCCCCGCGCCGCCCCGGATTCTCAGTGCGCTGCAATTCGCATCGGATGAACCACCATCTGATAAGTCGATGAAGATTCCATGAATAAAACCCGACTCAGCACGTTATACTCCATGCGGCCGTTGGCCCCCGGAGCTTGGAGTCTATGCCGATGCGCGCGGCGGCGCCGCGCCCTCGTCCCCGCCTTAGCCTGAGTGCAAAAATTTGTGGCCTTTGCAGCTCCTCCGGGCACTCGATGTCGTTCAAACACCTTGGATATTCAGCGGAGGAACACCCTAGATGCGACACCATTCCCGAAAGAGCTGCGGCTCCTGCCGCGCCAGATCCACGCAAAAAAACCTCCGAAATAATCCCATTCTGACAGAATCTCTCGAGCAGCGCATGCTGCTGACCGCAGTCAACGTCCTGAGCTATCACAACGACGCCGCCAGCACGGGCCAAAACCTTTCCGAAACCGCCCTCACCCTCTCGAATGTAAATACCTCCACCTTCGGCAAGCTCTTTTCAACCCCCGTGGACGGGCAGACCTACGCCCAGCCCCTTTACATGGCTGGGGTCAACATCACTGCCGGGTCGCATCAGGGTGTTCACAACGTGTCGTACGTCGTAACCGAGCACGACAGTCTCTATGCTATTGACGCCGATACCGGAACGGTGCTCTGGCAGGATGCGCTCCTGCTGCCCGAAGCCGCCCTCACCGCCGGCGGACACACCGTCACCGTGTCCACCGTGAGCAATTCCGATGTGAATTCCAACGACGTCAACCCGGAAATCGGCATCACCAGCACCCCCGCCATCGATCCTGCCAACGGCTTTCTCTACCTCACCGCCAAAACCAAGCAAATCGTCGATGGCGTCGCCACCTCTCCCCACTACGTCTATAACCTGTACAAGGTGAACGTCGCCAGCGGGACTTTCACGGGCACCGTCATCGGCGACACAACTTTCAGCGGCGGCGCCTACACCTTTAACAGCGGCCCTTCAATCCTGGATTCGGTTACCGGCGCCGCGGCCGCTGGTTCTGGGCGCGTCGCCATCCCCGGCACCAACCCGCAGCAATACCTCATCAATTTCAACACTCTCCGCCAGATGAATCGGTCCGCGGTCACGCTCTACAACGGCAACGTCTATCTCGCCTTCGCTTCACATGGCGACAACAACCCCTATCACGGGTGGATTCTCGGCTACAACGAAACCACCCTGGCTCCCAGTGCCGTGTTCAACGCCGCTCCGGATGGAGACCCAAATAATCCCAATAACGCCAGCAACAGCCGTGATGGAATCTGGATGGCCGGCGGAAAGCTTGCCATTGATTCCAATGGCTTCATGTACGTGATGACCGGAAACGGCACCTTCGACACCACGCTCGATGCCAACGGCTTCCCCATCAATGGCGACTACGGAGATTCCTTCATCAAGCTCCAGGTCGACAACAGCACCGCCGCCAATCCCAACATCAACGGCTGGGGCATGAAAGTGGTTGATTATTTCACCCCTCACAACCAGGCCGCCCTCTCGTCGGCCGATCAGGATCTCGGATCGGGCGGGCCCATCATCCTTCCAGACTCGATCGGTGGAATCACCCTCGGCAACGGGACACACCCACACCTGATGGTCGGCGCAGGAAAACAGGGTCTTATCTACCTCATCGATCGCGACAACATGGGCAAGTACAGCTCGACGACGGACAACGTCGTGCAGACTTTCAGCGGCCTGGGTGGCGGCGGATCGTACGATACGCCGGCCTTTTACTACGATGGAACTGCCGCCCGCATTTACTACGTTCCCGTCAGCACCACCGCTAAGAGCTATACCATCTCCAACGCCACCCTCGCCCTGAGCAGCGTATCGACCGATGTGTACGGCTCGCGCTGCGCCACCACCTCCATCTCCGCCAACGGCACCGCCAACGGAATCGCCTGGAACATCGATCCGGGAACCAACACGCTGCGCGCCTACAACGCCAGCAACTATGGCCAGGAACTGTGGACCAGTGCGCAGGCAGTCGGCAGCCGCGATGCACTGGGCACCGCGCTGAAGTTCACCACGCCCACGATCACCAATGGCGAGGTCTTCGTCGGAACCAGCAACGCGCTGGTCGTTTACGGAGTGCTCTCGGCCCCCACCACACCGCCAACGGCACCCACGAACCTCACTGCGCTAGCCGTCTCCGGCGTGCAGATCAACCTGAGCTGGCAGGATCAATCCAATAACGAAGCGGGTTTTTATATCGAGGAATCAACCGACGGCACGACTTTCAATCGCGTGCTCACCGCCAGCGCCAATGTCACCTCATATCTGGTTTCCGGCTTAACTCCCGCGACCTCGTACACTTTCCGCGTGCAGGCGTTCAATGCCATTGGAAACTCCACCTACACCAACACCGCCAGCGCAACCACCATCAGCCCAGCCCCGGCCGTCAACTTCTCCAACGGTTTCTCAGGAGCCGGTGCATCGCTCCAACTCAATGGCACCGCAAATAAAATCGTCGGCTCAAACCTTCAACTGACCGATGGCGCCTCCAACGAAGCCAGTAGCGCCTTCTACACCACGGCAGTCTCCGTCAACCGCTTCACCAGCACCTTCGCGATACAGCAGCTAGGTACTGCCGACGGCATGACCTTCACCATCCAGAACGCGGGGGTGACCGCCCTCGGTGGCAACGGATCGAGCCTGGGCTACGGCCCCGCCACCGGAATCGGAACCAGCGTAGCGCTCAAATTCGATCTCTTCAGCAACGCCGGCGAGGGCACCGATTCGACTGGCGTCTTTACCAACGGCGCCAATCCCTCCGTCAGCGCCGGCTCATTCGACATGACCAGCAGCGGTGTCGTTCTGCGAAATGGCAATGTCATGCTCGTCTCGCTCAGCTATGACGGCACCACGCTCAACGAAACCGTCACCGATACCGTCAACCACGCAAGCTTCACGCATAACTACACGGTGAACATCCCTTCTATCGTCGGCGCCAACACCGCATTCGTCGGGTTCACCGCCGGCACAGGAGGCTCGGCTGCAACTCAAAGCGTCCTTTCGTGGAGTTTCACGCCGCTGCCCAATCCTCCCGTCGCTCCATCAAATCTGACGATTACCCCCGCGTCCGGAACAGAACTCGACGTCTCCTGGACGCAGACCTCGGCCCCCGTCGATCATTTCAACATCCTCCGCCTGACGGCACCCAGCACATATACGCAGATCGCCCAGGTACCCGGCACCGCAACGATGTACCCCGATGGGGGATTGACCGAAAACACGACGTATTCCTACGAGGTGGTTGCCGTCAACGCCGGCGGCAGCTCGCCCGTTGCCGGGCCGGCGAGCGGCACCACGCCCAATGCCCCACTTGCCCCCGATAATCTCGTCGAATCCAACGTCACCGCCACCGGCGCAACCCTTAACTGGCGCGACAACGCAACCAACGAAACCGGCTACAAAATCGCCCGCCAGCTTGAATCAGATAACTCCATACAGCTCTCGCCGCTGCCCGCCAACAGCACTCAGTTTATCGATTCGGGGCTACTGCCAGGTTCCGTCTACGCCTACACGGTCGATGCCTACAACATCGCCGGCCCCAGCGACGGAATTACGGTGGTCATCATCACGCTGCCAGCGGCCCCGTCCGGGCTCACCGCCATCGGACAATCCGGCGGAATTCAACTCAACTGGACCGCCCCCAAAGGCGCGGAAAGCTACAACATCTACCGCGGAACTTCGCCCGGCGGCGAAAACGCCACGCCCATCCAAACCGGAATTCTCACCACCCAATTCACCGATACCGGCCTTTCCCCCGGCGCAACCTACTACTATCAAGTGGCCGCGGCTGACGCGACCGGT
This sequence comes from Tepidisphaeraceae bacterium, assembly GCA_036794395.1. Lineage (GTDB taxonomy): Bacteria > Planctomycetota > Phycisphaerae > Tepidisphaerales > Tepidisphaeraceae > DASXMX01. Next base: position 11,162 of record DAIRGS010000132.1, on the reverse strand, counting down.
GAAGGCGATCGCACAACAGAGTCCTCTGGCACGGTTTCGACTACCACCATCAACGCAACCGCCGGCGTTGACACCATCTCCCTGGTCCAGAACACCGATCACCTCCACATCGATTGGACGCTGGGCTCAACCACCGGCCAGCTCCTGATTGGCGACCCTGCCGGTCTGACCATCAATGGCGCGGGATCAAACGACTTCATCACTCTGAGCAATCTCAACGGCAATCCACTACCTGCCACCATTCACCTCAACGGCACATTCACGATCAATAACCTGCCCAGCGCCAATCCCCTGGCTGGAACGAAACTAGAAATCGGTCAAAGCACCGTCTTCATCAGTTATGCCGGTAGCGCCAGCCCTGCGGCATTGATTCAGCAGTACCTCACGAACGGATACAACGCAGGGGGATGGAACGGAGCGGCGAGCGTATCAACCGGCGCGATCACCTCGTCTGCCGCTGCTACCGGATCGGCCGGAACATTCGGCATCGGCTACGCCGATTCAGCCGACGGACTCGTCTCCGGCCAACCCGCCAATACGATCGAGCTCCGCTACACGCTCATGGGCGATACAAATCTGGATCGCATCGTGAATTCCACGGACTCGATAACGACGGCCCGGAACTATCTGGCCGCCGGCAAGACTGCGTGGGATTTAGGCAACTTCAACTACGATTCCACCATCGACATGAGCGATGCCACGCTCCTTCAGAAGAACTTCAACGCCACTGCGACCGGCAGCGCCCAACCTGCATCCGTTCCAATTGCCGCGGCATCGGCGTTGCCGCCAGTGTCGTCCACCGCACAAGCAACACCGGTCGCACCAACAACCCTCCCCACTTCGGACGATTTTGATGGATCGCAAACAGGACTTCACCGTCTCACGAACAAGCGGAAAGTCATCCAATTGGAGTTCCCCAAAATCAACACGAAAGTCTCGGCACAATCACACAATCGGTAAAGACAACGCCATTTATGATTGGTCTAAAATCAATTGTGAAAACATGCGCTCCATGAGGCAGACGAGTTCGGTAAAATCGGAGAACATTAAGAAAATGCTTGTTTTGCGCAAACGCTTGTCAATGTATCCATGCGTTTTGATGCAAGCCGCTGGTTGCCAGGAGTTGTGATGTATCGTGATCCCCGCACGGCGTCGCGCCGCGCGCGAAAGCCGTTTCGTTCGAACGCTTCACTGGCTATCGAATCCCTCGAAGCTCGACTGCTTCTCAGCGCCGTCAACGTGACTTCGTATCACAACGACCCGGCCAGCACGGGCCAAAACCTCAATGAAAGCGTCCTCACTCCAGTTAACGTCAACTCCACAACGTTCGGCAAGCTTCACACCACCGCGGTCGATGGCCAGGTGTATGCCCAGCCGCTCTACATGGCTGGAGTGAACGTCACCGCTGGCGCGCAGATCGGCATCCACAACGTGACTTACGTCGCCACCGAGCACGACACCCTCTACGCCATCGACGCCGACAGCGGAGCCATTTTGTGGCAGGACACATTCCTCGTCCCCGCGCCGGGCCTGACGGGGTCTGTCACGGTCACGACCGTTTCCTCGGTCGCATCCGAGGCCAACTCCAACGACATCAACCCCCAGATTGGCATCACCAGCACGCCCGCGATCGACACGGCCACGGGCTTTCTCTACTGCGTCGCCAACACCAAGCAAGTCGTCGACGGCAACACCAACAATCCCCACTTCATCTACACGCTTAATAAAGTCGACATCCACAGCGGTGCATTCACCAGCATCGTCATCGGCGATACCTCCTATCAATCCTCCAGCGACACCTTCACCTACAACTCCGGCCCGTCCGTGCTGGGCAATGGGGACGGCGCGGTGACCGTCAACAATCAGCAGACGATTATCTTCAACGCCCTACGCCAGCTTCAGCGGGCCGCGGTCACGCTCAACAATGGAAAGGTGTATCTCGCATTTGCCTCGCACGGAGATGTTCTACCCTTTCACGGCTGGATTCTCGGATATGACGAAAACACCTTGGCCGCCACCGCGGTGTTCAACGCCAACCCCAATGGCGATGATTCCGGCATCTGGCAGGGCGGCGGCAAAATTGCCATCGATTCCCAGGGATTCATGTATGTCGAAACCGGAAACGGCCTGTTCGACGGCACGCTTAACGCCCAGGGATTCCCCGTCAATGGCGACTATGGCGACTCATTTTTGAAATTGGCCGTCGACCCAACTCTCACCTCCGCAAATCCCAACATCAATGGCTGGGGTATCAAGGTCGTCGATTACTTCACGCCGCACAATCAACAGGATCTGAATTTTTCAGACACCGATTTGGGTTCGGGTGGTCCCCTTGTGCTACCCGCAACCATCGGGCCTGTCACCATCGGCAACAGCACCCATCCAAACCTGCTCGTCGGCGCGGGCAAGGAAGGCCTTATCTATGTCATCGACCGCGATAACATGGGCCACTACGACGCCAACACAGACAACGTGGTGCAGGAATTGTCAGGCATGCCTAACGGCGGCTCATACGGCACGCCGTCTCTCTTTTTCGATGGAGTGAAATCGCGGATTTATTACGTCGGCCAAAATGACTTCGCCAAGAGTTTCACGCTTTCTAATGCCATTCTCGCCATCGACGGAGCATCCCCCGACTCCTAGGGCTCCCGCGGAGCCACCAATTCGATTTCTGCCGATGGAACCGCCAATGGCATCGTTTGGAACATCGCCGTTTCCACAAACCAGCTGCGCGCGTATAGCGCATCGAATTATTCACAGGAACTTTGGACCAGCGCTCAGGCCGCCGCCAGCCGGGATGCCCTTGGCACCGCCGTCAAATTCACCGCGCCCATGGTGTCCAACGGGCAGGTGTACGTCGGCACGAGCAACTCTCTGGTGATCTACGGCTTGCTCGTCCCGCCGACCGTCACTCCGACCGCCCCGACAAATCTCACCGCCACCGCCGTGTCCGGCGTACAGGTCAACCTCGGTTGGCAGGATAACTCCAATAACGAATCGGGCTTTTTCATCGAGCTTTCCACTGACGGGGGCAATAACTGGTCGCAGGTCGCGATCGCGGGCGTTGCCACCAATTCTTATTCGCTAACAAGCCTTACGCCCGGCGTGGCATACTCATTCCGCGTGCGCGCATTCAATGGCGTCGGGAACTCGGTCTATACCAACATTGCTTCTGCAACCACGTTCTCCCCCACGCCCGTACTGGATTTCTCGTCGGGCTTCTCCAACGCCGCGACGCTGCTCGCACTCAATGGCACCGCAACCTCCATCATCGGCTCAGCGCTTCGATTGACCGACGGCAACACCAATCGTGCCAGCAGCGCGTTCTCGGCAACCGCCGTCTCCGTGACACGATTCACCACCGCCTTCAGCTTCCAGATGACGAGCGCCACGGCCGAGGGCCTCACCTTTACCATTCAACGCGCCGGTTCAACTTCCGTCGGTGCTAACGGTAGTGGCCTTGGCTACGGCGGAATCGCAACCAGCGTTGCACTCAAGTTCGATATCTTCAGCAACTCCGGCGAAGGCACCGATTCCACCGGCGTCTTTATCAACGGCGCTACCCCCGCCTTCGGCTCCGCTTCCCTCGACATGACCTCCAGCGGTTTGCTCCTGCGCAATGGCAACGTCGTTCAGGTTTCCCTCAACTACGATGGAACCACCGTCCAGCAAACCGTAACCGATACCGTCACCCACGCCGTCTTTACCCACAGCTACGCGATCGATATCCCGGGCACGATCGGCGGAACCACCGCTTTCGTCGGCTTCACGGCATCCACCGGCGCTTCAACCTCCACGCAGAATATGCTGTCCTGGAGCTACACCCCGCTGCCCGCGCCCCCGGCAATGCCCGGCAACTTCACAGTGACCCCTGCCTCGGGCACGGAGCTTGATCTGGGCTGGACCCAAAGCACGCAGCCCGTCGATCACTTCAATATTCTTAAGCTCACCGCTCCCAGCACCTACACGCTCATCGCCCAGGTGCCCGGCAATGTAACCACTTATCCCGATGGCGGCCTCATGCCCGGAACGAGCTACAGCTACGAGGTCGTCGCCAGCAACGCCGGCGGCGACTCGCCCGCGGCCGGGCCTGTCGGAAATACCACGCCCGTTGCTCCAGCCGGGCCAACCAACTTTCAATTCTCGAACGTCACCAGCACCCAGGTGACGCTCACCTGGCAAAACAACGCCAACAACGCGACCGGCTACAAGCTCGTCCGCCAGTTGGCTTCGGATAACGGGCAGCTCATCGTCACTCTCCCCGCCAATGCCACGACCTACACCGACACGGGCATTGAGCCCGATGCCCCTTATCAATACATCCTCTCGGCCTTCAACCTTGCGGGGCCAAGCACCAGCGCCAATCTATCTTTTCGCACGCTGCCCACCGTCCTCACCGGCACCGCGTCCGCCGACACGCTTACCCTCGCTCAGGACGTTGACGCCCTCCACATCGACTGGACGCTTGGCACCTCCACCGGCCGGTTCCTCATGACATCGCCCGCCGGCCTGACGCTTAATGGCAATGGTGGCGCGGACTCCATCACCCTCGATTATTCCCACGGCGATCCACTGCCCCGTGCGCTCCACCTCAACGGCGCATTTACCATCAATGGCCTGCCGGCAATCAATCCCCTGGCCGGAACCGTGCTGGAAATCGGCCAGAGCACCGTCTATCTGACCTACACTGCGGGCTCAAGCCCCGCGGCGTTCATTCAGCAGTATCTCCGCAACGGCTACAACAGCGGCGCGTGGAACGGGACCTCCTCCGCCAACGACGGCGCGATCACATCCGCCAGCGCCGCCAGCGGGCCGGCCGCAACATTCGGCGTGGGCTACGCCGACGCCGCCGATGGAATCGTGGTCGGACAACCGGCGAACTCCATCGAGCTGCGCTACACCTTGATGGGCGATGCCAACCTCGATCGCACCGTGAATTCCACCGACGCAATTCTGCTGGCGCGAAACTATCTCGCCATCAACTCCCCCGCGTGGGACATCGGCAACTTCAACTACGACACCGCCACCACCCTGGCTGACGCGACACTGCTTCAAAAGAATTTTAATGCGACCGTAACCGCGAGCGTCGTCTCCGCGGCCGTTGCCCCACCTCCCGTGAGCACCCCGTCGCCCATCACATCGCCACCGGCCAATACATCCAGCTCTCCCCGAACTTCAACGGTGATCGACACGCCCGCGACCCCGCAAGAAGATGCAAAATCCAAGTTCCGCAATTCTCGAAATCGGCGATTGACGCGCCGCGGGCACTGAGGGACGATACATTGCGTCCCACCTAACGGGAGGAGTGCAATGGGAATTAGCCATCGGTCAAAGGGTCTGCGCAAATCGCAAAACGCACGTGTTGGGATTGAAGGCCTCGAACGTCGGTTTCTGCTTTCGGCGGCAATCGCGGCGTTCGCGAACGAGCAAACGTTCCTGAGCGGGCCTAATCCCCTCTCCGTCACGCTCTCCGATGTAAACCGCGACGGCAAGCTCGATGCGATCGTCGCCAACAACACCGGCGATACCGTCAGCGTCATGCTCAATGACGGCACGGGCCAATTTCCCGGCCGCCAGTCCTTCCCCGCCGGCAGTGGGCCGATCTCCGTGGCCACGGGCGATATCAATGGCGATGGCAAGCCCGATCTGGTCGTCGCCGACTACCTGGGTGGAACCATCAGCGTGCTGACCGGCAATGGCGATGGCACCTTCTCGGCCCCACAGACCCTCGCCGCCGGCTCCGGCCCAATCGCCGTCACCATCGCCGACATCAATGGCGACGGACATGCCGATCTTCTGGCCGCCAATTACGGCAGCGCCAACGTCACGATCCTGCTGGGCAACGGGGATGGAACCTTCGCGCCGGCGCCCACGGTCAGCGCCGGAATCAAACCCATCTCAGTGACAACCGCCGATCTCAATGGCGATGGCAAGCTCGATCTGGCCGTCACCAATTATGGCGGAACCACCGTTTCAGTCATGGCCGGAAACGGCAACGGTACCTTTGCCCCCCGACAAACCTTCACCACCGGCGACAAGCCGCGATCCCTCGTAGCCGCCGATATCAACGGCGACGGCAAGCTCGATCTGGTCGTCTCCAACGAGGCCAGCGACAACGTGAGCACCCTCCTCGGCAACGGCAATGGCACCTTCGCCGGCCAGCAAACCTTCGCCGCCGGCACAAACCCCCGAGCTGTCGCCGTCGCCGATGTCAATGTCGACGGCAAACTCGACGTCGTCGTCCCCGAAGGCGGCGACGGAACCATCGGCGTCTTCCTCGGCAACGGCAACGGAACCCTCCAACCCGAAAAAACCTTCGGCGCTGGAAACACGCCCTACTGGCTAACCGTCGCCGACGTAAATGGCGACGGCCGGCCGGATATCGTCGTCGCGAACCGGTTGAGTAATAACATCGGAGTGCTGATCGGCGATGTGCCGCCCAGCGTAGTGTCGATCAATCGCCTAAATCCACCCGGCCCCATCACCAGCGACACCAGCGTAAGTTACGCGGTCACATTTAATCAGCCGGTTTCCGGCGTCGATCCCAGCGACTTTGCCTTAAGTCTGAATGGCGTCACTGCAACTACGCCGGTCGTTCTCAGCGGAGGACCCACCGCTTACACAGTGGTTGTGAATGGGATCGCCGGAACCGGCTCACTGGGATTGAATCTCGTCGATGATGGAAGCATTGCAAATGTCTCGGGTAACCCATTGCAGCCCGGCGAGGCATCGTTCATCGCACCCCAAACCATCGCCATTTCCGCAAGCCCTTCGTCCATCGTCTCGGCAGACCTAAACGGGGATGGACGTCAAGACGTGATTACCGCCGATTTCTCCGCGAACCATCTAAGCGTCTTGCTCGGCAACGGCGACGGAACTTTCCAACCAGAGAAAACGTTTGCCACCGGCACGAAGCCCAATGGCGTGGCAGCCGCAGATATCAATGGTGACGGAAAGGTTGACCTTATCGTTACGAATTTCGGTGCCAGTACGATCGGCGTGCTGGCGGGAAACGGTGATGGTTCGTTCCAACCTCAACACACCTTCGCGTCGGGCCCCGCGCCGTTCGCCCTGATTGTTTCCGACGTCAATGGCGACGGTGCGCCGGATGTGCTTGTGACGAATCTATACGCCCAGACTGTCAGCGTCATGCTTGGAACCGGCAACGGAACCTTCCAGGCGCCCACTTCCTTTCTCACCAGCGCGCAGAGTGTTTCGCTGGCGGCAGGCGATGTGAACGCGGACGGCACCCTTGATCTGGTGGTTGGTGACCGTTCCGGAAGAACCCTTGAATTACTTCTGGGCAATGGGAACGGTACTTTTACAGCGATCCAAACAATCAGCACGCCCACGTCGCCAACCGCAGTTGCCGTCGCGGACGTCAATAACGACGGCAAACTCGACATCGCGGTCGCAGGCAATGGAACGATCGGGATTCTTCTGGGCAGTGGCGACGGAAGCTTTGCCGCTCAACAGACTTTCAGAGCTGGCTCATTCCCAGCATCTCTTGCGATCACCGATGTAAACGGCGACGGAATTCTGGATCTGGTCGCGGCCAACACCACCAATAATCGTGCGCAGGAACAAGCCGTCAGTATCCTTCTGGGAAACGGCGACGGATCATTCAAAGCGGCCCAGACATTCGCCGGAGATTCTTATCCCGGAGGCATCACAATTGCCGATTTTACGGGCGACGGAAAGCCCGACATCGCCATCGCCGACTCATACAACGCCATAATGGTCTTGGCGGCCAGCCCAAACGGCGGATTTTCCGGACAATCATATCAGGTGGTCCCGAGCGCCGACACAATCACTGGAACCGCGGGCGTCGACCACTTTACCCTGACACAAGACCCCGACCACATCCATCTCGATTTGGCCTTCGGCACGTATGTCGCACAGATGCTCATTAATGACCCCAATGGACTGACCATCAATGGCGGCGGCCAAAATGACCTCATCACCTTCGATTACACAAACGGAAACCCGCTTCCGAACACGCTGCACCTCAATGGTACTTTTACGCTCAGCGGCCTTGCTGCTCCCGACCCCCTGGCCGGAACCACTGTGGATATCGGATCAAGCACGGTCTATTTCAACTACATGGTTGCAGGTGAATCCCCCGCCGCCTTAATCCGTCAGTACCTGATCAACGGCTATAACGGCGGCGCGTGGAACGGAACCCCAACCCCCACCGCCGGCGTCATCGTCTCCACGACCGCCGCATCAGGCCCGCCCCAAACTTACGGGATCGGCTATGCAGACTGGATCGATGGCGTTGTACCTGTACAACCGGCCGGAAACGTCGAGCTCCGCTACACCGTATTAGGCGACACCAACCTCGACCGCACCGTCAATTCCACCGACGCCATCACCATGGCCCGCAACTACCTCATCCCCGGCAGGACCGCCTGGGACCAGGGCAACTTCAACTACGACTCCACCATCAACTTCTCCGACGCCACCCTCCTCCAGAAAAACTTCAACGCCACCGCCACCGGCAGCGCCGCCACCGCCGGCGCCGCGGCCGTCCAGGCTCCCCCGCCGGTGACTTCAACCATTTCCACTCCACCAACGCCGCCAGCGCCGATAACCTCTGCGCCTGTGGTCACCACGGACTCCAACACCGACGACCCCTCCGACAAGCACGGACAACGCGTGCCCAAAAGGAAAGACCACTCCAAAAAGATCGAAACCAAACACGACGCCAAACCCAATCGCCGGTGATGGCCTCTGGTCCCCTCCCCCTGCGAGAAGCGAGCGGGTTAACCTGAAAAAATCATGGTTCACCGCGGAGGCGCAGAGATCGCGGAGAATACGAATCGGCCACAGTTGGAACCGTGGGAACACAGATATAGATGACCCAGGCAAAGGCCCGAAACCTGTCATCCTGAAGCGAAGCGAAGGATCTGATACCCGTGAACCACCTGAATAGCCGATCCTTCGCTCCGCTCCAGGATGACAAATCCGCGCATGCTCTTGCTACACCTGAATTCTCTGTGTGCTCGGCGTCTACGCGGTGAATCATCCGGGTCAGGGAAGTCGAATTGAAGGCGCTGCTCGTCTGAAGAAAATCGTTTGAACCACTCCCCTCTCAAACAGCCCCCCCACGCCGGGGTATAGCGCAGATGTACTCATCGCAGCGCCACCCCGGCTTCTCCAAGCGCGCATTCGCCCCACCTCAATGCATTCCCCAAAACCGCCCACCCGTTAGAATACCCCCGTGACCGCCCCCCAAACCATCGCCCAGATCGAAGCCGCAAAAGTCATCGCCATCCTCCGCGGCGACTTCCGCCACAACATCCTCCAAATCGCCGACGCGCTATCTACTGCCGGCATCACCGCGATCGAAGCCACCCTCAATTCCCCCGGCGTCTTGGATCTCATCACCGCCCTCTCTAAACACCTCGGAAATCGCATCGCCATCGGCGCAGGCACCGTCCTCACCCCGCAAGACGTCCATCGCGTCGCAGATGCCGGTGCAACCTTCATCGTCTCCCCCAACTGCAATCCCGCCGTCATCTCAGAAACCAAAAAACTTGGCCTCGTCTCCATCCCCGGCTGCTTCACCCCAACCGAAGTCATCGCCGCCCTCGACGCCGGCGCCGATGCCGTCAAGCTCTTCCCCGCCACCACCCTCGGCCCCGGCTACGTCAAAGCCCTCCGTGCCCCCATCCCAAACGCCCGCCTCGTCCCCACCGGCGGCGTTACCCCCGAGCTTGCCGGCGAATATTTCCGCGCCGGCGCGTGGGCCATCGGCGTTGGCTCCGAATTGATCTCCCCCGACCCCACCACCATCACCGCCCGCGCCGCCGCCTTCGTCTCCGCCATGCGGGGCGAATCGTGACCCATTCACCCGCGTGCGCCGTCTTCCTCGACGTCGGCACCACCAACGCCCGCGCCTGGCTCGTGCACGGCACCCAAATCCTCGCCCGCGCCTCCGCCCCAGTCGGCGTCCGCGATGCCGCACGCGACGGCTCGAACGAGAAGCTTTGCCATGCGCTCAAGGAATTGATCGCAGCCGTCATCGCCCAAAGCGCGGCAAGTCAGCCCACCGTCGTCATCGGCGCGGGAATGATCTCTTCGCCTCTGGGCTTGGCCGAAGTTCCTCATGTCTCCGCCCCGGCGGGCCTGGCCGAGCTGGCCAGCGGCGTTCAAACCTTCTCCTTCCCCGACATCACTCCGCTGCCCATCAAGCTGGTCCCCGGCATCCGAACTGGGCCCGAAAAGAAGATTCACCACGGAGGCACGGCCTTCGGCTCTGAGGCTCAGGCTCGAAGAGAGGACACGGAGAAGACCAAGACATCAAACCAAACACAATCAGATGCAGACTCGGGTCCTCTGAAGAAGATTGCGCAACCATCTCTTTCTTCCTCCGGATTTCTCCGTGATCTCCGTGCCTCCGTGGTGAATCAAGAATTTTCCACCATAGACCTAATGCGCGGCGAAGAAACGCTTTGCCTTGGCCTCCTCTCCCTGGGCAAGTTGAATCCCCCCGCCACCGTCCTGAATCTCGGCTCACACTGGAAAGCCATCCAGATAGGCGCCGACCAGCGCATCACCGGAAGCATCACTTCACTTTCGGGTGAGATGATCCACGCCATCCAATCCGCCACCATCCTCGCCAGCGCCGTCCCTCAGACAAAGCCCGCCGACCTGGATGACTCATGGATCGCAAATGGAATGGCCCAACAGCGTGCCACCGGCCTACCCCGCGCCATGTTCTGCGTCCGCCTGCTCGAGCAAACCCACCAGGCGACACCCGCGCAGCGCATGGCATTCCTCATCGGCGCGTTCATCGCCGCCGACCTCGATGCGCTCTTCAAAAACAACGCAATCCGATCCAACCAACCCGTGGTCCTGGTCGGCCCCGCTCCGCTCGCCCACGCCTGGAAAACCGCTCTCACGCAATCAGACATCCAAGCCAAAGTCACCGGCGAATCCGACATCGAAGCCGCCACGATCGCGGGTCTGAATCAGATCCTGCGCCACTGACTCGACCACACCCAGATTTACCACGAAGGCACGAAGTCACGAAGAATACAAATGCAGAAGATCTAACCACAGAGGGCACAAAGACCACACGGGAAATCCCAGAGAAGAATTCCTAACGTCGAGTAGAGAAGAGGCGCAGTCATGTTTAGACCAATGACTTCCAGTGT
>DAIRGS010000131.1:4298-18971 GCA_036794395.1 Tepidisphaeraceae bacterium | reverse complement strand
ACATTTGTCCGCGCTCTTTCGGCCCCCGCAGTAGCGCTGGCTCCGCCCCGGCCTACTTCTACCCCGCCAACTCCTCGTCCCCCGCCCGGGATCAGGAACCCGTTCTTCACGGTTTACTGATCATCGCTTCCGCCTGCACGTCCGAGCCTGGCAGCATCACTTTGCGTCGATCTTCGGCCTGGAAGCGTTGAGCCGTGTCAGAGGGTTCTCACCCCCGGAAATGGCGTTACCGAACCACCCGGACGTCTGCTACGAGTTCGTCCGAACCCTGCGAGAGTGCGGGTATCGGTGGGTGCTGGTGCAGGAGCACACGGTGGAGGACGCCGAAGACGGGGGAGCCGTCCGGCTGCCGCACGTACCTCATCGGTTGGTGGCCCGCAACGCTAACGGGGAAACCCTGAGCATCGTTGCGATCATCAAGACCCAGGGTAGCGACACCAAGCTGGTGGGGCAGATGCAGCCTTACGGCGAGGCGCTGTCCCTCTCGCGCACCGAGTTGGGCGGCGTGTCCGTCCCGCCACTGGTCACGCAGATCGCGGACGGTGAGAACGGCGGGGTGATGATGAACGAGTTCCCGCCGGCGTACTTGCGGGTGATGCGCGAGGCATCGAGTTCTGAGACGCCACCAATGAACGTCAGTGAATACCTCGCGCACCTGGCTGCCGCGGGGATGCGGGACGAGGACTTCCCCGCCGTCCGACCCCGGTTCCAGAAAAGGATCTGGGAACGGTTGGGGGATGGACATGGCCCAGAGCGGCTGCGGGAAGTCATTGACGCACTCTTCCGTGAGGACGGCCGGTTCCACGTCGCCGGCGGAAGTTGGACGCGCGACGTCTCCTGGGTTCGCGCGTACGAGGGCATTCTCGGTCCCATGGAAACGGTCAGCACGATGTTCTCCGAAAGGGTCCTGAACGCGGGCTTGAGTGTGGGCGATCGCCGCTACCGAAAGGCGCTGTTCCATTTGCTGCTGACCCAGACGAGCTGTTTCCGGTACTGGGGAGGGGGGATCTGGACGGATTATGGGCGTGAGCTGTGCCGCCGCGCTATAGAAATGTTGTCGGATCTTTAAGCTCGGGTGATCGATCGACAGGTCAGGCGTTCCCAGCACAAGAAGGGCGACTTGGTTTGAAATAGTGACGGTCGATCCGCATCGTTCCCTGGGACGACATCGGTCGTGTTCGAGCGGCTCAAAAATCTTTCTAAACCTTGGATCACCCGTTGATGCGCCAATGGGTTCTGGTGCTGCCGGGCTTCATCGAGAGTGCGGAAGAACCCCTTTTACTTGCCCCTTTCCAGGGACAGTGTCGATGTCCAAGAAGAGGATGGATGTTAGATCCTCCACGGTGTGCACTTGCATTCAAATCGAATCGCGCAACTCGCCGGCAGCGTTGGCGGAGAGCCCCCGAAAACCGAAGGGACCCCTATTATCAGCCGGGGCCGATTTCGAGGCGTAGACCAGCGGAGTGCGGGCGCATCCATCGGTCAATGTGTCATCCGTTGACGCACCTCTGGCGTGAGCTCGCAGCGCCAGACGTTCCAGAATCCGCCGCGGTTGGAGCGGAAGTAGATGAAGTTTCCGCTGCGGTCGAACGACGGGCTGGTGTCGTCGGAACCGTCGCTGGTGAGTTGGATGGTTTCGCGGCCGTCGGCGGTTGCGAGCCAGATGTCGAAGTTATGGACGCCGCGGGCGTCGCGGCCTTCGTTGGAGGCGTAGACGATCCACTTGCCGTCCGGATCCCACCTGGGATCGATGACATCGAAGTCCTTGTTCTGGGTGAGCTGAGTTTCGCCGCCGCCGTTGATGTTCATGATCCAGAGCTGGCGCACGGATCGTTTTCCACCCGGCGCGGTCCAGAGGCGGGTGAAGAGGATTTTGTCGCCGGATGGAGCGATCTGCGGAGCTTCACGCTCGGTGATGAGGCAGGGTTCGCCACCATTGGGCCGACAGAGCCAGATTTGCGGGGTATTGGCTCGGCGCCGAATTGAGGTGTATGCAATCAACTGTTGGCCGCCGGACGGTAGATAATCCAGGGAATCGGAACTGGTGATCCGAACCATCTTGCTTCCCCCGCGTCCCAACTGCATGCTCCACAGTAGCGAATTAGGGCTGATATTGTCGGAGGCGAAGAGGACCGAATCCCCGTTAAACGTAAATCCGGGGAACATCGCCAGAACGCGTTTGGGCGTGATGGCAGTGACGATGGGCATATCGATCACCTGCTTCCAGATTTGGCTGGTCAACTCCCGGTGCTTGATTGCAATGTGGGTCTGGGGCCTGAGGAGCCCGGTGGCCGGCACGTCGGGATTGTCACGGATGATATCGTCAAGGCCCACGTTGTTTGCCGCCGCGATCTGCGGAAGGGATTCGGCCAGCGTCTCATCCTTCGGCGTAACATGTTCGCTCTCATCAAGGACGTGCTCGATCACTTTCTGGTAGACCAGCGCGTCGGCCGTGGGGGACATGACACAACTACGGATATCGACCAGTTCGTGGTTTTCGACCAGCGGGCGCTCGTCGTTATTAGTGATGCGTTTGAGGTTCTGCACGTGGTTGAGGCGCTCGTTGAGGTAATCACTTTCGAGGATATATCCTTCGCGCGTGCCATGTACGGGAACCAAAGTCCACATATTGTCGACGAATCGTGGCACGAACGATATGAAGGGGACGTCTTTCAAATATCGAGTAAGCGTTATTCCAAAGACGGTCTTATCTTTGGGTTCCTTTTCGATGACCGTCTTGTCGTTGGTCAGGTACTGGGGCAGGGATGCAACGACCTTGTAGCTCACCCCGTCGGGGAAACCGAGCGTCGTGCGGACTGGCGCGGCCGCATCCACTACCGGATTGGGGTCGCTCACGCCATTTTTCAGTTGGAATATCTGGATGCGCGCGCCGGGCGGGGAGCTAATGAAGGGGACGCCTTTCAGATAGCGAGAGGGCGCTATTCCAAGGTCGGTCTTATCTTTGGCGGCTATGTGTCGCTGCGTCTGAGCCTCCAGCCGTTCTTTCGGTGGGACATCGCGTGCCGACCTGGCATGGACGAACCCAACCGCGGCCGGAACAAGTCCCGCCAAAAGCACCACGAGCATTCCTGTGCCCGCCAGCACGCCGACCCGGTGCCGACCGACGAATTCCTGCACGCGGTAGCTGGCGCGGGGCGGCCGGGCCAGCACTGGCTTGTTGTCCAGATGCCGCTGGAGGTCTATCGCCAGCGCGTTGGCCGTCTCGTAACGCCGGCTTCGCTCCTTCTCCATTGCCTTGAGCACAATCCAGTCCAGATCTCCCTGAAGTTCCTTCTGAAGCAGCCGCGTGTTGCGGGTCTGGGCGGAGGTCGGCGCGGTTGCCGCCGTGCCCGCGATGGTCCGTACGCGTGCTGGGCTTCTGCGGCTCGGAGTTCTTGATCAGGCGGGCCATCCCCTCCATCCCGGCCGCACGCAGGGCCTTGGGATCCAGCGGCAGCGTGCCGGTCAACACCTGGTAGAGGATCACCCCCAGCGAATAGATGTCGGTGCGGGTGTCCACGTCCAGCCCGCTGGTCATCGCCTGTTCGGGGGACATGTACTCGGGCGTGCCGATCATCGACCCGGTCTTCGTAAACAACGTGTGCTGCGTAAACGCCTGGTTGATCGCCTTGGCGATCCCGAAGTCGATCACCTTGGGCACCGGCTTGCCGTCTACCAGTTGCACCAGCACGTTCGACGGCTTGAGATCGCGATGGATGATCCCCTTCTGATGCGCGTGCTGGACCGCCTGGCAGACCGGGATGAACAGTTCGAGTCTTTGGCGGACTGACAGCTTCTCGTCCTCGCAGTAGCGGGTGAAGTCGATGCCCGGCACCAGCTCCATCGCGAAGTACGGCCGGCCCGTCTCGGTGATCCCCGCTTCCAGCACCTTCGCCACGTTCGGGTGGTTCATCAGCGCCAGCGCCTGCCGCTCGGCCTCGAAGCGGGCGACCACTTCGCGGGTGTCCATCCCCAGCTTGATCACCTTGAGCGCCACCACCCGCCGGATCGGCTCGCGCTGCTCGGCCCGGTAGACCACGCCCATGCCGCCTTCACCGATCTTGCCCAGGATGCGGTACTGGCCGATCTGCTCGGGGTCTTTGTGGAGGGGACGAACAGGCTCGGGCGGCGCCTCGACTGTCTCTGGCATTGATGGAGATCGATCGTCATCGGGACTGTCGCGGTCTGGCTGAAGTGGGAGCAATGTCTCTCTCCGGTAGCGATATCCACGCCCGGTGAAGTGCGAGTGTCAAGATACGCCGTTCCACTGTGATTTTCCAGACGGAAGTTACGATATGGGGCTCCGCCGACGAACTTCCTAAGCAATCCTGGGTAAGTCGTCCTGCTTTTCCGGTACCCAAACCCGATTGGACATCCCGCGTTTGCTCTCCAGTTTCTCGACGATTTTGCGCACGGTGTCGGAGTCGGAGGTGTTGCCGTCGAACACTTCGTCCGGCCCGCGAAATAAGTCCGCGACCCTCGCCTACTTCAACCCCGCCAGCTCCTGCTCACCGGCCTCGCCCAGAACGAATCGACGGATTGTCGGATTGTCGCTTGCGCGAATCTGGTCGGGCGTGCCGTCGAAGATCAGCTTTCCGTCGCTAAGCATCACGATTCGATCGGCCACCTTGAATGCGCTCTGCATGTCATGCGTGACGACAACGCTGGTCACTTTCAGCTCGCGCTGGAGTTTGAGGATTAGTTCGTTGATGACATCGGCGCGAATGGGATCGAGACCGGTGGTCGGTTCATCGTACTGGATGATCCGCGGGTCAAGCGCGATCGCTCGCGCAAGGGCAACACGTTTACGTTGTCCACCTGAGAGTTCGGCCGGCATTTTCTTACGGACCTCCGGCAAGCCAACCATTCGCAGCTTCTGATCGACAATCTTGCTGACTTCATCCGGAGTTTTTCGAGTGTGTTCCACGAGTGGGAACCCCACGTTCTCCTCGACATTCATCGAGTCGAAGAGGGCGCCCATCTGAAACAGAAAGCCGAACTGAACACGGATGTCCGCCAGTTTTCGCTCAGATAGCTCGTCAATTCGCTGGCCATCGAACCACACCTCGCCCGAATCGGGTTGCAGCAGGCCGACCATGTGCTTGAGCATAACGCTCTTACCGCTGCCGCTGGCGCCGAGAATGACCAGGCTTTCTCCTTCCTGGACGGAAAGATCCACGCCATTAAGCACGACCTGCCGGCCGAAGCGCTTGAAGACCTTGCGGAACTCGATGAGGCTCATCCGAATATGCTTCTAATGCCGTAAATGGCGATGTACATGTCCGTGGAGACCTTGGCGAAGATGAAGTTGAGAACGATGATCGCAATAAAGCTCGCGACAAAGCTTTCCGTACATGCCCTGCCTACCCCGCTGGCGCCCGCTCCGCTGTGGAATCCCTTGTAGCAGCTGATCAGGCCAATCGCGCCTCCAAAGAAGAATGCCTTGACGATGCCCTCCATCACTTGCCAGGTATCCACGCCGCCGTGGGTGGAATAGTACCAGTAAGCGGCATTGGGGATGTGAAAGAACGGCACCGCGATAAGCCATCCGCCGATGATGCCCAGCACGTCACTGTAGGCGGTTAGTATCGGCGTGAGCAGTACGCATGCGACGAACCGGGGAACGACCAGGTACTGGATTGGATCCACGCCCATCACGCGGATCGCATCGATTTGCTCGGTCACATGCATCGTGCCAAGTTCCGCGGCCAATGCGCCGCCGACCCGCCCGGCGAGCATCACCGCCGCCAGCACGGGCCCGATCTGTTTGACCACAGATAGATTGATGATCGCGCCCAGCCGGCTCTCCTGACCGATTGCCGCGAACTGCGAATAGGTTTCGACCGCCATTACCATGCCGATGAACGCGCCAACGACGCCGACCACCGGGACGGATCGGACCCCGACTTCATAAAACTGCGGAAGAAGCAACCGCCAGTTGCGCGCGCGAAGTGCCCCCGCGAACAGCCATAAAAAGGTCCGGCCCGCGAATTTGCAGAACTCGCCGAACCCGCCAAGTAATTCTGTCGTGCTGAATCCAACCCGCTCAACGATCGCCAACGCCATGCGGCAGGATGATAGGGGTAGGGGGGAAGAGGGGCAATTGGGCGCGAGGGGGAAACGAGTTCGCCGTGTCTAAACGACACACAATTCGAATCTGAAATCTCAAATATGAAATTCCAAATTTCAGATCGGAGATCGGGCCGGAAATTGTCCGACTGAGCTACTTTTCCAAATTACATGTATCGGCTTTGCTGAAATCCATGATTTGTCATCCTGGAGCGCAGCGAAGGATCTGATTCCGGCGGATCGTTCGACTACCACATCCTTCGCTGCGCTCCAGGATGACAGTCGTTTGATCACCCTCCACCGAATTTCAGCAGAGCAAATGAATCGCGCGCAAAATTGAAGCCGCGGTGACGCGACCACGGGGCTGTGATCGACGTCACCGCGGCTCGCGCTGCGATGAATATTGACTCCTGAATGCCTTGCGGCAATCAGCAAAGGGTGATGTAGAACTCACGGTCGCAACCGTCGTCCGCCGGAAGCGAGTTGCCTGTCTCTTTTTCCGCGGCCGTGAGCGAGTCGTCGGCAATTAAAGCTAAAAAGGGTTATGGTTTTGCGCAAAGTTACGAAGCAAGTGCCTCGGCATCGTGATGTTCGTGCTCGAGGATCTCAGACAGGGTCTGATCCAGGTGCTTTTCCGCATTGCGAATTTCCCAGGAAGCCACGCCAGTGACTCGATGGGCGATCAAACGATCGAGTCCACCGGGTTTGGCCAGCGCATCGTGCAACTTGGCATTAATGAGGTTTTCGATCGCTTTACGAAGCGAATGGGCCTGATTGGCCATCACGACTTTTCTCCTTGCGCCGATGGCGCGGTATGGCCTTTAGTGACAAAGAGAGTGACTCTTTGCCGCCGAATGGAATGCGAGATCCCACCGGCAAAGGCGACAACGGGAGCAATAAAGGAGGATCGAAACGCCTGCTGAAGCGTTGATCCCTTTCACGTGCCTACGGAGTTAGCTGACGGGCTAGGAGGTAAAAGTCTCCCTCGGCCATACAGGCCGATTTGCCCCTGCCACCACACCCACTAACTAAGGTGGCGATGCGAGATGCGTGACATCCCGCATTGGGTTCTCCGCGCCGCTCGAAAAGGTTCGAGAAGCTTAGGCGGTCAAGCACGGCGAATTGTAAGGCGATGTGTGCATGTGTCAACTCTAATTATGTGAATTGAACAAGGTAATCGAAAAAAGTTTTCGTAATGCTTGTGGCTGTTGGCCCGGGGCAGGTGGAGGAGCATTTCGATATCAATCAGGTTGAATTGGAGTTGCGCAAAACTCCACCCTGATTTATGACTAAACCAAACCCTATGAATTGGGTTACAGCCTGCCGTTCAGATTTCTTTGGACATCGCCCAAAGCGTTCGGTCACGAAGATTCCCAGCGCGTCGATATCCAAGCCGCTTGTAAAAAATGAGGGCTCGCTCGTTGGTGGGTGAGCAATGCAGATTGATCCGCGTCGCCTCCCAGCTCCTGAAATACATTTCCGCACGATTGTGAAGCAAACGCCCAAATCCCATCCTTCGAAATTCCGGCGTCACATAAAACAGGTTCGCATACCCGGCGCTTAAGCCGTACGGCACCTCAAGCTCAATCTGCCCCACACACTTGTCGCCCATGAAGGCCATCAGAAATCCATCGGGAAATTCTTCGAGCTTCGATTCAAGCCATCCGAAATAGCGGCTGGCGCCCTGGAATCGCGATGCATTGCCGAAAGAGCAGGTGCACGCATCCAATTGGTGCGCGACCACGAGGCTTTCATCAATGCGAAGGTCAATGGTCCGATAACTCAACGATTGCGTCGCAACGGTCGTCACACCAGAGTTTAGGCATCCGGAATTACCCTTACATCCACTGCGGCCAAAGTTCTTATGGCCATACGCCGATCTCAAATATGGACCGATCCATAGGACCCGTACGACTTGGAATAAATGATTCGCTGTAACCTGGAACTTCTTGAGCGCGCTGTGGCAGGGCGGTTTGGTGGAACGCTGAGCGTCCTGCCCGATATTCGTCAGCAGTGGCAGGTCCGTTTTCTCGCCCATGACGCAGACCATGAAGGGGTTTGGGTCGAGCCTTTGGGCGGCAATCAGGCGCCGTTGGATAGTGCCATCGGTCGCGGCGATATGGTGGAGGTTGCGCTGTGCCAAAACCACAGCCGCCACGCGTTCCGGGCACAGATCGTCCGCCGCAATAAGCATTTCTGGCTGACCGAAACGATGATGTTCAATGCCCTGCTTCTCCGCGGGCCAATTGAGCTAACACCGGCAGAGCGACGTGCAAATCCGCGCTATCAAGTGCCAGATGGCAGCCAGATCTTTGCGCAAATTCGACATCCCCGCGCACTGGCTCCCATTCGGGTCCGGCCGTGGGATCTGAGTGAAGGCGGCGTGAGCTTTATGTGCCCCCGTGAAACCGGCATCATGGCTCTAAAGCCCGATGATCAAGTGGAACTCGAATTGATTTATCGCGGTCGGACGATCTCCAGCCGGGTATCAGTGCGTTTCAGCCGTTTCATTACTGAGCGTGTGATCAAAACAGGGGCTCAGTTTGTTCAGGACGAAATGAGCCTGCTCTCGCGTGAAAGCCTCAAATTCTTCCTCACGGACATGGCGCGCCTCGTCCGCCCCCAGTCGGTTCGTGGCGTTCGATAGCCCATCGGCGCAGAAATGCCGCGCGAGATCCTTCCAGAACTCAGAATGACTGCGCGCCATCCCGCGCCATCGCATCCAAAGTGGCACGGCCTTCCAGGCCGTGGTTGGGGACGTCTCGGGTCCAGCGCCGCGTGAGATGTGGGAAAACCAACGTGCCGAATCGGGCATTTTCTCCAGAAGATTCAGACGGATGTCCGGTCGTCGAACCTTGGATTGGAACTCGCGGCTGACTCATCCCCCGATGCGAAGGATGTCGTGATACGTCACGAACAGGAACACGCCCGCCAGAAATGCCAGTCCGACATACTGAGCAATCGCCTGCGTGCGCGGAGACAGCGGCCGGCCCTGTAGCTTCTCAAGTAGCAGGAAGGTGAACAAGCCTCCGTCAACAATCGGAATCGGCAGGAAGTTCACCACCGCCAGATTGGCGCTGATCATGGAGAGGAACCATGTCAGCCAATCCCATCCTCTGAACGCCAGCTTCGCGCCACTGGAGAAGATACCGATCGGCCCCATCAAATTATCCGCCCCGACCGAGCCACCGAGGATTCGGCGAAGCGTCAGGTAAAACTGCAGGATGAAATCGCGCGTCTCAGTGATGCCCCAGTAAACTGCTTGTCCGGGTCCATTGGCTTTGCGGGGCTTGATCAACTCTCGAAGCGCAAGGAGGTCATTCCCATGCCCCAGCCCGGCGATCTGGGCTCGTTGGTCCTCACTGAGCGTGAGTTGCTTTTTGCCGGGGCCTTCGGCAGTTTGAAAGTAAACGGTGATGGGTTGCCCGACCTTTGCGGTGGTCAGGGCGGTTTGAATTTCGAACCAATTAGAAACCTTTTCGTCGCCAATCGCGGTGATTGTGGCGCCCGCCGGTATTCCGGCATTGGCAGCAGGGCCGTCTTTCTGCACGGCGGCGATCACCGGATGTGCCTCGTCGTAGCCGAGCTGCACACCAAGCCCCCGGACCTTTTTCCCGCCGTTATCGATCTTCATGCTTGCCGAAAGACCCTCGATTTTAACGGGTTTCCCATCCCGAATAACGGTTAACGAAACCTGCTTGCCGTCGCGGCCGGCTTGGCGCAAAAGCGCTCGAAACTGTTCGGTGCCAGGGCCTTGGGGGGGCGTATCGCTGCCGATGGTGATGGCCGTCACGATATCGCCGGGAAGAACTTTGCCTAGAGCGGGCGAACCCTGTTCGATCGAAACAATCGCTGGGCGCGGCGTCATGCCCGCGATCTCCACTTCATTCTGCCCGAACACCATTGAGAAGTGTGGCGACACAAGAGTCGTACGCGGCTGGCCAGTGGCATCATCGCTAACAGTTACTCCAACCGGCTTGCCATACGGGTCCTGAAAGGCTCGATTGAGTTTCCAGAAGTCTCCATCATCAGCGCTGGCGTTTACCGGCTCGCCATTAATTTTTACGATCGTCTCGCCGGGCCTGACGGCACCGGCTTCAGGCAAAGCTGAGGCATACGCCTTTTCAAGCTCCGCCTTTGCCTCGGCGTCCATCTCTTTCGGGTCCGGCCCGCGCAGGGACTGTGGCTGGCGAATGCCAATGGACAGGAAGTCCGCGTTCATCGGATCGGGCTGGGGGCGGATGACCAGGTCTTCAACTTTGCCATCGCGGTGCCGGACCCGCAGCGGCACATCGACGCCCGCCAGCGAGAGTGCGACGCTCAGACCAATCTTCGTAAAATCTTCCTGCGGCTTTCCATCAAACGAAACAATCTGATCGCCGACGTTCAGCGGAGCGGGAATGCGTTGTCCATTGACGATTCTAACCGTATTGGCCGCCGGAGAATTCGATGAAAGACTGCCGACCCATGCCGGCGAAGTATTGAACCCATACATAAACAAAGCCGCGAATCCCACTCCCGCAAGAATCACGTTCATGATCACGCCCGCGGAGACCACGACCATCCGGGCGCCGATCGGCTTGCGGTTGTAGCTTCGGGGATCTTCGGCTTCGGCGTTGGGGCGAAGATCGTCCTGGCCGAGCATTTTCACATAACCGCCCAGGGGGATCCAGTTGAGGCGGTATTCGGTTTCGCCCAGTCCCAGTTCTTCCTCGGCGGCGATATACGCCTTTTGATACAACAGGGTTTCATCCTCGAAATCGGGCTGACCCTTGTATTTGTCCTTGATGTGGTCCGTGATGCGTTGACGGTATTCTTTCTGGGTATTGCCGATCCGGAACCCGATGCCTTTGCGCCAAGAGATCAGGGCGTGGCCGAACCCAACAGCGAACTGCTCTACCTTAATGCCGACCCATTTGGCGGCCAGGAAGTGGCCGAGCTCGTGCCAGAAGATCACGAAGCCGAACCCAAGGGCGAGTACGAGAAAGATGCCCACGGAATGAAGGTTGGATAGGAGCGAAAAAGCTGCAAGAGGCATGCGTCGGTTCCATCAAAGGTTCACGATACCGGCACTTTGGGCCGCCGCGGAATCATTTCCTGCACGGCAAGGCGTGCCCATTGGTCGGCTTTAAGCAGATCGTCCAGCGTGGGTTGCGCCTGAAGTCTATGCTGCGATATTGTGCGTTCAACCAGCCGCGAGATTTCACCAAACGGGATCGCGCCATTGCAGAAGGCCGCAACGGCGGCTTCATTGGCGGCGTTCAGCACCGCTCCCAGCGTTCCGCCACCTTTAGCTACGTCATAGGCCAGGCGAAGTGCGGGGAATCGATCCGTGTCCGGAGGCTCAAAATGCAGTTTGAACGCCGTTTTGAGGTCCAGCCGCCGGGATATGCCGCTGGCACGATACGGATACGTGAAGGCATATTGAATCGGCGTTCGCATATCCGGCGGCGAAAGCTGGGCGATCACCGAGCCGTCCACAAATTCGACCATTGAGTGAATGATCGACTCGGGGTGAATGACGACCTCTACCTTTTCAGGGGGGATGTCGAATAACCAGCACGCCTCAATGATCTCCAGGGCTTTATTAAACATCGTGGCCGAGTCGATCGTGATTTTATTGCCCATTCGCCAGGTTGGATGATTAAGGGCATCGGCCAGGGTGGCGCGTTCCATCTGCTCGCGGCTGGCGGTGCGGAACGGGCCGCCGCTGGCGGTCAGAATGACGCGCTGAACCTCGTTCATCCGCCCGCATTGGAGTGCCTGGAACACCGCCGAGTGCTCTGAATCCACCGGAAGGATCGAAACGCCCCGTCGCCGGGCTTCGGGAATCAGCAGTGAACCGGCCACAACCAGCGATTCTTTATTGGCCAGGGCCAGCGTTTTACCCGCTTTTACCGCCGCCAGCACCGCTGGAAGCCCCGCCGCACCCACCACGGCCGCCAGAACAATGTCGATGTCGTCTCGCGTCGCAAGCCGCACCATTCCATCGGAGCCGCGAAATACTTCAGCACCAAGTCCGATAATCCGTTTGACGACCTCGTCGCTTACCGAATCGTCAGTAATTGCGACGGCAGCCGGGCGATGCCGCGTCACTTGCTCGATCAGCTTTTGCGTTTGTGAGTGCGCGCTCAGCGCCGCGGCCCGATAGGGCGAGCCGAGCTTCTCCACGACGTCCAGGGCGTTGCAACCGATCGAACCGGTCGATCCCAAAATGGCGATATTTTTGCTCAATCAACGGGAAGGTTAAGACACTCGCGTCGGAATGCAATGTTCGTGCTATCTACGCGGCCGAGCCCATCAGGTTTTTAAGGCCGCGGGCGATCAGTTCTGAGCGATTGAGTCCATGCTGTTTGGCGTAGGCGTCGGCACGCTTTAGCAACGCGCCCTCCACCGTGATAAGAACGCGTTTGGCGCCGCGTCCCACGCGTGGGCGGCCTATTCGGGCTTTGCGTTTGGCGCGCGTGTGCTGTGCTCTCCCCGCGGCGGATAGCGCATTACCCGGAAGACCAGGCATTTCCTGGTCATATTTTTCCACGTCCGCCTGGCGCTGGGCAAGGGTCTTGGCCATGAACTGACTGTAAGCGTCAAGGTTTTTTTTCATCGCTGCCTCCTGCGGAGCCCGCGTTTTCCCGTCCCCGTAAGCGGACGGGCGTGGATGACATAAATCGTGCCTTCGTCGTCTACAACGTAAATCGCCTGGACAAACCATCGGGTTGCCGAGTGCTTGACGGGAAAAGGTTATGCTCCGACCATGCCTCGCGCATGGGGCGACCAACCCAACCTACTTTTCGTCGCGCTGAATCTGTCGAGCCGATCGGCCATCAACCGGTTTTTGCCGATCGTTGGTACGGAAAGCTCGTGCTACTCGCGACGACCGTAGTGCTTTTCAGCCTTGCATTTGCACCCTTCAAGCAATTCTACATGGCGTGGTTCGCGCTAGCGCCGTGGCTGGTGATGGTGCGTCATACCCGCTCAAGCACGACCGCGTTCTTGTGGAGCTGGCTGGGGGGAACGCTTTTCTTCATAGCAAATATGTGGTGGCTTGCATACGTGACGGGCCCGGGAATGATCGCACTCATTGCCGTGCTTGGGTTGTATTGGGGCGTGGCGGGGGCTGTCATCCGGGGAGCGAAACTGCTTGAACCTCACGGCCCATGGCAAACCGCCGGAGCCGTCTTATTGATCGCGGCGATTTGGGCGGCTTTGGAATGGTTCCGTGGAACCTGGCCGCTTGGGGGTCTTGCCTGGTCATACATGGGGCATTCCCAGAGCCCGATTCTGGCGGTTTGCCAAATTGCTGATTTGGGCGGCGTGTATCTGGTTTCATTCTGGGCGGCGCTGCTCAATGCGTTTTTTGCCATGTTCTTTCTAGCGAGGTTGAACATCCGCCCCGTCGCGATTGCCGGGGCGGGTGTTTTGGTGGCGACGGCCGCGGTAGTGGGGTATGGGTTTTTCCGGCTAAGTCAGCCGGTGAACGGGGCGGGGCCGAAGGTTCTTGTTGTTCAGCCGAACTATCTCCAAGACAACTCGGGCGACAAGGGGGCGAAGCCCGGAGAGATAATCAAATTCCACGTGGATCAAACCATCGCGGCCTTGGCGCACGACCCCTCTATCGACCTCGTTGTGTGGTCTGAAACCATGATGCCACCTCTCAATAAGGGTGCGCGAGACTACTTTGGCTCTCTTGGGTATTCAATGCTGGAGGACGTGCATCGGGTATTGGCCCAAATCGCGCAGAACAGGAATGTTGCGATCCTCGCCGGCGGTGCTTTTGAGGACAAACTGCGTCCTAAAGGACGCGGCGATGTTGCCGACGATCGTCGCAATTCAGCTTACTTCTACACGCCGCGGGGCGTAAGCGATTTGCGATACGACAAGATTCATCTAGTGCCGTTCGGGGAAACGCTTCCGTTCCGCAGCACCATTCCGCCGCTCTATTCGCTGTTTGTGTCCATGAGCCCTTACGGCGACGACGAATTCACCCTTCGTCCCGGCGACGAGAATGCGTTGACGGTGTTTCCGCTCGCCTCGGGTTGGCGTTTTGTGACACCCATTTGTTTTGAAGACATGGACGCGGTTCTTCTCCGGCGGATGTTCGCCCCGGCTGCCGGCAAAAAACGTGCGGATTTCATCGTGAACATCACCAACGATGGCTGGTTCAAGTACAACGAAATGCCTCAACACTTCCAGGCCGCGATCTTTCGGAGCATTGAGAATCGCGTTCCCACCGCCCGCAGCGTGAACACCGGCATCAGCGGATTTATTGACTCCGATGGCCGGGCGACCGATCTTATCCCCGCGAGCACGGAAGGCGTTTCCACTCACACGCTGGCGCTGGATGGCCGGGTGTCGTTTTACACGCGGTTCGGCGACGTCTTTGCCGAAATGTGTATGGCGGCAACCAGCATCCTGGCGATCGCATCCCTGGTTCGCTGGGTGAAAACGCGGAATGCCAAACGACGGAGCGCAGCATGAGATCATTCCTCGGCCTGAAATTGCAGATTCCGGTTTTGCTCATATTGGCAGGTGCGCTCGGCTGCGCGGGGCAGGGTGACGAGGGCCGCCCGCTTCTGTGGTTTGCGCATCGTGACGACACGGTGA
>DAIRGS010000131.1:0-4288 GCA_036794395.1 Tepidisphaeraceae bacterium | reverse complement strand
GCGCTCGGCTGCGCGGGGCAGGTTGACCCGCGCACGGGCCGCGAAATTCCCCCGGGGAAACTGCCGCCAAATTACGCCCAATCCAAGGATGTTCCGCTCGATCCAAAACTCAAAGCCGCGGCCGATCAGGAACTGGTCAAGGCGCTGCACAACTCGGATCCGAACGTCCGGGCGCATGCGATCGAAGCCGTCCGCGAAGCCACCGGCGACGCTCACGCAAAGGAAATCGTCGCGGCTTTGTCTGATTCCGATCCGCTGGTCGTCTACTCAGCCTGCCTGGCGGCCGGGGACCTACGCCTCAAGGAGGCGAAGGAGCCATTGTCAGGCCTCGTCGAAAATAAGGATTCGGGCGTTCGCGTCGTTGCCCGTTATGCGCTTCATCGCCTGGGAAACTACAAATACAGCCACGACCTTGAGGAACTCGCCAAAGACCCCGAACCCAGCGTTCGCGGCACGACGGCGATGGTTCTTGGCATGATTGGCGACCGCACGGCCACCAACGTTCTCAAGCCCCTTCGCGTCGATATTAATCCCGCCGTCCGCCAGCAGGCTTCAGTCTCCCTCTGGCAGTTGGGCAATGCCCAGGGCCTCGCCGATCTGGTTGGCCTGACCGTCAGTCCATATCAGGATGACAAGAAGGTGGTGTTGCTGGGATTAGCCGGGCCGCACAATCACAACGTCGTACAGCACATCCGGCCCGCGCTGACGGATGATGCTCCGGAGGTATGCCTGGTAGCCGCCAGGGGAATGGGAATGCTCGGGTGTGATGAGGGATATGGGGTCGCGCAAAAGGGCGTTAAGAGCGAAGATCCCCGGCAGCGGGTTTTGGCGGCGCTGGCGCTGGGGGCGATCGGGCGGAGCGATGCGCAGGAAATGCTGCGAAAGCTGCTGGCCGATGGGAATGCGGATGTGAGGGTCGCGGCGGCGGAGGCAATTCTTCAGCTTAAGGCGCATTTTGTGGATGAGTGCTCTACGGGGCAATAAGCGACTATCCCACATAGGGGTTTCTTATTGGATGTCCGAGATTTCATCGATCAAATGTATTTCGTCACAGCCGCTTGAGATGTTGCGAAGCGCCACGCTGATTTTGCCCGGCTGCTGAACCTGAACGCCCAAAGGAATTGCTTGCAGGGAAGTTCCGTTGCGCAGCGTTATCAACGACGGTTGCAGTTGCCCGCTGCGATTCATGAGTTGAGTCACGGTTCGCAACACTTGATCCCTGTCCATCCCGACGCCGACGGGCGGATAAATGAGCGCTTCCTCAATGGCCAATTGCCCCATTCGTTTTCCGGTGTAGGAGATCGGGATCATCGAAGGAAATCGGTTTCGCACCGCGATGGCATCGAGGGCGATCGGATTATCGGGGGAAACCAGTTTGATGTCAGAAATCGTAATAGACGTTTGAGCCACTCGGCTGAGAGCCGTGTAAACGTCACGATAGGCATCGCCGATCGAAACACGGCCTACCTTCGGCGAAGCAATGTAGAGGAACCAAAGATCTTCCTCGCTTGTTCGAATCCAAAAGGAAACCGAGATCGCAAATCCGCGCGTGACGAGATTGGCAAGAAGCTCGCGGCCGTCCTCGATGCGCTGATCTACCAGTAGCTCTGAATCCATTGCAATATTCCGTCTGCCGGATGCGTGATCGCCTCGAAGATCTCTTGGGCTTCGGTTTCGCTCTTCGTTGCGTAGCGGCTGGCCACGTCCCATTGTAGCACGATTCCCCAGTCATTCTGGCGAGCAGGAAAAGGAAGCCAATCCAATCGCGATTGATCGCGGCATTGAAGTCGAACATGTTTCCGGTTTCCCCCTGACGATTATTGTGTTCGGCCAAAAAATGCGGTCACGTCGGCCGTGACAATAATTTTCATGTCGTGCCTATTGACATCAAATAATTTGATGTCATGATAGTAGACATGAAAGCATCGCCGCGCGAACGCAGCCGCAAGCCCCAGGTGCGGCGGGAGTACAAGCAGGACGCCCGAGCCGAGCAGGCGCGGGCCAATGCGCAATCGGTCCTGGACGCGGCGGTGAAGCGGCTGCGAAAGGCCAGGCGCGTGGCGACCATCACGCTGGAGGAGATTGCCGCCGATGCGGGGGTGACGGTGCGGACCATTCTTCGGCAGTTTGGATCGAAAGAGGGGATCATGGAGGCGGCGTTTCTGGAGGTGGGCCGGCAGATCGAGACGGCCCGGCAAAAAACGATGCCGGGGGATGTCGAGGGCGCACTGGCGGCATTGCTCGGACAGTACGAAGTCGAAGGGGATTTGAATGCCCGGGTGGTGGCCGAGGAACACGAGATTCCGATTCTTCACAAGCTGCTGGAGTTTGCACGGAAAAGTCATCGCGCGTGGCTGGTGGAAGTGTTTGGGCCGCGGCTGGGGCATTTGCCGGCCGCGGATCGCGAGCCGCGGATTACCGCACTCTACGCGGCGACGGAAGTTCAACTTTGGAAAGTATTGCGGCGCGACCTGCACCAATCAGCGGAGCAGACCGCGATGATATTTCATCAACTGGTTCGCGGCGTACTCAATGCCTGATGGCAATTGAGTTGGGCCGCGAAAAAGAATAAACCGAAGGAGATTTCAGATGACTGCCCTGCTCGAAAGAGAGGTACGGATGGAGTGCGCCCCCACCAACTGCAAGCGATTTTTGTTTGCGCACTGGGAGGGCGGCGGAAACACGCCGCCGGTGATGGCGGTGGCCCGGCGGCTGGTGTCGCAAGGCCATACGGTGCGGATTATCAGGGATCCGTGCAACCGGGAGGAAATCGAAGCGGTTGGGGCTTCGTTTGTCTTGTGGGAGCGGGCGCCGGCGCGAAAGGACAAGAAAGATCGCGAGCGATCCGATGCGGGATTGGGAGGTAAAGACCCCGCCGGCCCTGCTGCGACGGTTGTGCGATCAGTTCTTTGTCGGCACGGCCCTGGCCCGTGCTCAGGCCGTGCTGGCGGAACTGGAGCGGTTTAAGGCGGATGTCATCGTGACCAGCGAGATGCTGCTTGGCGTGATGGCGGCGGCGGAGTCCGCGGGCGTTCCATGCGTGGCGCTGGCGGCGAATGTGTACCTGTTCCCGCTGCCGGGCGTACCTCCGTTTGGGCCGGGCTTTCAGCCGGCTAAGACATGGATTGGGCGGATTCGCGATGCGGTGGTGAAAAAGATGACCCTCAAAGTATTTGGCGAGTACACAAAAGCGTTCAATGAAGTCCGGCAGAAGCTGGGGCTGGAGGCGGTCGAGCATCCGTTTGATCAGGTCGGGCGGGTGGATCGGGTTGTGGTTCTAACGAGCCAGGCGTTCGACTTCCCGTCGACGAAGCTGCCGGACAACGTTGTTTATGCAGGTCCGGAGATTGGCGATCCGGACTGGGTTGAACAGTGGGAATCGCCCTGGCCGGACAACGACGTGCGGCCTCTGGTTTTGGTTGGCTTCAGCACGACATTCCAGGATCAGACGGCGGCACTATCGCGCGTGATCGCGGCGCTGGGCACACTGGATGTTCGGGCGGTTGTGACGGCCGGCCCCTCCATCGATATGGCCGCGCTCGCGCTAGCGGCGAACGTACATGTCTGCCGCTCCGCCCCGCACAATCAACTGCTTTCCGAAGCGTCGGCCGTGGTGACGCATTGCGGGCATGGAACCGTGATCCGCACCCTGGCGGCGGGGGTGCCGATGGTGTGCATGCCGATGGGTCGCGACCAAAACGACAACGCCGCCCGCGTCACAGCCCGGCAAGCCGGGGTGCGCATCAGCCCAAAGGCATCGGTAGGCGCGATCCGCCGGGCGGTGATCGAGGTGCTTGAGAACCCGGCGTATTACGAAGGGGCCAAGAAACTGGGCAAGCGCGTCGCGGAGGATGCCGGGCGGTCGCTTGCGGTGGAAATCCTGGAGGAGATCGCGATGGTGCCAGGAGGAAAGGTAGGGTCGGAGCGGAGCGGTGATTTCGTGAATTAAACCTTGAGTTGCAGTTTTGTTGGGTCCGCGTCTGCGCTGGGATTTGGCCCCCGAGGGCAGATTTCCCTGCTGACGCACACCCATTTTCCATTCCAATCGCCCGGCTTGACATGCAACCGCGATGGAATAGAGTGTTTAAGCCTCGAAACGCCTCCCAAACCGCGTTTCACCCGATTCCGGGGCCATAGTGAAATGGGATCACGCGACCATGGCATGGTTGAATTTGGGGTTCAAATCCCCATGGCTCCATTCGACTCGCTGCGCTCGCTCATGGCAGGCCAGTGGGGTGTGGCCGTCTTTCGTGGCATCACGCCGCGGCTGCCCAATAAGCCTTGGCCT
>DAIRGS010000130.1:3861-19002 GCA_036794395.1 Tepidisphaeraceae bacterium | reverse complement strand
CGTCATTTGATCATTCGAATTTCGGATTTCATTTGTCATTCGAATTTCGTCATTCTCCGTGTCCTCCGTGGTGAGTCAGGATTTTGCGGGGAGATGGCGGGATTGACGGGTGGGGAGGGCTGAGGCCAGGGCGGCGGAGCGGGGGCGGCGCTCGAGGTGAGGGGCGAAGGGGCGGAGGAATTCGGGGATTTCGTGGCGGCCGGCCTTTTGATAATCGTGCCAGAGAGACTTGGCAGTTGTGGTGGGATCCTGCATGTTGTGCTCCTTTAAGTAGACGAACAACAGTTCGGCGAGGCGATTAAGGGCGATGGCGTGGTGTCGGCCCGTGCGCTCGAAAAGCCAGTCGGATAGAGCGAGAAAGCGTTCGAAAGGGCGGGAATCCAACCAACTGAGCGGAAGGGTCTGAACAAAATTGCCGCTGTTGGCCAGCAGGTCCCAGAAGCGGGAGAAGCGGCGGAGGCGCTGCATGGTGGGGAAATCGATCGCGTTGGTTTGGAGAATTTCGTACGGCGGATGGGGGCTGTAGATCATGCCCCACTCGGTGTTGTGGCGGACGATGGGGGTGCCACGGAGTCGCTTGAGGATGCCGACCTGAATTTCCTGGGGACCCAGTTCAACAAGGCGATCGAAGCCGGTGGCAAAGCTGGCGATATCTTCGCCGGGAAGGCCGACGATGAGGTCGGCGTGAACGTGGACGCCCGTCTCAGTGCGGAGAAATCGAAGATTGTCCGCGAGTTTGGCGTTGTCCTGCCGGCGGCTGATGCGGGCGGCGATTTCTTCGTTGAACGTTTGAATTCCGACTTCAAACTGAAGCGCGCCGGGTGAAAATTGGCGGATCAGGTCGCGCAGCGCTTCGGGCAGGCGATCGGGGATCATCTCAAAATGCAGGAAGAGGCCGGGGTGATAGCGGTCGAGGAAGAACTGCAGAATTGAGCGGCTGAAGTTGAGATTCAGATTGAAGGTGCGATCGACGAATTTGAACTGCGTGACGCCACGATCGAGCAGGCTTTGCATTTCATTGAGGAACGGCTCGAGCGGGACATTTCGAACCGGGACATCGAGGGACGATAGGCAGAATTCGCAACGAAAGGGGCAGCCGCGGGAGGCCTCGACGTAGATCACGCGATGGGCGACATCCTGTGCGTCGTAAAGATCATAAGGCAGGGTGAGGTTTTCCATCTGCGGGAGCTGGGCGGGGATGATCTTGGTGAGGGGGCGAGTGCCCGACAGGAGCTTGTGACAGAGTTGCGCGAAGTCCAGATCGGCTTCACCGGTGATGACGTAATCCGCCAGCCGGCAGATTTCCTGCTCATCGGTTTCGTGGGAAACCTCCGGGCCCCCGAGGACAACGGTGATTTCCGGGCGAACACGCTTGAGATCGGCGACCAATCGCAATGACTGCTCGGCGTTCCAGATATACACGCCGATGCCGACGATCCTGGGATTTTGGGCGAGGATCACTTCCAGCATGTCGATCGGGCGCTGGCTGATGTCGAATTCGATAATGCAGGCACGCTCGCGGAGCGGGCCAAGATTAGCCATGAGATACCGCAAACCGAACGCGGCGTGGGTGTAGCGGGCGTTGAGGGTGGATAGGACGATGTCGGACACGGTTGTTTAGTTTACGCCCTGGGGAAGGGAAGGCGATGTATCAGAGCGGCGATTCTTCCCGATTGCAGGCGGGCGATGATGTGATCGACCGCGAACCGAAGTCTATGTGCAAGTTGCGGCATTCTGCAATATTCGCAGATACCGCTGGCACGTGGTCGGACCTCCCGGGATAGGGCCGCATCCATGCGTCACTCAGGAAGCCTGTGCCCGTGGATTTAAGGAACGGCGAGCCTTGGACTGCATTAAGGCAAGAAAATTGCCGACGTGAACATAGTTTTGCAGTTCGGTCCTTTCATCGTCGGAAAGCGTTCCATCGTTGGATTTTTCGGAGAGCTCAGCCATGCGCTCGTGATCAGCTTCGCGAAAGTCGAGGCGAAGAAGGAACTGCGCGGCTTCGGAGACGAGATCGGGCCGATCTGCTTCTATTAATCGTTCCCAAATCGCCGCTTCCGTATTGGCCGTCATTTCAGGGGCTCCGTTCGATGCCAAACACGACGCATGTGCGCCAAATTGTATCAGAAATCGTGGAATGGCGAAAGCCAAGCTAACGTCTGGTCGCCGACATTGTCCTGTTGAGAAGACCGAGTTTTAAGCAGCAAGTTTGGGTGGAATCCCGCCTCGGGTGCGCGATGTGCCGTGTTGGCAGAGCTATTTTGTTGATTGCATTCGTCTGCGTCAAAGTGCTTGCTTCGGACGCATCGGCCCAAACCACTCGCGATTCCGCGCCACTGGCATCGACGACTTTGCCGACCGATATTCCAGTTGTGATTTCTCCGTGGGCTTATCCCGGCGAACGTCAGCCTTCGCAGTGGGTTGGCAAACGCAGTTGGGATTTATCGCTGGGGGCTGCGGGGTTGACGTTGGATACGCGAAACCATGACACGCTTGGATTGGCAACAGTGGGCACAGGGTATTACCTGACGAACCGGATCTCGGCGAACTTGCAACTGGATTTTGTTCCTGGGCGGACGGGGCGTTTTACTTTCGCGGATAATGACGTGGATGATGCGAGCGTGAAGCTGCGGGCGTTCGGCGGATTGGCGTCGTTGAGGGCGGAGGTGCTCAGGTGGAAGCCCGTGTCGCTCTATGTCGATGGGGGAATTGGCGGGTTGCAGGGACACGGCGGGTTCTTGCCGGGGCGAGCTGAGAGCGCGTGGATGGAGGCGGCGGGCGGCGGCTTGTTGTGGCGGTTGGGGACCAATGGATATCTGTCGCTCGGCGCGCGGTATGTGCGGCTGTCGGATCGATTGATTTCATCGTCGGGGTCGCGCGCTGCCAATGGGGTGGAGTATTACTTTGGGTTGATGTGCCGGTTGTGATGCGAATTGCTTTGGGGCAAAACCGATCAACTGTGGGTCCGCATCTCTCGCAGCACTTCGCGACGTGATTTTATTTCGGTTGCATCTTCTACAGAGTTGCGCTGACCCGGCCTAAGACTGATTTTTTTCAGACCGGCGAATTTACAGGCCAATATGAGTTGCTGCTGGAGGCCGGCCAGGAGGAGTTGTTTGAGTTCGTAGAGATGCGATGCGCTGTCGACCATGACGACTAGCGTGCCGCGGCTGAGGGATTCGAGCGAGCAATGATCGCTTAAGGTTTCGGGGACGAGCTGGGCCCAGCAGGCGGCGAGCTGGGAGAGTTTGGTCTGGCGCTTCTGTACCGAATGCTGAAAGAAGTGCAGCATCTCCGGCCCGATCGGAGCGGCGGAATTGCGGTCTGAACGCTTAACGCGCGCGAGTCGTTTAAATTCCGCTTCCTGGGCGCGCCATTGTGACAATCCCATAAACGTTGCTCCGCCAAGGTCACGCCGGGCGGACACAGGGGCCCGCCCCTACAGCGTTTTACTGCAGGTTCACCGGCATGATCACGTAGAGGAAATTCGCACCGCCTTTGAGCAGGCCGGGGCGGTTGGGGGCGGTTAGTTCCAGGGAGATTTCGTCGCTGTCGACCACTTTCAGAGCGTCGGTGAGGAAGCTGGGATTGAACCCGATCTCGATATCGGCGCCTTCGAATTTGCAGGGAAAATTGACCGTGGCTTCGCCGGATTCGGGGGAGCGGCTGGTCAATACCAAGCCTTTCTTTGAAAAGTGCATCCGCACGCCTTTGCTCTCTTCGGTGGTGAGCAACGCAGCGCGACGGATGGCACTCAGGAAGTCCGCCGTCGCCGCGGTCATTTTCTTGTCGCAATCCTTGGGGATCACGTCGTCGTAAGGCGGGAACTGGCCTTCGACGAGGTTGGTGGTGAGCGTGGCACTGGGGCTGTGGAAGATGACCTGGTTTTCGCGGATCTGCACGCCGATGGTCTCTTCGGGATCGTCGATGAGCTTATCGAGCAGGTTCAGGGCCTTGGCGGGGATGATTGCCTTTGCGCCATCCTTGCCGAGCTTTTCGGAAATGAGATCGCCCTTGGCCATGGCGAGTCGACGGCCATCGGTGCTGACGAGACTCACTTTTTTGGCGGCCGCGGTGACCAGCACGCCGTTGAACGCGTAACGGGTGCTCTCCTTGGCCGCGGCAAAGAGCGTCTGGGCGATCAGTTGCTTGAGCAGGCCACCATTGATTTCGACATCCGGCTCGCCCTCGAAATCCGGGATGGCGGGGAAGTCTTCTGCACGCTGGGTAAAGATTTTGAAATGCGAATCCTGCCCGCGGATGTTGGCGTTGTCCTGGGCAATTTCGATGGAGAGCGTGTCATCGACGCTTTCGCGAACAATGTCGCGGAGC
Source organism: Tepidisphaeraceae bacterium (assembly GCA_036794395.1). GTDB lineage: Bacteria > Planctomycetota > Phycisphaerae > Tepidisphaerales > Tepidisphaeraceae > DASXMX01. Next base: position 14,667 of record DAIRGS010000130.1, on the reverse strand, counting down.
TTATCGGCGGGCACCAGGGTTTCGCCGGGCTGCTCGATCTGGACCTGGTTGTCGGAATAGCGGATGGCGACTTCGAGATCCGTGGCCGAGACGATAAGCCGATCATCGGCAGCGCTGAGCTTGACGCACTGAAGCACCGGCTTGGGTGTACGCGACGCGACGACGTTGCCGCAGACGGTCAGCGCTTCAAGCAGCGCACCACGATTACAAATCACTTTCATGAATTCCCTCTGTGTGCCCGATCAATCTTGCAACCCGATCATGGCCACATTGGTGGCCGTCTGCAAAGTCTTACTTGCCCGATAACACGCTTACGGCGAGTGGGTCGGGTACTTTACTCCCACCACTGTGTTACTAAAAGCTTTAGGTCAGTAACAGTAGTAATGATGGCTGGCGCATTGTGTATAACTTTCATAAACAGCAGTTAAGCCCAATGAGTGCGGTATCTTATATCATCTATTATCGGACTGTCGCTGTGGAAAACTTGTTGGCTGAGCTGATGCGCCACGCGCGTTGCGATGGATGCCACCAACACCCGACACGTCCTTAGGGATGATTGCTGTTGGCCGGACCGATAACTGGCACTCCGTTCGTGTACGCCCAAAAGCAGCTTTTCCACAGGGTGTCCAAGCGGCCTGTTCAAAGAGTTACCGGTCCAAAAAGCGGGTCAGCATGACCGCCACCATGGCCGCGGCAACGCCCAGCCACAATCCGATTCTCAGGATCCGATAGGCGAGCGGCGCGCTGGCGGGGTTGAATCGACGCGTTTGAAATTCGGTTGGCTCGTACTCCAGGGGCATGGGCGGAATAGATACCGGAGCCGCAAGGGGAATTGGCTGAGGTACTGGAGACCCGCCGGCGACCAGCATTCGAGCAACCGAGTCATCCGATAGACCCTTTTTGGCCCGGCGACTCAAGACGGAAAATGCATCCGGAGGACTGGCGTCGAACAGATCGAGCACTTGCTCGTCGGTCAGCGGGGTATCGGAGGGAACAGATATAGGTCGTTGAGAGTTGTGCATTAGTTGGGCACACCGCATGCAGTCGCGATATCGTAGGTCGCGTTGAAGCAAGTTGGCTGTCTGAGGTACTGATACTGATGCGCGTTCCACGGGTTCTAGTTTATCTATGGGCGTTACCCACGAGTCTGCTTGGGCTGGTGTTTTTGCCCGACTCGCTCTTTACCGGCCACGCACGCCGGGTGGATGGCGTTCTGGAACTGCATGGCCGGATGACCAGGCTCTTCCTTACACATTGCACATTGCTGAAGGGCGGCGCATCGGCGATGACGCTGGGTCATGTGGTGATCGCACGCGATCAAGACCTTCTGGATCTGACGCGCAATCATGAGCGTGTGCATGTCCGGCAATGCGAGCGCTGGGGGCCGTTCTTTATCCCGGCTTATTTGATCATGTCCGTCGTGATGAAAATTCGTGGGCTTCGGGCCTATGAGGATAACCCGTTTGAGCGGGAGGCGTTTGGAGAGACGCCGGGGTGAATTCGATGGGCGCGAGGGGAGTCGAGCCAGTAGAATGTTTTTATCGATGTCAGTGGCTCAACCCATACAACCACAATTGTCCGAAGGGTCGCAGGTGCGGGAGTTTCCGCTACAGCCTGGCGATCATCTGGATCGTGATGAATTTGAGCGCCGTTACGCGGCAGCGACCGCAAGCGTGAAGGCGGAATTGCTCGAAGGGATTGTGTATATGGCGCCGCCGGTTTCGCAGGCGAATCATGGGGGTCCGCATTTCGATTTGATCTTCTGGCTGGGGCACTATCGCGCTGCGGTACCCGCTGTGCGGGGAGGGGACAACTCGAGTCTTCGACTTGAGATTAAGAATGAGCCGCAACCGGATGCGTTTTTATACGTTCTTACCGCTTATGGGGGGCAGGCGGACGTAGATGACGAAGGATATGTCGTGGGTGCGCCAGAGATCATTGCCGAGGTTTCGGCGAGTACTGCCAGTTATGATCTGCACGTCAAAAAACAGGTCTATCGCCGTAACGGGGTGAAGGAATACATCGTTTGGCGCGTTTTGGAGCGAGCAATCGACTGGATGGTGTTGCGGGGAGACGAGTACGTCCAACTTGCAGCTTCATCGGATGGAGTTTTTCGGAGTGAAGTGCTGCCGGGTCTGTGGTTGGATGCCGCGGCAATGATTCGGGGCGATTTGTCGACGGTTGTGCGGGTTCAGCAGGAGGGGCTGGCGAGTTTGGACCATATCGAGTTTGTGAAACGTCTTAATCTCCAGAGGCCGGAAGTCTAGTTTGACGCGATCACGGGGGCACGTGGGACTTGCCAAGCTGAGCACGTTTCAGGATCAAGCTCGGCCGGAGCCTCGCATTCCCGTTTCTATAATTTAACGTAGATCAGCAGCCGTGTCGCGTCTTTCGACCGATCCGCCATATAATCCCCAAACTGCTCAAACGGAAAGGAGCGGCCGGATGTCATTGCAATCGTTGATCGCTAGCGGGACCAAGGTTTGGCTGGATGGGGTGGAGCCGAGCGACGTGAAGACGAATCGTGCATTGGGGGCCAGCGGCGCTACTTCCAATCCGATTATTATTTCGGAAATTCTCAAGGCGGGGAAGTTCGATGATCGCATCACGCAACTGACTGAAAAAGGTCTGGAGGCTGAGGATGTTGCGTGGGCGCTGGATGACGAGTTGGTGAAGGCCGCACAGGATGTGTTTTTGCCCGTGTGGGAGCAGACCAGGGGGAACGATGGGTATGTGAGTTTTGAGTTGGATCCGCTGCTGGAAGACGAGCAGAAGCCGGTGCCGCACGCCCAGCGGGTGCGGCGATATATCGAGCTGGGGAAGAAATGGTCGGCGGGACATAAGAATCGAATGATCAAAGTGCCGGCCACCCCGGCTGGGCTTGAAGCGCTGGAAGAGCTCGCCGCGGCGGGCATCACGCTGAACGTCACACTGATTTTTTCAGAGCGACAGTACAAGATTGCGCGCGAGAACATCTGGCGCGGGGCACAGCGACGGAAAAACGGGCTAAACGATTTTAAGAGTGTTTACAGCATCTTCGTTTCGCGCATCGACGTGTACACGGAGAAACAAGTCCCTGACTTAAGCCCTGCGGCACAGGGACAGGTGGGCCTGGTCAACGTCAAGCGAATCTGGAAGCTCAATCAGGAGTTCTGGAAAGGAAAGAACCTGCGGCTTCAGCAGGAGATCGTGTTTGCCAGCACAGGTGTGAAGAAGCCGACCGACCCGGCAGATAAGTACGTGGATGCCCTTGCCGGAAGTGATATTCAGACCAACCCCCCCGCCACCAACGAAGCCGTACAGAAGCTCAATCATCAGTATTCCCGGAAGATCGATCAGATGCCGCCCGATGCGGTGTTGAAGGAGATCGACCAGAAAGTGGATATGGCAAAGATGGAACGCACGCTAATGGAAGAAGGCACAAAAAAGTTCTCAGATCCGCAGCATGCTCTGGTGAAGTTGATTACGGAAAAGCGAGCCCAGCTGACCGGGGCGAAGTAGCAGCAATCGGACTCGGTGCATAGATGTTAAGTGCTCACCCTGTCATCCTTGAGCGCAGCGAAGGATCTGATTCCGGAGAGCCGTTCGACTATCAGATCCTTCGCTGCGCTCCAGGATGACATTTGTTTGAATGACCTTGCGCGATTCGGCCCGATCTGTGTAGCCCGCAGGGCTACACGTGCAGGCCTGGAGGCCCGCACCACAAGACTCAAATCGCTGTCGGTCGTTCTGGGGAATCACTTCAATCCTTCTTTTCTTTGCCCTTCTTTTCGTCTTCTTCCTTGTCCACTGACTTTTTGACCAGTGTGCCGTCGGAGGCAACGACGATTTCGTAGTTGGTGCCGTTGATCACCGCGTCGGCCTCGAAGACGGTTTTGCCGTCTTTGGTTTGCTTGTCGACGGATTCGATTTTCTGACCGTTCGCTTGCTCGGTGAGGGTCTTTTGGACCGCTTCGGGGGCTTCGCTGAATTTGATTTTGGTCTCGTTGCCTTCGTCTTTTTCTTTTCCCGACTTGGCGGTGCCATTATGTGCTGCACAGCCCGCGGCCAAAAGTGCGAGCAAGATCCAGGACTTTCCCATTTGATGCTCCTTCCGGTATACCACTGACATTCGGTCGGTACGCCCGACCTGACTTTGCGGAGACTACGCGAAGATTGTGACGGGCGAATGAATTACGGATGAGCGAACTTGCAGCGTCTGCGGTTCGTCTCATAAAGTAACGTCCTCAGTATTTGATCGCCGCGGAACGGTTACCCGATCATAGAAGAATGACATCGGTTACGCGTTTGCACGATTGGTGGGACGGATCGTGCCGTCCCAAGTCCTCCGAAGAGATTGCGAAACAAGCCCCCAATGGAAACCAACACAATCGAGACCCCTCGCGCCAGCGGGTTGCCGAAGCTCAAATTCAATGGAAGCGACCGTTTTCTGCGTGAATTAAGGAAGCAGGTGGACGCCTATTTCGAGAAAACCGGGCGGCGTCGACGCGATTGTCCCAGAATGTATTTCAAGACCGCCTCGATTTTGGCCTGGTGCGCGGGCGCATACATCTTGTTGATGTTTGTGGTGAGCAGTTGGTGGTTGGTCCTTCCGCTGGCGGCGGTTCTGGGCATGGCCATGGCCGCGATTGGATTCAATATCCAGCACGACGCGGCGCACAAGGCGTATTCCGAGCGGGCCTGGGTGAACAAGCTCATGGCGATGACGCTGGACGTCATAGGTGGAAGTTCCTACCTCTGGGACTGGAAGCACAACACCATCCACCACACATACACCAATGTGGATGGGTACGATGACGACATCAACATTGGGTTCTTTGGCCGGCTTGCCCCCGAGCAGAAGCGATATCCGTTTCACCGGCTTCAGGGCGTTTACCTTTGGCTGCTGTACGGCTTCCTGGCGATCAAATGGCACTTAGTGGATGATTTTTACAGCGTCGCCATTGGCCGGATCGGCGGGCACAAGATTCCGCGGCCCAAGGGCAAGAACCTGGCCGTGTTCATTGGCGGCAAGATGATTTTCTTCTCGCTGGCGTTCGTCCTTCCAATGATGCTGCACCCGTTCTGGGCCGTCGTTGGAGTTTATTCCCTGGCGGCCTTTGTGAGTGGCGTGGCGCTGAGCGTGGTGTTCCAACTCGCGCACTGTGTCGAAGAAGCCGATTTCCCGGTTCCAGTACCGACCGCAACCGGCGGTGCACGCGTTGAAAATGAATGGGCGGTTCATCAGGTGTTGACGACCGCGAACTTCGCCCGGAGCAACCGGGTGTTGAGCTGGTTCCTGGGTGGACTGAACTTCCAGGTTGAGCATCACCTCTTCCATAAGATCTGCCACGTTCACTATCCGGAGCTTTCGAAGGTTGTGGAGAAGGTGTGCAATGAGTTCGGCGTTCGCTACAACGCGAACAAGACGTTCTGGGGAGCGGTTCGATCGCACTGCCGGTGGCTGGTGGCGATGGGCCGGCCGGTGATTTCGGCGGGTTGACCTAGAACTGCTCCAAGCAAGGTATGCAGCTCCTTAGGGCCGGTCTGCGATTCCTTTACGATGAATCGATCACGGATCGGAGCAGGGATTGGGACGCTCGAAGATAAACGCGGATAAGCCCCACCTATGGAAAGCAGACATCGCCGCATCCGTTGATCAATTCAACTTGTGGTTCATGCGTTTCGCGCCGGAAGCATTCCGATCCACCCGCGTTCGGACTACGGAACACGTCAAGCTGGCGCTTACGGCGACGGACGATCTTCGAAATCTAAATCCCGAAGCACTCAGGTCGACACCCGGCGCACTTCCGACACTTCGCATGTGTACCGCCCCACCGCTGGCCGTGGACCGTCTCATCGGCCTCGCAAACGCGAATAAATCCCTGATTGGCAGCATGGAGGAAGGTAAACTGGCTGTGCGCATGAAGCCGGAACTGCTTGCCCAGCATCTTGCATCAGTGTGCCGTATTCTCATCCAGTTGCTGGACCGCGACATCTTTCCCTGGCTTGACGCGGGCAAGGTGCCAACCGATCACGAGCGCGACCGAGCTTCGACCATCGTGGCCGATCGGCTTTGTAGTGCGGTTGCCAACCCGATTGTTCGCAATGCGCAGGAACAGCGACAACTCGCCATGATCGCTGATTTCCTCGAGAAACTCGGCTATCGGAAGCAACCTCATCCCCCAGGAGCGCCACTGCGGGCGATGGAGCTTGGTACGTTTGCTTTCCGAATGAACTTGGCAGTCGGAGAAACCTTAAGGGTCAATATTCCCGTGGACGTTGTGATTCAGCCGAAGCGGCGACGCAAGGACGGCCTTCCAATCCTCATTGAAGCCAAATCAGCGGGAGATTTCACGAATACAAACAAACGGCGTAAAGAAGAGGCGACGAAGATTCGCCAGCTTCAGGCGACGTATAGTGATTCCGTGTGTTTCGTCCTCTTTCTGTGCGGCTATTTCGGCAGCGATTATCTTGGCTACGAAGCTGCCGAAGGATTAGACTGGGTGTGGGAACATCGCATCACCGACCTTCTAAAGTTGGGGATATGAATCAGATGCTGGTTGACGACGACGTTACGGTCGAACTTCGACGCCGGGCGATCCAAGGTAAGTGCGACGCCCAGCGATCCAAAACCGAAAGAAATCGCCTTGGGCAATTCGCTACGCCTTACACCTTGGCTTTAGAAATCGCCGAATACATGAGGGCATTTTTTGACGGCGCGCGAGAAGACATCCGATTCGCGGACCCTTCGATTGGAACTGGCAGTTTTTTTTCGGCGGCGCTATCCGCGTTCGGTCAAAATCGCATGGCCCGCGCCATAGGCGTGGAACTTGACCCACTACTCTGCGATGCGGCACATGATCTTTGGACGCCCGCAGGACTTGAACTCATTCGCGGGGATTTTACGCGCTTGGTCCATTCCGAAGCGCTATCAGTAGCACCCAACTTGATCCTCGCCAACCCGCCGTACGTTCGGCATCATCACCTTGATCCCGACGAGAAGGCGCGGCTGCAGGCGCTCACGCGCCAAGTGACGGGCGTCAAAGTAAGTGGATTGGCCGGCCTATACGTTTATTTCTTGCTTCTCGCCACCGCGTGGATGGCCCGTGGCGGGTTTGCCGCGTGGCTCATCCCCTCGGAGTTCATGGATGTCAACTACGGCGCTGCTCTAAAGCGTTTCCTTGCCGAACGTGTAACGCTGATTCGCGCTCATCGATTTGATCCCGCGGACGTCCAATTCGGAGATGCCCTGGTTTCGTCTGCAATCGTTGTGTTTCGCAACTCCCCAGCACCCAACGACCATAGCGTCGAATTTACCTTCGGCGGCACTTTCCGCGTGCCTGGCACAACGGAGCATATTTCCCTCAAGCGGCTAGGAGAATCGCGCAAGTGGACCGCGTTCCCCAATCACGCGAAGAACGACCGGCGCACCAAATCCGCGGGTACCACGCCGATGCTCCGCGATTTTTTTCGCATTCAGCGCGGAATAGCGACCGGCCACAATAAGTTTTTCATCTTGCCGTTTGCCGATGCGGATCATTACGGAGTTCCACGGCAGTTTCTCCGACCGATTCTTCCAAGTCCACGACATTTGAAACTTACGGTCATCGACGGCGACGACGAAGGCAAGCCGCTCCTGGGCGAACCTCTCGGCGTAATCGATTGCGATTTACCTGAAGAGGTTTTAATGACCCGCTATTTGTCGTTCTGGAAATATCTGCAACGTGCCGATGCTCTTGGCGTCAAGAAGGGGTATCTGGTCGGGAAGCGCAACCCTTGGTACAAGCAGGAGCGCCGCGAATCAGCACCATTTCTTTGCACGTACATGGGTCGCGGGACGGACGAGAAGCAACCGTTCCGATTCATCTGGAACCGCTCGGTTGCAATTGCGACAAATCTCTACTTAATGCTTTACCCGCAAAATGCACTCGCTGTATTGCTGCGAAATCATCCGGATCGTGCCACTGAGGTGTTTGCTCTGCTGAATGATGTTACCGGCCATGAATTGCGCGGTGAAGGTCGCGTCTACGGCGGGGGACTAAATAAGATCGAGCCATCGGAATTGGGTCGTATATCGGCGACCATGTTCATCGATCGTTGGCCAGAATTGGCCCAGGGCATCCCCAATAGAATGGCGACCATGGAGCTTTTCCCAACACAATTGCATTGACCACTCATTGAAACTGAGATGCAACGGTTTCTGAAATCTCGTCCCATCCAATTCCGGCGTTTAGCGGCACTGTGATAAGCCGATCAATCAAGCGCCGGCACGGGCCTTGGAAGAGCGGCAAGCTGGCTATTGAGAGAGCGAGCGTGCTGAGGTCGGTTACCAGAAGCTCAAAGATCGCATCCACGATTGGCGATGGCTGATCGGTTATCACGGCGTTTTCCGCAATGAGCTGAGCGTATGCGATGCATGTCATGCACTTGCCCATTTGAAGTGAGGCTTCATCGTCGGCAAGGATGGGTGGGCTCGCGGAAGGGTGGCCAATGAACAGGCTGAAGGCTTTGGCTTGCCGGCTGGATTGGCGGACGTTGGGGAGCGATGCCAGGGGCCGGACGCAACCGCACGATCAGGTCAAAAAGGTGATGGACGAGTTGATCCTCGAATCCGGCTCCGGTGCCTCGCGGGCGATCGGCCACGGGTTCGTCCAGACGGTGGACGGGGACCATGGCCGCATCGAGACGCGGCGGGTGTGGGTGAGCGACGAGGTCCACTGGGTCAAGCTCGACGAGCCCTGGCCGCACCTGGGCAGCGTGATCGCGGTGGAATCTGTCCGGGAGGTCGGCGGGGTTGCCGGAACCGAACGGCGCTACTACGTCAGCAGCATCAGGGGGACCGACGCGGCCCGAGCCGCGAAACTGGTCCGCGGGCACTGGTCGGTGGAGAACAACCTGCACTGGCAGTTGGACGTCACCTTCAACGAAGACCAGCGGCGGATCCGCACCGGCCACGGATCGGGAAACTTCTCGCGGCTGTGTCGAATGGCCCTGAACTGTCTCAAGTCCGACAAAAGCAAAGGGAGCATCCGGACCAAACGCCTCCGGGCGGGGTGGGACGACTATTACCTGTTCAAACTACTCACAACATGAACATGCGATTGCCCTGGGCTTCGGCTTCGGCATCGGAAAGTTTGGCAATGAAGGCCGCCTGGTAACGGCGCTTTCGCCATGCTTCGGCCAGGTTAGCGCAAACAGATCGTGATGAACGCCGGACTTGATCGGTCAGGGAATAGATCTCTTCTTTGGGAAAGGTCTTGGAAATTTTGAAGATCACCATCGCGGCATCGAAGGCCTTTTTATACACCTCCAACTCGGTGTGCCGCTGAATCTTCATTGCAAGAGTCTCCCTGTCTCCTTGTCTCGCCCGCTTACCGCTGGGGCACTAACGTAAACGGCGGAAGGGTTACGGTGAAGCGGCTGCCCTGGTTGGGGGTGGAATGGACTTCGAGTTTGCCGCCCATGGCGTCGACGAGGCGTTTGCAGATGGTGAGGCCCAGGCCGGAGCCTTTGGCGCGGTCGCGTTCGGGGTTTCGGAGTTGGAAGAACTCGTCGAAGATGTGTTCGAGGTGTTCGGGTGCGATGCCGATGCCGGTGTCGGAGACGACGAGTTGGAGGGAGCCGTCGGTGTTGCGGGACGCGCCGACGCGGACTTCGCCGGTCTCGGTGAATTTGATGGCGTTGCCGATCAGGTTGCCGAGGATGCGGGCGAGCTTGATGCGGTCGGTGCGGAGGGCCATGTGATCGGCGGAGGTATCGACCTCGAGGGCCAGGCCCTTCTGGCGGGCGAGAGGGAGCAATTGTTTTTGCTCATCGTCGAGGAGCGCGGCGAGGGGGAACTCGGTTTCCTGAAGCTGGACGTTATCGGAATCGAATCGGGCGACATCCAACACATCGCTGAGGAGGTTGACCAGGGAGATGGCGCTGGAGTGGAGCTCGCGGGCCAGTTCGGGGACATCGGATGACATGGCGGGATTGCTGGCGGTGCGGCGAATGAGCTCGGCCAGGAGGCTGATGGCGTTGGCCGGGGTCCGGATGTCGTGGCTGACGGCGGCAAGGAAGCGAGTCTTGCGGATGGAGGCTTCCTCGGCCTCGCGCCGGCGGGTATCGAGCTCGCGCTGGAGTTCTTTCTGGGTGGTGATGTCGACGAAGACGGAGACGGCGCCGCGGATGGAATTGTCGCGGGGATCGCGAATGGGGCGGGCGTAGGTGAGGAGGCTGAGCCGGCGGTTGTTGGACAGGACCAGATCGAGTTCGGCGCCGTTGATTTCTTTTCCTTCGCGGGCGGCGCGAATCAGTGGGGCCTGGTTGGGGGTAATGGGTTTGCCATCGACGTAGGCGGTCCATTGAGCGGCGGAATCAAACAGGTCGATGCTGCGATCGACCGGCACGTTGAGCATTGCGGCGGCGGCGGGGTTGAGGCGGACATCGGAGATATCGGCGTTGGCGACGGCAATGCCGATGGGGGCGGTTTGCAAGACGGCTTCGAAGCGGTTTTTTTCCTGGGTGACGCTGTGGAATAACTCCGCGGCTTCGAGGCTGACGGAGGTTTGGGCGGCGAGGGATTCGACCAAGGCGATTTGATCCTGGTTCCAGTTGGTTTTGTAGCGGCTGTAAACTTCGAGGCTGCCGACGGGCTTGCCGGCGACGCGGAGCGGGGTGGCGAGGATGGCAACGATGGGATCGCCCTGCTGGGGCTGGGGGATGGTGAGATCGGGGCGGAGGGAGAGGTCTTCGATGTAGCCGGTGCGAACACGGCCGAGAACGAGAGAGGCGAAGGAGCGGTCGGTGGGAATGGATTGCTGGACGGGGCCGGCGGGGCCG
>DAIRGS010000130.1:0-3851 GCA_036794395.1 Tepidisphaeraceae bacterium | reverse complement strand
CCATGATGGCAGCGGACGATCATCTGGCCGTCTTCTTCGACCAGGACGGCGGAGGCGGCGGTTGGTCCGTTGATGAGCAGGCCGAGGGTCTCGCAGATGCGCTCCATGATCTGGCCGGGGGTCATGCGGGTATCGAGGGAGCGGGAGAGGGACAGGAGGATTTCGAGGGTTTTTTCGCGATGGGCGAGTTCTTCGTTGGCGCCGCGGAGTTCTTCGCTCTGTCGTTCGAGTTCTTCGGTCTGGGATTGAAGCTCTTCGTTCTGTCGGGCGATTTCTTCTTCACGGGCGGCCAGATCGGAGTTGGCGGTTTCGAGCTGGGTGTTGCGATGTTCGAGCCATTCGCGGGAAATGATCCAGATATCGACGACGATGCCGACGAGGAAAAGGTCGAGCAGGACCATGAAGCCTTCGAAGGCATCGTATTGCTGGACGGTGAGATGGATCGCGAGGGGTTTTTCAGGGAGGAGGAAGAAGAATTTGATGATGCTGAGCAGCGCGAAGGAAGCGATGGCGGCCCATAGGATTTTGCGGTTTCGGAAGAAGGCGAGGATGACGATGGGGACGCCGTAGCCGATGGGAAGCGGAAAGGTTCGTGCGGCAACGAGGCGGAGAAAGAGCATGACCGCGACGAGGCCGAGGGCGACGAGTGCGGCGACCCAGGTCGGGGGCTTTTTGTGGGCGTGGGTGAGGAAAATCCAGGCGGACACGTTCAACTCCTGTCGCGACGGTAGATGGAAGGTGCGATAGCCCTGAGGCCGGTTACGCCATGGGGACGCTCGGCTTTGCCTAGAACGAGAAATCCGCCGGGGCGGAGGGCACTGTGAAGAGCCTGCCAGAGCCGGTTGGCGACGTGGGCATGGAAGTAGATGGCCATGTTCCGGCAGAGGATCAGGTCCCAGGCGCCGGGTTCGGGGGTGGAAAGGACATTACCGGTGCGCCATTGGAGGGCGGAGCGAAGGCAGGAGCGGATTTGCCAGCCGGAGGATCCTGGTTGGAAATACTGGTTGAGGAGGCGCGGGGGGACATTACGGAGGGCCTCGGCATCATAAATGCCGTCGCGGGCGCGGGCGAGGGAGTCCTGGCGGCAATCGGTTCCCAGGAGCGTGGCGCGATGGAGGGGACCGCGATCGGCCACGAGCATTGCGATGGAGTAGAGTTCAGCGCCATCGGAGCAGCCGGCACTCCAGATTCGGGGGCCCTCCCGGCGGGCGAGAATGTCGGGGAGGACTTTTTCGTTGATGGTGTCAAATACGGATGGATCGCGGAAGAAGCCGGTTACACCGATGACCATGGAGGCCATCGCCAGGGGGAGGCTTTCGGGATTGCGCTGAACGGCGAGGCGGGCTTCCTGGAGTGAGCTGACGCGCAGGGCACGGAGACATGCGGGAATGCGTCGGCGAAGGGTTTCGGAGCGATAGTCGTCGGCATTGAGGCCGGCGCGGTTGAAGAGCCAGCGGACGCAATCGTATTCATCCGATGGGAGATGGGCATCTGGAGGCTCGGAAGCAGGCAGGTGTTCGGGTGCTGAGGAGAAGTTGATGGCGCGGCGGGGGCCGAGATGGGGGTCGGGAAAGATCGCGTGCCGATAGGAGATCGGTCGGAGCAACAATCTGGACATAAGCTTTGGCCCTGGACCGAGTTGGAAAGGACATCATGCAACGGGCGCGCTGACAGATGCGAAAGCAAATGTGAAGATAATGACTTGACCACCGGTTTCAACCGGGGATGGCAAGTTTGCCAATCCCCCTGCCGCAAGCATTCCAAATCTCTTGTGTTTGCTTAATTGATTCATATTGGCAGCGCCAAGCGTGCGATGTCAGGTCGCGGATCGGTCATTTGCCGGTCAATCGTGCCCATTTTTTCCGGGTGGTTCTAGGCCCGATCCAGTTCGCGAGATATTGAACCCGGAGCGTATCGCTTGTTTGCGCTGCGAACTCCGTGGTTACAGTCTTCTTGTCCTTCGCCGCGTCGGGGACCGCCTCAGAGGCATCGATGAAATCCATTGCGTCTTGTAGGAATGCCGCGGCGGCATTTTTGTATGCAATTGTCAACGAGAGGACAAACGAACGACTCCTCTTTTGAATTTCGAGACGTAGATCCCCATAGAATTTCTTGAAGAGCCAGTCCGCCAACCCTGTCAATTTCGCACCGCTTTGACCCTGGCTTCCGCCTGGCAAGGACTTCAAAATGGAAAGCCCAGCAAGTGCGACCCACCATGCGTCAATCCCGCCGAACGTGGCTCTCCGCAGCCCGACAAGCACGACAAGCGCGACGGCAACGATCGCGCTCTGAATCAACATGAGCCAGCCGAAAGGAATGGTGAAGAGGATTGGTAGCCAGTCAAATGGTCGATTCTTATCAGAGAGGTCTTGAAGGATGAGGAGGATCGTAACGATGAGAATTTCCGCGACGTCCAGCAGGATGAACCAGCTGAACTTCGAAGAAATTACGTCGGCGAACCCTGAGGCGGCCGGGGCTGCCATCATCATGATGAGCGGAGCTCCACGAACCCACGAAAGGTCACCTCAAATGCCGATTCGGAAAGTCGGGACTTATCGAGAAGTGGGGCGCCATTTGGCATCACGGGGATCCCGCGGCCCAGCGGGCGAACATATCCCAACTCGACAAGTTCAGAGAGCTTTGGCAAAACGTCGGCAACGGCGACCCCCAAGTCCGCTGCGACTTCGTCAATCGAGGCACCGCGCAGGCGCCCAATACTCGCCAGCACATCGGTGGGTGTAAACTCCGTCATAATAACACTCCAACAGGAGATGGAACAACTCTTGGATTATACCAACGTTTCGCAACGCTTCTCAAGTTCCACCGTCGGAGGATTTATGGCGATTCTAGACTTGAGAATGATTTGTAATCGTGTGCATGCACCCGTTGCGTTAGTGAGAAGGATTTCGGCGGTGTCATGATATGGACGTGGATTGGATTCATTGCTTTGGTTGGATTGCTGTTGGCGCTTGACCTGGGCTGGTTGAACCGGCGGTCGCAGGTGGTCTCGTTTCGCAAGGCGCTGGTGTGGTCGGGGATCTGGGTGGGGATTGCGCTGGCGTTTACGGGGGTGGTTTATGATGGGTATGAGCATCACCGGTTTGGGCTGGGGATGACGATCGATGCGGTGGATGGGCGGGTGAATAATGGGGCGTCGGCGGCGGTGAAGTATTTGACGGGGTATGTGCTGGAGAAGGCGCTGAGCGTTGACAATTTGTTTGTGATGGCGGTGATTTTCCGGTTTCTGGCGGTGCCTGGGGAGCAACAGCATCGGGTGCTGTCGTGGGGGATTATCGGAGCGATGGTGTTGCGGGGGGCACTGATTGCCGTTGGGGCGCAGCTGGTGTCGCACTATCACTGGGTGCTGTACATTTTTGGTGGGTTCCTGCTTTATACGGGGGTTCGGATGTTATGGACGCGGGGGCAGGAGCCGGACCCTTCAAAATCGCTGACGATGCGGGTGGCGCGGGGGGTGTTGCCGTTGACGCCGAACTACCACGGGAAGCGGTTTGTGGTTTTAGAAAATGGGCGGTGGATGCTGACGCCGTTGGCGCTGGCAATGATTCTGGTGGAGGGGGCGGATGTGGTGTTTGCGACGGATTCGATCCCGGCAATTTTTGCCGTGACGGCGGACCCATTGCTGGTGTTTACGAGCAATATTTTTGCCGTGCTGGGTTTGCGGACGCTGTATTTTGCGCTGGCGGGGTTGATGGCGCGGTTCGAGTATTTGAAGGTGTCGTTGGCGCTGATTCTGATGCTGGTGGGGGTGAAGATCATCGCGGGGCACTGGCTGAAGGCGATGATGGGGGAGCACGCGACGCTGTATCTGCTGGGGGTGGTGGCGCTGTTGC
>DAIRGS010000129.1:0-19050 GCA_036794395.1 Tepidisphaeraceae bacterium | reverse complement strand
GCGGCAGACCACCACAAAAGGCAGCAAATGAAAGAAAATGATGGATGTCACCTTTGCAGTTCTCTGTCACCTTTGCAGTTCTCGTTTTCCTTACGTGATCTTCTATTTGCACTCCCGATTCTTTTTAGTTCGGGGCTTGCTAAACAAGCTGCGGCGCGTGAGTTAACTCGCCTACAGACAACAGCCATCGAGAGCCTTGAGGGCTCTACGACTGCTTCCGTCGAGGGCGAAGAAGGGCCCGATATTGAGGATACTGAGGGGGTTGCGGTACTTAACGAGGAGGAAGCCGGAGTGTGACTGTAGTAACACCTATAAATGGAGATATGTTATGAGAAAGCCCGAGAGCGAGTTTCTCAGAGGTTTGTTGGCGAGTCCGGATCGTACCGAGGCTTTAGAATGGTTGAAGCGTGGCTCGGGAAAGAATAACATAGGCGAACTTTCTTATGATGAGTCTCTTAAGATCGTTGAGAACCTTTATGAGTGGGGTGCTGTCGAGGTGTCGGTTGCAAAAATTAGTGTGGTTGAAGGATTCGGGTCGACGGACAACGTATTGATAGGGATGTCCGATAACCCAGAATCGAGAGAAAAGATATTTACATGGCTTAATGAGCTGGCCGAAAACATGGGCCTTGTGCCACAGCCCGATGAAGGACAACGGTATATGTTGGCTTGGTTTGACTGAGAGCGTCTGAAAAGTCCACGACATTACGAGCATTGGCAGAAATGGGGTTCATCCGGCTTATGCGTAGGTAGTCGGCGTCGAGCCCAATGCAAGGCAATCAGCCGCAGGGGCTCCGCCCCCGCACCCCCGGAGTTTTATCGCATGGGTGCCTCCGGCAGATGGCGGTACCGCGGCCTGCTTGACCATGCAGCGGTCTTCGGACGAAGATGCCTGCGCCGGCCGCAGGACAGGGCTCCGCAGGAGTGCGACCCGAGCGGCGGCCGGTTGCCATACGGCAAAGGATCGGGCGGGGGTTTCTCCGCCCGATCCCCCTTTGATTCAACCCTCTGCCGGCGGCACGAATGCGACAAACTCCGGGGTTTGGGGCGGAGCCCCAGGAATACCTACGCATAAGCCGGATGAACCCTTATTGATGCTGCAAGGGGCTGTCCGCGCTCCCGGATCGGCCGCGCCCTACACCAAACCCCCCGTCCGCAATTATTCTTTCCCAGAAGATTATTCTCTTGACCCTCACGTTACGTGATCCCTGAAAATGTGTTGGACCCGTACGGGCCATGGTGGCCCCTGCGGGGGAACGAGATATGGCATACACCGTCAAACAAGTGGCCGCGATTTCGGGCGTCAGCGTGCGCACGCTCCATTTCTACGACGAGACGGGCTTGCTGAAGCCTGCATATCAGGGGGCGAACGGATACAGATTTTACGAGGAGCCTCAGATCCTGATGCTCCAGCAGATCCTGTTTTACCGGGAGTTGGGGTTCGAGCTGAAGAAGATCAAAGAGATCCTGGGCCGGGCCGATTTCGAAACGGTTGCCGCCCTCTTGTCGCATCGAGAGGTCCTGGAAAAGAACCTGTCCCGAACTCATACGCTCATCCAAACCATCGACAAGACCATCGCACACTTGAAAGGAGCCAAGACCATGAAGAGCGAGGAGATGTTCGCGGGATTTAGCGTCGCGGCGGGGGAGGATCGCTTCGGCGAGCACATCAAGCTCGGCGGCGAGCCTCTGGATTGCAAGGTATCGGCCAAGGACACAAACGGCGCGATGTGCATTTTCGAGTTCACCGCCGGTTGGCCGCGCCACCGCCACCGCGACCAGGACGAGTGGATCTACGTCGTGGAGGGCCAGTTGGAATTTGAGCTCGGCGACAAGCGATTTAAAATGGAAGCCGGGGAGTCGGTTTTCATCCCGCGCAACGTCGCCCACGTGTGGAGCCCGGCAGGAGGTGTGCCGGCAAAGATCATCAACGTCTACCAGCCCGCCGGCAAGATGGAGGAGTTCTTCCGCGTGCTCGGCAATCTAAAGGACATCCCCTCGCGGGAGCAGGTGATCAACAAGACCTACACCGACGAGCAGAGAGACGCCCTGCGCAGACTGTTTGACGCTCATGGAATGGATCTGTTGGGACCTCCGCTGGTGGTTGAATGAAGGTGACGCCCGGTTTGGCTGGCCCGTTCACCGGTTCAACCAAACCTTGCGAAAGCTCTTCGATACTGCAAGGGAGCCAATCCATTGGCGATACGGAAAAAACGGCTGAAATGGAATTCGTCTGAAAAGTGCAACTGGCTGGCAACTTCCTTGATCTTGAGGTCGCTGTTGAGGAGCAATTGCATCGCTTCCTGGATTAAACGCCGTTTCAGGTACGCTTTGGGGCTCATCCCGGTATTCCGGGCAAAAGCCATTGAGAAGGCGTGAAGGGTGGTGCCGTAGGCCCGAGCAAGTTCTTCAATGCGCAAATTGGGCGCCAGCTTCCGTTCGATCAGGTCAAAGACGGTATTGAACCGGGAATGCGTTTTGACGTGCTGGAGAATGACCTCATCCAGGTTGGGCACGGCCCCCGCGATCCAATCCAGGATCCGGGCTTGGACCTGGAGCAACATGTTGAACGTGGGTTTGTGTTTTGGATGCCACCAAGGCCGCCAATACATGGAATCAAACTGGCCGATCGGCCCCGGCCTTCGGTCCTTCCAGTCCAGGAGAGGATCAACGCCTGGCAGCCATTCGCAACGCAGCTTGAAGAATAGAACTTTACTGGGTTCGCAGTACCTGCGTTCCAGGGGCGTGTTGCCCGGAAACCAGAACGCAACCCCGGGTTCCAAGTCCAGGACCTCGCCACGGAACACCACCTGTCGATGGCCGGTCAATGTAAGATCGATGTGATGGAGGTAATCACTTTCCTGCTTCCCGCAACTGCTCCATTCGGGGCCAACCTCGGTGTAGAAGATGCCTATTAGTTGGATTCGCAATCGTTCCAACACGTCAAGTTGAACGTGAGGCGACTCCCCGTTGAGGATAGTTCTCCGAACGGCGCTGGCAGTTGCACTGGTCGAGTCTTCAAGTTTCATGATTTTGCAGGAGGATGTTAAAACCGTACATGAGAAATGACGGTCTGTCCATTTTTTTCCGGTCTCGGTTTGGCAGAATGCGGGCAGGCCGAATGGATCAGCAATAGGAACAATACTTTATGAAGTGTCTTTCAATTCTGATGGCGACGGCGATGGCTGTGTGTACCGCACAGGGTCAAACCTCCCAGACGACTGCCGTGCAGGTGAATTCTCAAGCTCCGACTTACCTCTACGGCGGACAGGCATCGAAGCTGGAAGGGGACGTAAAGAAAAAAGGAGGAGACAACTTTGCCTGGAAAGGCAGCGGGGCGGTGACCTGGGAAGTGCAGATTGCCAAGTCTGGCGAACACGCGGTGCGTCTTTGCCACGCCGCCGAACCCGGCGCCGCAGGGCAGGAACTCCAAATCGCCGGCGGTAGCGGCAAGCTTAACTACACCATTCGAAGCACCGAAGGTGCGTTTCGCGGCAACATGGCCTATGAGACCGTGCCGCTCGTGGGATCACTTTCGCTGGCGGCGGGAAAACAAACCATCACCCTGAGCGTCGCGAATGCCCCCGCCGGCAAGCCCCTCCTCGCCTTTCGCAGTCTCGAACTGACTCCGGTATCCGCCACTGCGGCCATCGAGGCGGATCGACAGGAAGCCCGGCGTTCACGAGCCAGCACCGAGTGGCTCAACAAGGCCGGCTACGGGCTGATGTTTCACTGGACGAGCCAGAGCGTCGGCAGGGATGGAACCAACAAGCCGTTCGACCAGGCGGTTGCGGATTTTCCTTTGGATCGGTTTGTCGAAATGGTGGAATCAACCGGCGCCGGATATGTTTTATTCACCGTCGGTCATGCCCGGCCTTATTGCCCGGCCCCACTGACCAGTTGGGAAAAATACTTCCCCGGCAATACGACCAAACGCGATTTAATCGCCGAAATGGCGCAAGCCCTGAACGCGAAGGGCATCAAGTTGATGTGCTACTTCCCGGCTCACGTCATCGGGAAGTTTCGAACTTCCTCCAGCCAGGAATTCACCCAGATGACGACAGACATCGTCAAGGAGTTCGGAGAACGCTACGGGGAAAAGGTCGCCGGCTACTGGTTTGACGGGTTCTATCAATGCTTCGAAAAGTACCCGGATTTTTCCTTCCGCGATTTCTATAAAGTGTGCAAGGCCGGGAATCCCAATCGGATCATCGCCGTGAACTCATGGATTTATCCCAGCGTCACCGAATGGCAGGACTATTGGGCGGGGGAAACGTCAAGTCCCGTCGGGCTGCCGGTCAACGGCACCAACCTCCGCGGCCCCGGCCAGGGGTTACGATATCAGTCATTGATCATCATGGAACCGTACTGGGTTCAACAGAAGGCGGAAATGCCAAAGCCGCGATTCGATGCGCAGAAACTTGGCGACTATATTAGTCAGTGCATGAAGAATGGCGGCGCAGTGACGGTCAATCTCGGCATCTACCAGGACGGATCGGTTGACCCAGGAGCAGTGGACGTACTCAAGGAAGTACGACAACGCATCCGGAAGGCACGGCCATAAGCCGGGCGTATACCTTGAGCAGGCCAACGATCTAATGGATGATCGCGTGGTTCAACCGGGCATTGAGCGACGCGGAAATGCGGGCACTTTATGAAGCAGGCAAGCGGGAACCAGATTTTTAAGCGGGCCATGACGATGCTCGCCATTTTGCTGCAGATGGGCCTCGCCTTACCGGCCGTCGGGAAGCCCTATTACGTTGCACCCACCGGCAGCGATGGCAATCCCGGCACGCTGGAAAAGCCTTTTGCCACCATTCAGCGCGCCCAACAGGCGGTTCGGCAGCAGCCGGGCCCGGTGTGGCTGCGCGGCGGGACCTACTACTTGCCGGAGAAGCTGGTCTTCAGCGCCGAGGATTCAGGCTCGCAGGCCGCCCCGGTGGTTTACCAGGCGTACGGGCAGGAGCAGCCGGTGATTAGTGGCGGCGTAAGGCTTGAAAAACTGGACTGGCAGCCTTATCGCGATGGGATCGTTCAGGCGAAAGTGCCGGAGGATCTGCAAACCGAGGAAATATTCGTAAATGGCGAGCGACAAATTCTGGCGCGCTATCCTAATTACGATCCCAAGGCGCAGTATTTCGACGGCTTCGCGGCGGACGCCATCTCGCCGGAACGAGTTGTTCGCTGGGCGGATCCGGCTGGGGGCTATTTTCATGCCATGCATCCAGCCCTCTGGGGTGACTTCACGTGGCGTATCACGGGCAAGGACCCGCAGGGTGGCCTGACGAAGGAGGGTGGGTGGCAAAACAACCGGGGCGGCGCGGTACACCAGAAAATTCGCTTTGTGGAGAACATTTTTGAGGAACTCGACTCTCCCGGCGAGTGGTTCCTAAACACCAAAACGCACATCCTCTACTTTGACCCTCCTCCCGGGCTCGACCTGACCAAAGCGACCGTGGAAGCCACAAGGCTCCGCAGCCTGGTCGAGTTTCGCGGCGACCAGGAGAAGCCTGTTCGTTCCGTTATTCTCCGGGGCCTGACTTTTCGTCATGCGGCACGCACGGTGATGGACACCAGGGAACCGCTCCTGCGCACGGACTGGGCCATCTACCGTGGCGGGGCGGTGTTCTTCGAGGGCACAGAAGATTGTGCGCTGGAAGATTGTTTTCTGGATCAGGTTGGTGGCAACGCGGTTTTCGTGAACCATTACAACCGCCGGGTCACGATACGTGGCTGCCATATTGCCAAAGCCGGGGCAAGCGGCATCTGCTTTGTCGGAGACCCTCAGGCGGCACGCAACCCTTTGTTCAACTACAGCGAGGTGAACAAGCTCGAGGATCTCGACCGCACCCCTGGTCCACGCACACAGAACTACCCGGCGGATTGCCTGGTCGAAGACTGCCTGATTTACCTGACCGGGCGGGTGGAAAAGCAGACTGCCGGAGTGGATATCGACCTGGCGCAGAACATCACCGTCCGCCATTGCTCGATTTACGACATGCCGCGCGCGGGGATCAATATCGGCGACGGGTGCTGGGGCGGGGATGTCATCGAGTTCTGCGATGTATTCGACACGGTAAAGGAGACGGGAGACCACGGCTCGTTCAATTCCTGGGGACGCGACCGTTATTGGCGGCCCAAAATTGCCGAGGTAAATGCGTGGGTGAAGGAGGTCCCCGAACTCCCGCGTCTGGATGCGGTCAAGCCGGTGATCCTGCGGAACAACCGCTGGCGTTGCGACCACGGGTGGGACATTGACCTCGACGATGGCTCCTCCAATTACCTCATCACCAATAATCTTTGTCTGCACGGCGGCATAAAAAACCGGGAAGGCTACGGGCGCCTGGTCGAGAACAACATCATGGTTGGCGGGAGCCTTAATCCGCATGTCTGGTTCGCCGAAAGCGGCGACATTTTCCGGCACAACATAGTTTGGACCGCTTACCGGCCCGCCCTGATGCATCGTCCGCCGTGGGGCCAGGAAATGGATTACAACTTGATGCAGAAAGAGGGCACGGAGACCTCACCGGCCACCGCTTTACAACGGCAGAGCGGTCGGGACGAGCACTCCATTGTGGCCGATGCGCAATTCATGGACCCCGCCAGAGGTGACTATCGCGTGAAGGATGGCTCGCCGGCGCTGGCTTTGGGATTTCTGAATTTTGGCATGGATCAATTCGGCGTGCAGAAACCCGCATTGAGAGCCATCGCCAGGACGCCCGTGCTGCTGGGGCCAACACAGGCGGCCGCGACAATCGCCGCGCGTGACACCACGCCGCGTGACATCGCGCCGCGGGGGTGGCTCGGCGTGAAGGTTCGCAACATCGCCGATGAAGGCGAGATGTCTGCTTTCGGCCTTCCCGGTGTGACAGGCGTGCTGATCCTGGAAGTCCCGAGCGATTCTCCTCCCATGAAGGCCGGGCTGAAAAAAAATGATGTCATTCTCTCGGTCAACGGCGCCAAGACCGCCGATGTCGCGAGCCTCCTGCAACTGGCTCCTTCCCTGACTGCCGGACAGACTCTCTCCGTCGGTGTCTCCCGCGATCAAAAGGTAATCACACTCTTGTTCGAGCAGTTGAAATAGCAGCCGGCTCCTGAAAACTGAGTTCACTTCGCAGGCAAATGGATACCAAAAATATGAAAACGACATGTTCGCAGGTAGTCAGGCAAGCAAAACTTTTCGTCCTGGCGGCCATTGCCGCCTGCGCGTTCGGTTTCGTCGGCGCCGTGCACGGGGCCGAACCCGCCTTCGATGGCGGTAAAAGCACCTGGCACGACGGGTTCGTCCGCTACGACTTCGTTATGGATGACCAGACCCTGGCCATCAGTCCTTTCACGAGGCCGGAAAAAGAAGGCTTTGCGGTTGGCAATCCCGCCAAGGGTCAGCGGCGGTGCATCGTCGTCGTGCCAAACAAGCCGGCGCCCGGCAATCCCTGGTCGTGGCAAGGCTGTTATTGGGACCACCAGCCCCAGACCGAAACGGAATTGCTGCACCGGGGTTTTCACATTGCGTTTATTACCCCTGATCCGGGCCGGCAGTCTCCGGGCAAGCAGTGGGACGCCTGGTACGCCTATCTCACGGAGAAGCATGGGCTATCCAGGAAACCGGCCTTCGTTGGCATGAGCAAAGGCGGGGTGAATGAATACACCTGGGCAGCCGCGAACCCCGACAAGGTCTCCTGCATCTACGCCGACAATCCCGGCATCTACCCCGAGGACATCCCGAAAATCGGGGAGTTGATCAAGCACGATGTGCCCCTGCTCAACGTCTGTGGGACAGAGGATTTTGTCCTGGAGAAAAACACGAAGGTCATCGAGAACATCTATCACCAGGGCGGCGGCCAGATCACCATCATGATTAAGGAAGGTGCCGGTCATCATCCGCACAGCTTGATCGATCCCAAGCCTATCGCCGATTTCATTGAGCAGCACGTTCAGCCGGACACCACGCCCCTGCCCCCCCGGCCCGAAATCGTGGACGACACGTTCACGAAATCCTATTACTACAGCACCGAGAATTCTTACGTTTATCTCCCCAAAGAAGATACCTACGCCACCTGCCGGGGTCCGCAATTCACGCCGTGCTACGACCGGTACGACAAGGCTGGCAAGTCGGCGTTTGGAGTCACCGGCATGGCGGTGCTGGTACCGAAGACTGAGGCTGCCGGGAAGCCCTGGGTCTTCCGGGCGAACCGCATCGGCCGGGATGCCTCCGCTGTTGATCTGGCCCTGCTGGCAAAGGGGTACTACATCGTCGCTGCTCCTTACCTGGGGCAAGGCCCCGTTCGGGCAGAGTGGGACGCCGTCTACAAGATCATGACCGACCACGGCTTTTCCAAAAAGCCGGCCATGGAAGGCGCCGGCGCGGGATCCGGGGAAACCTACGCCTGGGCCATAGATAACCCCGACAAAGTTTCGTGCATCTACGGGGAGAATCCCGTCCTGCGCAGCATCATGTCAGGGAGACAGGAAAAAAAGCCGCCGCTGGACAGTCTGGCCCCGCTGGCCAAAGCGGGCGTGCCGATCCTGCATGTGTGCGGCCAGCTTGACCCCTGGCTTGACCGCGAGACGCGAGTCGCGGAAAAACGCTACAAGGAGTTCGGCGGCCAGATGACGGTCATCGTGAAGCCCGGCGAGGGACATTTTCCCGTCGGGCCGCAGGACCCGACGCCGGTGGTGGATTTTATCGTGGCCAAATCGCAGTAAACCTGCGAGGTCCGGCGCGTAGAGGCGGGCATCCTGCCTGCCGTAGAGCCAGCCGTTCGTCAACGTGGCAACGGCTACATCACGCTAGTTGAAAAGCAAGGCGGGGCGGGGCGTGCTCGGTAGCCTTACGGACATCCGCTCGCGGCAGCAGGTGATCGACAAAATTTATACCGACGAGCAGAGAAACGTCCTGCGCACCTTGTTCGACGCCCATGCCATGGACCTGCTGGGACCTCCGATGGTGGTTGAATGAAGCGGACGCCGGGGTGTGTTCTAGACGCGGGACGCGGTGGCGAAAAGTGCCGACAAACAATGTGACTGCGTTTTCGCAAGTCCAGGACAGGTGATTTTCACAGACCAAGCGTATCAGACAGTTATTCTGGTAGCGCCGAGCATTTCTGAAATGCTCGCAACTTTTGCGGAGGACCTGCAATAAGGCCTTTATTCCTTGAACTAGGAGGCGCTGGCGGATGGCAAAATAACTCTTCTCGGGCGGGCCCGGTCTGTTGTGCGGAGGCAAAGAGTGCGATACCGAACAGTGTTGAAATCGCGGCGGCAAATGGACGGCTCTGAAATGACGGCATAAATCGTCCCGGCAATTGCGAACTACGACTTCCGCGCAATTTGACGATCCTGCGGGGCGGAAGTTCCGTCAAAAGCCTTTACCGGACTATCCGTGCCGGGATGGTGGGGAACCTTTGAAAGCCAAATGTTCGACATCTCCCCAGCCGTCGATCCGGGAATTACTCATAACCGGATCCCCGCTACGGCGTGAACTCCCGGGCTGTTTCTCGCATCAAGGCGCCCACTGGTTCACCGTGTTCCGTAACCGTTCTTGCCAGCGCGACAGGGAGGCAAACTTCTGGTCGCGTTGGAATTCGTCGATGGATCTTGATTCCTGCATTTCATCGTCCGACGCCAAGCGTCGGCCCAGGAAGCCTTCTGCGCTGGTCAGCAGTTGTCGCGTTGACGCCGGGCCGAGGGTGGAGAGGCGTTGGTCCCGGACAATGAGGGCCGCGGTTTTCCGATAGCGCGCCGGATCGCTTTCGGACAACTGGCGAAGAAACCTTTCCCGGCCAAATCCGTAAGCCCCCGGTTGCGGCTTCTCATTAAAAAAAGCGTCGACCGCGGCCGCAACACCCTTCTCTGATCCAAATCTGGCTAAGGCCACGGCCAACTGCATACGCTGACTTTCCTCGTACGGCTTGTCGAATTTGGGAATCGCCGGGATCAGGATCTCGTCGGCCCGGTCGGGCCGGAGGACCGTGGCGGCAACCGGATAGTTGGGGTTGCCGTTCCCATTGGGGGATTGCGGTGCAATGGACTGCGCGCGTTGCTTGCTTTCGATTTTGAGCAGGAGATCGGCGTCGGCGGTTTGCAGCAAATCGGCGGCATGTTGGAGGAAATAATCGGCGCCAAAACCCGGCCAGAGATCGGGGTCATCGACCGCCGACATCTGCTCCAGCGCGGCAAGGCGCACGTCGCGCGGCACTAGTCGGGCCATCGTCAGAAGCTGGTCGGGCGCGCCTTCGGTATGGTAAAAACGGTTCACGTCCACCTTGAGGGCGACGAAAAATCGCCGGGGCATTGGAATGCGTTGAAGTCGGGAAAGCACGCTGAAGATCAGTCGCTCACGGCCTGAGGGAATCGGGCGGCCCATCGTGGTCGCGCGATTCATCGCCATGGCAATCCCGGCGGTGCTCAGCTCCGGATCACGCGCGGCGGCAAATGCTTGAAACCGGTCCACCAAATCCTTCCTCGACGCAACCCACGTGATGTCGGCAAGTTGTGCCGATTCGCGGGTGTAGGTGAGAAGCACATTGCGCGCGTAATTTCCCACCGTCTTGTCCAGCATGGGCCACGGGGTTCCGGGCGGGGGAGTATTGGAGAGGCGGCCCGGCTCGGAAAATGTCGCCGCGTTGTCGTCGGCCAGCCCCGCGATATCGGGCAGGACATCCACACGGTCCAGGCGAAAGAGCAGGACGATTGCCAGCGTCCTGACTTTCGGGCTGTCGCTGTGCAGAAGCGGGCGAACCTCGGCAGGCGTCCAGTCGCCCGCCAGCTCGCTCAGCAGAGTCGACACCCGATCCGCATCGGGCCCCCACGGGCGCTGATCGTAATAGGCGGCACTCTCGCTCAACCACGGCAGCTCCAGCGCCACCTTCCCGACGCGCTCAACCAGCGATTCCGCCGGCCGCGTCTGCGCCGCTGCCGATGAGACCACTGCAAAGACCAGAAAACCGACTCGGAGAATATTGATCATCGCACCCCTTCATTGAACTACACCAATCTTCGTAGATGTCGCTCCCGGTGACAAGGCCGGATCTGAATTTCCGGTGGGGCGAAAAGTGCCAACTTAAAGAACTCGGCGAAACGCGGAGGGTAGAATATTCGATGAAATGTGAGATCTGCGGCAACCGAGCGGTCGTTCACGTGTCCGAGATCGCCAACGGCCAGACGACCGAGCGACACTTCTGCCCGGACTGCGGGACCAAAGTCTTGGGCTTTCCGATTGACACCCCGGCACTCCTTGCAAGGATGGACGAGCTTCTAAAACACGCGGAAGCCCGTACCCATCCATCGTGGGAAAGCCTTGCGGGAGAACACCGGCAAAAGATGCTTAACTCTCGTGAGGAGTGCGTAAAGGGATTGAGCGGCCCGTCCCCACAGATCAGGAACGTGTCGTGGCAGATGTTGCTGAAGCGGTGGAAAACCGACGTTGATGTGCTTCCTGAATGTATGGATGCGATACGCCGTGATGCTGACGTGGAGGTGCGAGTCCGTGCCGTGTATTACTTAGCCGCGCATTGCCGCCAATTTCCCGATCCGCGCGCCTCAGCATTTTTTGCCGAGGTGGCATTGGCGTCCGACACACCGATCCGAATGCGTGTCGCGTCATATTTCGGATTGCTTCGAGTGCATGGACTGCCAATCTCGCGTGAATTGCGTCTGAACGTGCAGCAATCGGCTTTGCTGCCATACCCGATCGACTGGGGATTTGTCAGGCGATTCGATCCGGCTCATTGAGAACCGAACTCAAGTCCCCCCGGATCATAAGTTTCCCTAAATGACTGTGCGGAATCACGCGCCACTCATTCAATTGATCCTGTACCGCCTCCACCCCAATCGCCGCGTCCCACCGCGCAAAGCCCCCGCGCCACCCCGGATTCTCAGATCGCTGCAATTCTTGCCTCGCCAAACCGCTGCGCTACCGATTTCACCTGCAACAAGACGCCGATCAGCGCCGAATCACGCACGATCATTTAGGCCCAAGGAGCGGCGCGATCTGGGAGTGCGCCGCACCCGTCAAATTGTATTTTCAGAAGAATTCGGGTCCGCAGGATGCCTCGCTCTTGCGACGGGAACACCCATGTCCAATTGTGCCCCAAACTTTCGTCAAATATCATGAGAAAACTGTGGGGGGGCTGCGCTTTAAAGCGAGGACCACATGTCTCGAATGCTAAGGGTTCTGGCGGTACTGGTTCTTTATCCCGCGCTGGTCCGGGGCCAGGCGCGTGAGCCGCTGCCGATTTCTCCGACGGTGAACTGTACACAGGGCGTTGTTGTTTCGGTTTCCTCCGCCGGGTCGGAGGCAGGCCGGTATGTGCTTCAAGCCGGGGGGAACGCTGTTGATGCGGCGGTGGCGACGGCGTTTGCTTTGGCGGTTGCCTGGCCGGAGGCGGGGAACATTGGCGGCGGGGGGTTCGTGCTGGTGTATCCCGGGCATGGGGCAGAGCCTCAGTTTTTCGATTACCGCGAAACCGCGCCGGCCGGGGTGACGGCTGAAACATTTTCGAAAGGCCGGCCGGACAGCAACGCGCTGGTCGGCGTGCCGGGAACGGTTCGAGGACTGGAGCTTGCGCACAAGAAGCTTGGACATTTGCCGTGGAAGCAGTTGCTTGCGCCGGCGATCCATCTGGCGCGGGAGGGTGTTTTGGTTGATGCGCCGTTGGCTCGATCGCTGAATGCCGGGCTTCGCAATGCGGAGGCTTTCACGGAGTTCAGGCGGGTTTTTGGGAAGGACGGCGGCTGGCATGCCGGGGATCGGCTGGTTCAGCCGGATCTTGCACGCACGTTGGAACTGATTGCCGAGCGGGGGGCCGATGCTTTCTACGCGGGCGATGTCGCCGACAAACTTGTGTCGTCTGTCCGCGCCGGCGGCGGGTTAATGACTCAGGATGATCTTCGCGGGTATCAGGCCAAGGAGCGGGCGCCGATTCATGGCACCTATCGCGAGTTCGATGTTTATTCGGCGCCGCCGCCGAGTTCGGGCGGAGTGGCGCTGGTTGAGATGCTCAATATCCTGGAGAGTTTTCCGCTTCGCGATTTTGGCAGGTATGACCCGCGCACGCTGCACCTAATGATCGAGTCGATGCGCCGCGGGTTTTGCGATCGCGCCCAGTTTCTGGGCGATCCTGATTTCGTGGCGTTCCCGGCCCAACTCACGGACAAAGCGTACGCCAAACAACTTGCTGCCCAGATTGACCTGGCCCACGCAACATCCAGCACGGCTCTTGCCAAACAAAACAACCTTCAAATCTCAGATGGCGGCCCGCAAACCACGCATTTCAGCGTGATTGATTCCAAAGGCATGGCCGTCGCGAACACCTTCACGCTGGAGCAATCGTTCGGCGGGAAGATCGTGGTGAATGGTGCGGGGTTTCTGCTGAACAATGAAATGGGGGACTTCAATCCCAGGCCGGGGGTGACGACGCCGACTGGTTTGATTGGGACGCGGGCCAATCAGGCCGGGCCGGGCAAGCGCATGCTGAGTTCAATGACGCCGACGATTGTCGCCAAGAATGGTCGGCCCGTGCTGGTTACGGGGAGTCCGGGAAGCCGGACGATTATCAATACGGTTTTGTGCGTTACGCTCAATACGCTCGAATTTCAGATGCCGATCCGCGATGCCGTTGATGCGCCGCGCATGCATCATTCGTGGTTTCCCGATGAGCTGGCGATCGAGCCGGGGCTGCTCACCGCGCACCCTGACGTCATTAAACAGCTCCGCGCCATGGGCCACACAATCAACGATCGCCCGCAACACCAGGGCGACGCACACTCGATCTGGATCGACCCCATCACCGGCCAATACACCGCCGCGGCAGACACGCGCATTGGCGGGGCGGCGGCGGGGTACTGAAACGAATTAAACCACGAAGGCACGCTCGAAAAAAATATTTGGCCACAGATGAACACAGATGAATGCAAAATCCAGGATGGTCTGAACACCCTTCTTGCTATCTCTTGATCTGTGTTTATCTGTGTCCATCTGTGGCAATATTTCTTCTCGCGGCGAGCGCGCCTCCGTGTCTCCGTGCCTCCGTGCCTCCGTGGTTGCATCTTCTTTCACTTGCGCTGTTCATTCCGAACACATGGCGGACAGAGTAGCCGGGCGGGCATCTATCGGGGTGCTGAAAGAACCCCCTCCCTACCCTCCCCCGGCGTACCAGTGGAGGGAAAAAGAAGAAAAGGAGCCTCGCCAATTTTCAGGGGAGGGAATAAGTAGCGGCGGGCAAAACTGTCACGCACCTGGAGAAGCGTTCGACTTTCAGATCCTTCGCGGCGCTCCAGGATGACAAGCTTTCCAGCCGAACGCTTGATGGATTCTGACGGACAAATCTGAGGATTTCGTCAGAGTGAATTGCTGGCTAAAACTGCACCGCCACCGCCAGCGCCACGTACGGCTCCGGGCTTGCGTGGAGGACGCTCTTGATCTTGCGATAATCCCAGCCGCTTTCGAAGCGGGTATCGAATCCGTATCCGCCCGCCAGGCTTACGGTGATGAATTTAGCCGGTTCCCATCGCACGCCGAGCTCGGCTCGGCGCTGGGTGTACATCAGGCGGTGATGGCCAGGTTGCGAGGAGATGTAGAACGCATCATCGCGCGTCTCCAGTGCGCCGAACACGGTCCAATGCTTGATGACTTCGTAGCCGACATCGAGATCGAAGTCAGTCAGCAGGACGTAGTCGGCGTAGATTCTGATGCGTGGATCGGGTTTCCAGGTGATAGATGTGACCGGCACGCCGATCACCATCAGCAGGGTGGGATCGAGTTGATGGCTCCATCCGAAGCCGGGGATGGGGACGTCGGGCATGTAAGTGCGGTGGCCGTCGTAATCGAAGCCGATGCCCAGGGCGTCCACTTCATCGAATTTCTTGGCCAGAACAAAATCCGCCCGCCCATACCACGCCCGGCCGTTGGCGAAGGGCGTGTCTCCGGCATATCCCACGCCGAGCGTCAGGCCGGTGACCCATCCATTGGTCTGGGACAGAAAAGTTCCCGCCGCAACTGACGCATCCAGCAACTGACCTGGAAATCCCGCCTGGCCATTGTGGGTATTGAGATAGGTGACGTCGTAGCCAATGCGCGGGCTGGCTTCGTTGCCGGGCAGAATGCGAACGCGGCCCTGGGTTTCAAACGTCGCCATGTTGAAACCGGCGCCGGTGTCCTGGGAATGCCCGCCGGCAAAGAACATCAAGCGCGATTTGTCTTCCACCACCTGATCCGATTCCCACGGCTTGACCAGCAGCGCCGCACTGGTCTGGCCGCGCGCCGGTTGAATGGCCGCCGCCATCACGATGGCCAGCATGAAATACGCAGCCGTTTTATTCCGTTTCAGATGTGTGATCTTCATAGGGTCAGATGTGTTATCGGCTTTCCTTGCCGTTCTCGTCTTCTTTGGTCCCCAGCTCTTCGACCTGGTGTTCCAGATGTTTTACCCGCTGGCTGAGCTCGGGCAACTGCACAAAGATTGCCGCGACGCGCCGGGCATGGCTGATCGGCATTGCCGGGCTGCCAAGCATGGTAGATTGATCGGGCACGCTGTTAATGATCCCCGCCTGCGCGCCGATCACCACGTTATCGCCAATTTGGATATGCCCCGCGACGCCCACTTGCCCCCCCATCGTCACGTGATGCCCGAGCGTTACGCTCCCGGCAATTCCGCATTGGGCGACGATCAACGCGTGCGGGCCAAGCTTTACGTTATGGCCGAGGGTCACCAGCGCCCCGAGTTTGGATCCCTTGCCAACAACCGTGCTACCCAGAGCAGCCCGGTCGACAGTTGTTCCGGCTCCGATTTCTGAATCATCCTCAATCACCACATTGCCCACCTGCGGAATCTTGTGATGCTCGCCTTTGTGGGTCGCGAAGCCGTAACCGTCCTGGCCGATCGTGCAGTTGGCGTGAAGGATCACGCGATCGCCCAGCACGCAGCGGTCGTATACCACGGCATTGGGATACAGAATGCAATCGCGGCCGATCGTTACACCCGGGCCCACATAGACGCCGGGATAAATCACAGTCCCTTCGCCCACGCTGGCGGTCGGGTCGACATGGGCGGCGGGGGATATCCCCGAGTGCGGATGTTTGCGATACCCATGCAGAAGCACGACCGCGCGGGCAAACGCGTAATATGGATCCTTCGCCTTGAGCAGCGCCACCCGATCGTTGCTTATGCCCGGAGCGACGATGACGGCCGTCGCGCCTGTGGTTTCCAACTGCTTGACGTATTTCGGATTCGATAAGAAGCTGATCTGCCCCGGCTCCGCGTCTTCTAGCGTGCCGACCGAGTTGATCGCCACACTTCCGTCGCCCGCCAGCTCGGCCTCAATGCCATCGGCAAGGTCTTTCAATGTCATGGCCACGCGTCTTGTCTCCATCCAACTGTGGCGGGGATTCTAAGGAAATCATGGTCTGGTCGATAGAGCGCGCCGCGATCATCAAAGCTGCCCGACAGTTTCGGCCGCCGCTCGTCCTTTCCCTCCACCGGTACGCCACTTGTCATTACTCATAAGTCCAAATCACGCGTCCTGTTCTCCCTCCACCGGTACGCCGGGGGAAGCGAGCGGAATTGGCGACTGCCCGCGAGTGGGTAAGGAGGGGGCTCTTGTGGGTGCGCCATATATATTCGCCAGAACATCGTCGGGAGACTTAAAGATATCGCGATCGGAAAACCGGATGATCCGAATCCCCGTTGTATGCAGTGCCTCGGACGGCCCCCTCCCCAACCCTCCCCCGGGCGTACCGGTGGAGGGAGAAGAGGGGACGGCCCAAAAGTAGCATCGTCCGTTCTTCGGCTCTATCATGGCACGACCAACCACGCTTGCAGCGGCATAAGCCGCTCCCGAAATCGCTGGATGTGGAGCATTGGACGGGCCATACCGGCTGCGTTCTGCTGGCTCCGCATTTGACCTCGGTCACCAAAAAGCAGCTTGGACTTCCACACTATGACGACGCCGATGAACGTATGCGGCGCGATGGCATGTGCTGGAAGAACGAATCCGAACGATACAACGACGGGCAGGCGTTCAAGCTCACGTGCCGCACTGAGGCCGGGGTGATCGTCACGCTGCTGGCGGAAAACTATTACGGCTACTGCAAGAAAGAAGTGAAAACGCAGATCAGCTATGCGGCCAACCTGTACGGCAACGTGGAGGAGGAGCATTCAGGGGGTGCGATTGCTTTTGCAAGTTACAGCACCGGGGATGAATACCAGCCCGATAGCCGGACGGTGAACGGGCGGACGTTTGATGATGTGGTGCACGATTACGGGGCGTGCATGAACGTACGGCCCGAAGGCTACGGTATCGATAAGAAGTTTCCGAACCTGATTTACATTCCCGACGATGCCCGCGCCGACATTCTCCGCCAGGAAGTGTGGTGTACGCAGAACAGCCGGGAGCAGGCGATCCCGCTGGAGCCGGGCAAGATTTACATGACGCCTTCGGGGTACAAGATTCGCCTTGAAAAACATCCAGGCGCACCCAGTTGGCGCATCATCGGCACCAACGGGGAGGGCATTTTCTGCCATAAGCCATGCACGGTTTCAGGGGGCGGCAAGAGCGAAATCAGCAAGAGCCTGCGCGACTACATGCTGTATGGGCCGATCTTCGTGGCCCATGCCGAGGAAGATCTCAACCAGGTCCGTCAGATCGTCAACAAGGATTACTCTGATCGATGGCGGCCCGATGCCCCGGATCGGCCCGATTATGGCAAGCGCCGCAGCCGGCCGATTTTGAGCCGGCATCGGTCGGTGGGCAGCGTGATCAAGTTGCTGACGCCTTCATCGGAAAACACCGACGAATTCAACGCGTGGCTCAATTCGATCCCGGCTCATATTTACCCGATCATTTTCATCCAACTATGAGCCGCTCACCAGCCGCCAGGCGCAGCAGATGGCGGCGCGGATAACGCAGTTTGATAAATACACCGAACCGATGCAGCGGCTTCTGCGCGAGGCCGGCAACTCGCCGGATGGATATGTAGTCGCGTCCAGCGATCCGCGCATCGTCGATGGCAAGCGCAGTAAAAACCCCCGATATCTCCAGACCCGGCCGGATTTGCTCGACCCGATAAGCGTTTATGTTGCCGAGCAGGGGGCCCGGCTGTTCCGGGCCATCCCGGCCAATCAGCCGGTGTATTGGCCGGTGGACGCGGTTCTGCTGGGCCGGCCGGAATAATCCGCCCGACCATGCGGCCGGCATTCGTGGATTGGCGGTTTACAACCCGATTCACTATCAGGAGCTCCCCGAGCTGTTCATGGATTTTATCTGCTCGCTCACGGGGAAAAGCCCGTCCACGACTGGCGCGGGCAGTGAGGGTGCGCTCACCAAGGGGCCATTTAACGCGCTGCGCCCGACGGCCGATCTCAACGCCGCCCTGGTCAGCGATATCCTCACCGGACTTGGCGGGTTCTCAACGGCGGCGGGTTACATTGGTCCCCATGTGTGGGTCGATCACGACATCAGCCTGCTGGTTCCGGAGATCTGGTGCAGGCTCACGCCGCAGGAGCGCGACCCGGCGTTTCTCATTCGCGATGGTCATCTCGAACCGCTTGCCGATTTCGAGCACAACGGCGCGCCCGTTCAAGCCAGCCGGCTTGGGTATCGGATTACTGGCAAGTTCGTCCGCACGTTTTTTGGCCGGGTATTTGATTACCCGTCGAAGGTGTTCACCGACGAGATCCTCAAGCCCGAAACGCAGGATGCCGAGGCTTTCGCGGATGGCATCCGCAACATCACCGAAGCCCAGCAGCGCGTCGCCACCGCGTATATCGAGGATGGCTCCATTGCCGAAGCGTGCCCGCCTTTGCAGGCGTTGCTCACCATCATGGCCACCGGATCATTCGAAGGGAAAGACAACCGCCACCCCGATATCCGCAAGATGTTCACGCGCGAATCGCTGCTGGCCAGCGCCTGGTACCGCGCCCGCCTCGAAACCAAGCAACGCCGGGACATCGCTCGATCAAATGTCGCCGGTACAGGCTTTCGATCTGCTCCGCGCCTGGAAAGCGAAGTTCACCGGCGGGAGCTGAGCCGCACCTTTGCAGCTTCTTCGTC
>DAIRGS010000128.1:1731-19129 GCA_036794395.1 Tepidisphaeraceae bacterium | reverse complement strand
ACTCTCACCCGCTGGACTCCAACACCCTTTTCACGGCGCACGACATCCATCATTTTATTTCATTTGCTGCCTTTTGTGGTGGTCTGCCGCGGGTTTTCCCACGACCTCCAACATAAAGGTCGTCACGTGTCCTGGCGTTCGAAGTCGCGGACGAAGAAGTATGACGCCTGCTGAAGCTGATCGGCCGCGACGAAACGTCATCTCGCCAAAATCCTTGTCGAATGTGATCAGCACGCGCCCGTCTGAAAGTGACTTTGCGAGCACTGCATCATCGGCGGCGCCCGGCATAATCTCTTTGATCGACGCCATGTTGTAACCCATGGCACGCGCCGCCTCGATTGCGGCTGCGGGGACGTTTTCATTGGCCAGGAACTTTGACATACTTCATGCTGTGAGCGGATATACCCGCTCAAGCTTTGCCAAATCCACGGCATGGAACAGTGCCGCTTGAATATCTTCGCGACTTAGCTGGGGATAATTTTGAAGAATCTCCTCGTAAGTCCAACGCTCGGCCAGCAATTCAATAATGAACTCCACGGCAATCCGGGTCCCCTTAATGACTGGCTTTCCTACGAGCACTTTCGGATCTGCGGTGATTCGATCACGCCACGACATATTGCACTCCTCTTACGTTGCAAGCTCATCCATCATCTTATCAGTTTTGAATACGGTATATGGATATTTTGCAGGTCCGCCGAACATCATCTTTAAGTGTAACGCCATGCGGCAAAGGCAGACATGAGCCACCGAACGAACAAGGCGAGCCAGGTTCAAGTCAGCGCGTTTGACGCCCAGCAGAACGCGACGCCGGCGAATAAGGCGAAGACCATCGCGGCGTAGAGGAAGAGCATCAGGCGGTCGAAGCGTTTGGTGCGGGTGGGGTCGGCGCTGAGGTCGTGGAGGTATTGCATGCGGTTGGCGATGCTGCCGTGACACCAACTGCGGGCTTTGACGGGGATGTTGTTGACCATGGCGACGCGGTGGAGGGCGGAGCCGAAGACGGCGGCGCCGTATTGGCCGACATGGCCGGGGGCATAGTCGGAGGCGTATTCGAGTGGCTCGGCGAGGGCGAGAGCGGCGGTGGCGCTGCCGGTAATTTTGCGGGCGGCCAGCAGCATGTCGGACGCCGCGATATCGGGGACGGTGGCCCGGCTCAGCTCCATCGTGCGGGCGGCGAAGACATCCGCCTGCCTTTCGAATCGCCGGCTGACAAATCCGAAAAGGAGCAGGAATTTAAACAGGTAGGTCGTACCGATCACGATCCCCTGAGCCGCTTCGCTGCTGACGCCGGCATGCGCCATCCAGCGGGTGACCCACGCCCCGCCGCCGAGGTTGAAGAGCATGAGCACCATGATGAAGACGACCAGCCACGCCATGTGGCGATGGACGATGTGGCCGAGCTCATGGGCGAAGACCGCCTCGATCTGCTCGTCGGTCATGGTCTCCAGCAGCAGATCGGACAGCAGGATGTAACGAAACCGCGGCACAAAACCCATGACGGCGGCGTTACCCACATTGTTCTGAGTGCGCCATAAAAGGATGTCGCGATATTTCACTCCCGTGCGACGGCAAAGTGATTCGAGCCTTCTTCGCAATGGGGAGTTGGCCAGCGGCTCGGTGTGCAGCACACGGCGGAGGATTTCCGGCGCGAAGAGGAAGATCACCGCCGCGGCGGCCAGCCAGCTGAATGGGTTTTCGGCGTCATTGATGCCCCACCGCGAACCCAATGCGAGTGTCGCGGCGAGGCGGAACAAATCGTGAAGCGCGACGATCAAACAGACCGGTACGATCATGAACAGAAGCTGTAGCCGGACATTCGATTTGAAATAGCTCGCAAAGCCCGGCGGTTTGAACACCGGCATATCGAACTCGAGGTGGGACAGCATGCTCTGCTCGCGAAATGCCACTTCCGCCGGATACTGCGACCACCACAACGCGACCCAGGCGCCAAAGGCCGGAAGCGTGCCGAGCAAAACGCCGATCGTCGTTTGTGTGAGATCGATTCCGCGGGGATTAGAGATGATGCGCTCGACGGTTTGCCACCACCCCAGCACGGCAATCCCGACCATGAACCACAATGGGATCAGCACCCGAGCGGTCAGCATGACGACATTGAATCGATCCAGGCTTTTGGAAAACATCGGCCCGGCCACCTTCCTGCGCAGCCGCCGGCTCCAGAGGCCCGTGCCCAGGACAAGCAAAGCGTAAAACCCAAGAAAAATAGCGATGGAAGGATACGCGCCAAACAGCGCGGGCCGGCTGTACTGGGGCTTCCAGGCCAGCCAGAAGACGAACATTAAAAGGATCAGGATTCGCGACACCGTACCGCACCCGGGTGAACGACAACCAATTAGGGACGCCGCATGGCGCGAGGGCGACTCGCGGCCAGCCCTCTCAACGTACAAGCCAAACGACTGCCTGTCGAGATTTTCCCCCGGCTTGGCCAACAATCGCCTTCGGCAGATGATACGCATCATCGCGCGGGTCGTTCGATGGACCGATAATTCAGAAACATGTTTGCCACAGATGAACACAGCGCGGCAGAGCCGCAACCAAAAAAGAGATTTAACCACGGAGGCACGGAGGACACGGAGGCGCGCCAGTAGCTTCGAGGTCTGACTTGAACGGTGCCTGGAAGAAATGAAACCACGGATATCGCGGATGCCAAGGATGGGAAAAACGATTTTTCGGTATCCGTAATATCCGTGTAATCCGTGGTTTAACCCAAGCTCGGCAAAAATCCGCGGTCGCCGCGAAGAATTGAACGGTTAGCAGTGCAGATGCACACAGATAAATGCGGACGGCCAAACAGGGGCAGTGTTCCTTGGATTGGCTTTCTTATCTGTGTCCATCTGTGTTCATCTGTGGCCAATTTGAATTGATCGAAGGAGTAGTTGCCCGCCCGATAACGTGCCCGCATGAAGATTACCCAAATTACCAAAGCCCCCCACTCACCCAACCGATACATGGGCTGCCAGAGTTCATTTCACCAAGAGGAGCCTATGTCGAGTCTTCCCCGCCCGATGAGTCAGCCGTCGATGAGCTTTACGGGTCCGCGTTCGGTCAGCGATCGCCGGCGGCATCGCCGTCATGACCTCGAACGGCAAGGCATCGCGGTGGAACGCTGGGATGGGGCGCGCAAAGCCGCGGCTCCTTTCGGCCAGATCATCGACATCTCCGCCGGTGGCGTCCGTCTTCGAGTGGCCGAAGCAATTCGCGCCGATAAACAGATTCGCGTCCGGCTCGAGCTCCCGGCTTTCGCCGGCATCAGCCCCTTCATCGATACCTCCGACGCCGAGCCCCGCGCCAAGCGCGAATGGGTCGGCTGGATGAGCGTCAACCGCGTCCAGAAGATCGCGGAGAACGAATACGATGTGGCGGGGGTTTTGGTGGACATGGAAGATATGGATCGGGGGATGCTGGGGTTGTATTTGTCGACGCAGCCGCTGGCGGCATAGAACCGATCCAAAATAAGACCCCTCGAACAATAAACGATCCCCGGCAGTCGCGGAGCGATCGCCCGGGGGTTGTTGTCTTTGCATGACGCTGTTACCAGTGAAAGGACAATCACGCCATTTGCGAGAATGATTCCATTGCCCTTCCTCTGCCGCTGCCCCGCACGCCCGCCGCAAGGCCCCCACGCCGGGGTATAGCTGTACCCAGCGCCACCCCGGCTTCTCCGAGCGCCGCAATTCGCGCTTGCCGGACGGAAGCCACGAGCGTTCATATTCTCGCCACCAATGCTTCGGGTAAGACGTAATCTCTTGCTCGACAGAGTCCCCGAATCACGCCGGGCTACCTGAATGATCGTGCGTGATTCGGCGCTGATCTTTTAGCTTGCCTGCAGGTGGAATTGGTATCGCGATGGGTTGGCGAGGCGAATTGCAGCGCACTGAGGATCCGGGGTGGCGCGGGGTACCGCTATACCCCGGCGTGGGGACTTTGCGGACTGGGACGCGGCGTTTGAGGGGGACGCGGCGCAGGGTGAATTGAGTGAGTGGCGCGTGATTTGGCACGTCAGTTAGTGCTTTTTCTCGGCCGCGCCTTTTGATGCCTCGCGCAAATTGCCTTCCCCTAGCCTTCTGTGGAAAAGATCGAGTGTAAGTCCATATCCGATGCGCGCCAGTTCCGGATCGTATCGAGGCCCTTCATCACGAAGGAACGCGTGCTGGCCGTTGAACTCATGCCAGGTGAAATGGGTTCCCGCGTCGGCCAGGGCGTTGTAGACAATCTGCCGGCCTTCGCGCGGCACATGCGGGTCCTGACGGCCCCAGATCATCAGCAGCTCGCCCTTGATCTCGGGGATGCGATCCAGCGAATCGTCCTTCATGCCTTTGCCAAGCCCGCGCTTGTGAATATCCGTGGCATAAAAGCACACGCCCGCGGCCACATCGGGGTTCATCGCCGCCCGGAACGACAGATGCCCGCCGATGCAGATGCCGATGACGCCGAGCTTCCCCGTGCAGTCCGGCCGGGTCTTGAGATGATCGAACACCGCCCGCGCATCCGCGTCATACGCACCCAATTCCTTGGTCGTCTTAAGAACATTTCCCCGATCCGCGCCGGCCTGGTCATACGCCAGCGCCACGCCCGGCTGCTCGAACTCGTGATAAATCTCCGGAATCGCCACCACATACCCATGCCCGGCAATCATCGCCGCCGTCCGGCGGATCGGGCCGGTCACCTGAAAGATCTCAGAAAACAGCAACACCCCAGGATACCGGCCCGGCGCCGTTGGCTTCATCACGTACGTTCGCATCGGCCCGGTCGAAGTAGGCAAATCCACTACTTGCGGTTCAGTGATTGTCATGCCGGGAAACATACCCGAAATACACAGGAAGTTTCACCGCAGAGCCGCCGAGAGCGCAGAGACCAAGGGAACTTCGGGTCGCCATTTTGTAATTGGATCTTCTCAGCGCCCTCCGCGCGTTGGCGGTGAACCCGGAATATGCACCAGCTTGCGTCGGGTAGTTACCGAGCCGGCGGCGTGAGAATGGCCGCCCGGATGCGATCCTGTTCGGTGCAATCGGGTTCCCCGGCGGAATCGGTCGTTACGCACGTGAATTCGACGCCGATCGTGAACAGGCCGTTGGGTCGGATCTGGCAATGGGCGACGGTGCAGAGAACAGTCAACTCATCGCTTCCGTATCTGGGCAGGTGGGCAACCAGCGTCGTGCCGCGCGGGAGCCGGCGGGGATGAATCAGCCGCAGCCCGCGGGCCGAAATATCGATTACGGAAACTTCTTCGGTCTCGCCCGCGTGATCGGCGCTGAAGCTGATCTGAATCTGCCCGTGATATGCGAAGCGGCGCGCCCGGCGAACATCATGATTGAGCGATTCCGGCGACAGATCCGCCGCCACGACCGACGCGAGTTGGTGAACTGTTAACATCCCTGAGCGCTCCCATTCCGACTGAGCCGTCCAGGGATTTATCGGTTAGAAAGACGCGCAACTGGACTTATCGCGCAACGGGCAAAAACCCGTAAAGGCGAGTTATCGGACAAGGCGTGAATTGCTCAGGATGCGTGGGAAAGCGGGATGGCCGGCGCGGTGGTTGGTCCGCTCGTCGGCCGCATGCGCGGGCCGCCGCGTTGCGGGCCGCCACGACCAGGTCCGCCGCGACCGGGGCCGGCGGCTCCGCGAGGACCAAAACGACGAAGATATTCGTCGTATTGCTTCTTCTGCTCCTCAGTCATGATCGCCCTGCTCTGCTCAGTAGCCTTTGTCACGGCTTCACGTGTCAGAGTTTCCAAGTCATCGATGGCTTGACGGTGACGGGCCTGGATGGCGTTGTACTGTTCCTTCAAATGGTCCTGTAGTGGAGGCGTCAGCAGATCCTGAATGGCTTGATCCCGTTCTTTGTCCAGGCGTTGGAACGTCTCTCGTCGAGGATCGCGTAGCTTGGCGACCGGAGCCCAGAATTCGTTCATCAATTTCAGTTGATCCTGGGAGAGCTTTGGAAACATCGGCCCGCCGCGGCGTGTAGTGGGAGACTGCGGGTGAACTTCGACTTGGGCGGCGATCCGGAATTTCTGGTCCAGAGCCATACCCACGACAGCGCCAGCCGCCATCACCACGAGGAATGCGACGACCAACAGCAACTTTGTCATCTTCATTGATTCTGTCCCGCGGACGCATTGACCGTCACCCAGTCAATTAACTGGGGATCGTCGGGCATTTCCGACGCGTCATGCATTTGCGGGGGATTCAAGATCACCGGGCTCAAAGACGCCAAAGCCTCGGAACCCTGCTGAGCCGGCTGGCTGTAGAAAAGCCATACTGAAGCCGCGATCAAAACGGAAGCGGCCAGCGCGGTTGTCCATTCGGCGATGCGGAGATAAACGCCCTCACCCACTGCCGGGGCCAACGCGTAAAGATCATCACGGGCAGCAGCCGGAAGGGTTCGCTTGGGAGCGGAGGAGATCAGCGACGTGAGCCGGCGCATCTGCTCGAGCTCGCTCGCACAAAGCGGGCACGCCGCCAAGTGCTGCTCGAACGCCACGCGACGCTGATCGCTCAGCTCGCCATCGTGGTAGGCATCCAACTCGTTTTCATACTGACAGGTGTCCATCACTGGCTCCTGCTTCCCTCTAAGCTCCAAATTGCCCCAAGCGGTGACTCGGGCGTTTCGGAGATTTCAGGTTGCCACAGACGGCTCCCTAACGGATGAATTGGGCCGTTCCCGCGTCCCATTTCACCCAAGCACGGCTGTTTTTGCAACCCACTACTCGCTTTCTTCAGCGGCGGTACCTTGCAAATACCCGGCAAACCGCCGTTTCATCTCTTGTCGAGCCCGGTGCAATCTTGATTCCACGGTTCCCCGCGGGATCTTAAGTGCCTGGGCGATCTCATCATACGACATCTGCTGCAGCTCCCGCAGCACGATCACCTCGCGGTGTTCGGGCGACAGGACTTGGAGCATCTGATCCAAATCCATCTGGCTTTCGACGATTGCCGCCGGTGAGCCCATGTTCAACCCACCAGCCTGCCCATCGTCCGGGCCAATTTCCTCGGGCAGCGCGGAGGTCTTTCGAACCCGTCGCGACCGCCTGAACTTCGACGCGTGGTTCAACAGGATCCGAACCAACCACGTCTTAACCGACGAACGGCCTTCAAAGGCCGCCAAACGCCTGAAAGCCCCCAGCAGCGTCTCCTGAAGGACATCTTCGGCATCGGCGCTATTGCCCATTACCGAACAGGCCAAACCGTAAAGGCTGTCGCCGTGGCGGTTTACCAGCTCGCGAAACGCAGCTTCGTCGCCCCCGCGGATCTTCTGGACAAGTTCGTGGTCGCTCGGCTGCAAACCGCTCGCTCCCTGTCCGCCGGGACCCGCTTAAGGACTCTCTTCCAAGATTAGTCCCGCCAAGGCCGTGAAAAATTCCTCGCACCCGGTTTGCAGACGCAGCATTCCGTGGCGGCACATCCAGCAGTACCAAGTATAGCGGAAAACCCGCCAACTTCGGAAACAGGAGATCCTTGCGATGTTTTGGGGGAATCTTTGGAAGCCCGGACGCTTTTATCGGACTGGTACAACGTCCGCGATATTCAGAGCGATCAATTCCTGGCCTTCGGCAAAGCCAATTATCAGCCGGCCCGCCGATCCACCCTCATTGATGCAGGAACCGTCCTCGCTCCTTTTACCGATGGCTTCAAAGGTCAGGGACCCGATGTCGGCGCGTACGAGTTTGGGCAACATTCGTTTGCGGCAGGGGCAAGTAGAAAACGCGTGCGATAAGACCGCGCTTCCAGATCCGGGGCGGCGCTCCGCGGAGTACCGCTGCGCTTTGCCCCGGCGTGGGGGTTGCTGCGCCTGTGGAGCGATGACAAACTTTGAGTATGCCCGCTCCGGGGAAGAAGTGGCGTCACGTGATCATCAATACGCGGTCATCGTGGTTGCCCGGTGATTATCGTGGGTTTCGAAATCGTGGACATCGTGCGCATTCCTCTGGCGACTATAGACATCGCCCACCGCCAGACGAGCACAAGGGACTGCGCATCCACAATGTTCAGACGTGCAGTCCCGAAGTTCACTTAAACGCCAAAATGCAAGCGATGATCGGTCGTGCGATCGTATCTCATTTCATTGCGAGCGAGCATCGCGTGTTGGCCGTAGCGGTTGCGAAACTGCATGCTCACGCGCTGGTCGAACTCCCCGACAATATCATTCGCATCCGTGCAATTGTCGGCGAAGCCAAACGTCTCTCATCGCGCGCGGTAAAGTCTTTGCGTCCCGGGTCAATCTGGTCCGCAGGTGGAACGTTCAAACCAATCACCTCGCGCGACCACCAACAGTCCGTGTTCAAATACATCCTTTACAGTCAGGGACGAGGTGCATGGACGTGGGGATTCAAAGATGAATCGGGTCAGGGACATTTTCAACGAGCCCATCCCCTGCACGATCAACCCCCACGCCGGGGCAAAGCGTAGCGGTACTTCGCGGAGCGCCGCCCCGGATCTGGAAACGCCGCCATTTTGTTCGTCATTGACTCCCGCCCCACCTTACATGCTCACTTCGTCCCCCGCCCCGCTTCCGTCCCTCGAATGGAAACCAGGTAATCGACAATCGTCGCCACCTGATCCGGGGGTACCGGCGCTTTGTAGGTATTGATCATCTTATTCACTTCATCCGTCCACACCTTGCGCGAGAACGCGGGCTGCATCGTCACGTATCGCTGCGTGTGGCAGATCCCGCACTGAACCATGTATTGCATTTTCCCGGGCCCGTCCGGAAGTTCCGGAGGCGGAACAAATGGGAGTGTGATGGTGTGAGCCGTGTTTGCACCGGCAGGCGCAGTTTGCGGTTGCGAAGTCTGCGCGATGACCAGCGGCAAGCCGCATGCGAGCAGAGCCAGGGGAACGAATTTGAACATCGTCTTTCTCATACGGATCGCTCCCTTAGCCGACATTGATCTCTACCTGTTCGATCACATCTCTCGCATATCCACTGCGATTCCACTGGCTGGTTTCCTGCGTATCCCCCGCGGCATTGGTCGCGCGGGCCATCAGCCGGGCGGTGCCGGGCGCTGTCGGCGTCCAGTTAAACCGCCACCGCCGCCAGGAAAAGTTGTCCATGTTCGAAGCATCGAGCGCGGCATTTTTCCACTTGCCGCCGCCATCGGTGGAGATTTCGACTTCGGCGATGCCTTTCCCGCCATCAAATGCAATCCCTTGTATTTCGCACGCCTTGCCCGCCGAAACAGCCGTATCGGCCCGCGGGCTGACGATCAGCGATCGAACCGTCATCCGGTTGATCGGCACGGTAACCGCGGCCAGTTGATCGGGAGTTTCCGTCGCGTGCGGGTTGTCGGCGATGCGATACGCCTTGGCCATCCAGAACCCCTGGAACGGCTCATTGAGCACATTGATATCGTTTAATGCCTTCACCCAATACGTTGCATACCATCCGGGAACAACCAGCCGGATCGGAAACCCGTTGAGCATTGGGAGCGGCTGATCGTTCATCGCATACGCGACGATCACGTCCCGATCCTTCGCCTTCTCCAATTTCAGCGATTTGATAAACGCCGGGGTCACCGGAAGCACCGGCCGATCAAGCCCCTGAAAGCTGACGTCCACCGCCCCGCTCTTGACCCCCGCCTTGTCCAGCAGATCCGCCAGCCGCACGCCTGTCCATTTGGCGTTGCCCATCGCCCCGTGTCCCCACTGCCCCCCCGCCACACGCGGCTCGAACAAACTCCGGCTATTGCCCGAGCACTGATTCACCGCAACGATTGAAACCGCCTCAAAACCACTCTTCAGCTCATCAACCGAAAGATTAAACGCATTATTCACATGCCCCCGAACCGCCAACCGAAATTGCGCCGGATCCACCGAAGTCGGGATATCCGCCAGATGCCATCGAACGAAAAACGCTTCGTTGGGCGTGAGATCAGTTTCAAAATACTTGATCGGCGTTTCCAGTTGCGGCGGCCGATCGGTCAGCA
Source organism: Tepidisphaeraceae bacterium (assembly GCA_036794395.1). GTDB lineage: Bacteria > Planctomycetota > Phycisphaerae > Tepidisphaerales > Tepidisphaeraceae > DASXMX01. Next base: position 9,185 of record DAIRGS010000128.1, on the reverse strand, counting down.
GAATCAGATCCGTTTTTTCAGGAAACCGCGCCATCTCGGGCTGCGATGCCGCGACCGACGGCGCCGCTACGGGCGTATTTCCGCTCGCACTCGCCCCCGTACCGCTCGGCTGCGTCGTGCTGGAACTGTCCGGCTTGCACCCCGCCAGTACCGCCCCTCCGCCAATCGCCCCCGCCATTCGCAAAAAAGACCGCCGGGCAACCGGACGCGCCAAGGCACCCGACAATTTGTTCTTCCGATCCCTCGTCATGCGTTTCCTTCAGCTTAAACCATCTGTAGGAACCGAATGATACAGCCGCAATCGATGGCCCGTCCAGATTTACCGCGACAGCAATTTCTTCACGTGCGGGCATTACACCTCAGGCAAAGATGTGCAAGGATGTCGTGGCACGGTGCTTCCAGCCCGTGGGGCCGCGGTATCCCGCGGCCATCGGCCAAAGGCCGATCCAGCATAAGCCACAATTATCGGTCGAGCTGACTTCATCCGCATGCAGGTCGCAGTATACGGATTGCCACACTTGTGCGTGAATACACGCGCCACGGGCAAGATGCCCGTGCCACAAGAAAAGCCCACCTCAACAGGTGGGCTCAATGATTCCTTTAATCCGATAAATGGCCGCCCATTCTTCACCGGCTCTTCGGCCCCACTTCGTTCTCCGCCTCGGCCGCGGCATAAAACAGCCGGGCAATCCGCTCCGCCAGGCTCTGCGAAATTTGATCGTGTACCGCTTCGGCATTCGAGAAATCCACCGCTTCCTCGTGCTTGGTCTCGTAATGAATCTCGCGCCCTTCAAGGTTATCCTGCGGCCACAGCGTGCGCCCGCTCTGGACATCCATCACCCGCACCCGCGCTTCGGCGCGACCCGATTGCTCCGTGCTGCCGATCGGCGTCTGAGCACTGAACTTCACCAGATTCACGTAAATCACCTGCTTGGCCCCCACGGCCTTTCCAATCGCTCGCACATCCATCTTGCGATAAGCCACGGCATCCTCTGATCGAAGGTCTTCCAGCTTCGCCACCGGCACAATCTGCGTGACCTTATTCTCCGTCAGCTCATTGGCGATGTCGCGCTCGAGTTGCGAAGCCGTTCCGCGGTATTGATCCGGATTCTGATAATTCTCCACCAGTACCAGCGTCGGCACGTTCTTCGGCTTGTACTCAGCGGGACTCTTAGGATCGCCCGTCACTTTGTACGTGAGGGCACTCATCGCGGCGCAACCGCCTGCCGCGCAAGCCACACCCATCACACCCACGGCCAACAACGCCATGAAGACTTTTCGCATCGCTACACTCCGAACAACAAAACCCCACCGCCGCCCCCGCGCACGCGTGAATGTCCTGGCAAATCTCTTATTTGTCCGGCGCGGTATACGGCACAAACTGATTCACCACTTCAATCGAAAATGCCTGAATCGTCTTCTCGTAAACCGTCAGATCGCTCATGCCCGGCATCCCCTCGGCGTTTCCCTTTTCGGGGTACTGAATCTTCATGTTGTCCTTTTGAAACGCGATCTTTCCTTTGCCGTCGGTTACTTCGATCACTTTGAGATTGGCCGTGATTGACCCTCGAAACAATTCCAGCGATTCCTCCGGCCGGGTGGAGAACTGCTCGATTTCGAGATAAATCAGCCGGGTGATATTCATCCGAGGCGCTACATCCGTAATGGCCTGCGTCTCGGCCTCGGGATGATCGCGCTGATAACGGATCACCGATTCGGGCATCACAAATGTCGTCGCCTTCAATTCCTTGGGCGGATCTTTCTGCTTGGCACTATCAGCGAGCCGGCTGTTGATCCCGCGCGAAACGTCCAATTGCAGCGTGGGCCAATCGATCGCCATCGCGCGATCCGTCCACACCATCACGCCCACATTCTGCCCGCCCAGATTTTTGTAAGCCGCGGCAATGGTGGGCGAGGGCGCGATGTAACTGGCCAAGCCAATGATATTACATCCGCCAACCCACAAACCGATTCCCAATGCGCCCAAGGGAATCGCCAGCGCCAACGAACACCTGAGCAAAGCCGATCGGTGTGAACCCATGATGTCTCGTCCAGGTTGAAGAACAGCCCCCGCATCGATTTCGAACGAACGCCGCCTATAACCATCCATCTCGCCCGGCCAGGTGGATATAAATCTTCCACCCCCATGCCATGATCGCCAACGCCACCAGCGGCACAGAGTAGTATCGGCCCGGCACAACGCGAAGCAGTCGATAAACCGGCCGCCCCGTAATTGCAACATAAAACCCGATCCATACACACCAGCACGCCGCCAGCGCCAAAAGCGTGCCCATCGGCTGAATGTAAAGGCTCGCCAACACATTTCCCCGCGCAAACCATGACCAACTCGTAGTCATTCCGCAGCTCGGACACGGCAATCCCGTTCTCTCGAAAAACGCGCAATGCTGCAATCCAATTTGGGTATGGGTGCCATATCCGTCAGGGCTGGGATGCAACTGGCTTGCCAGGACCAGCGTCCCCAGGCAACTCAGCGCAACCCCCAATGCAATCAGACGTTGAATCGTCGGCAGGATTTGCCGCGACATCGCGCCGCGATAGATCAATGGTGCTGCCTGATCCACGAACCCACACTCTAATCAACCAGCGTCACGCCGACAAATACTGTGCAGCCCACCCATCTTCACTGCAAGATGAATAGTCGATTTAACTCAACGGGAATCTGTGCCGGAGATATTGACAAGACAGGATGGGGAACTTTAACTTGTCCCCAGCCGGGTGCGCGACGGCTCGCCGGACGGATTCGGTTGAGTTCGCGTCGTTTGTGGGCTACGCCGTTCGGGTGTGGTTCGGTTTTCCTCGGAACATGCTGATCGCGCGCCGGTCGTAGTGGGAGCCACTTAACCGCCTGTCAGTGCAGGAGTATTCGATTTTCCAGCACTGGCGCCTTAGGGGATTGTGTCGGAAAGGTTTGCCCGGTCGCCGGTTTAAACGTCGGCCTTCAGGGCGAAAGAGCAGCTTTTAATGCGTGTGTTTATGCTTGGGTGGGAATTCCCACCTTTTATCAGCGGCGGTTTGGGAACGGCCTGTTACGGTCTGACCAAGGCAATGAGCAGCATCGGTACGGACATCATGTTCGTGCTGCCCCGCCCGGTTTCAACGCCATTCTCCACACACGTGCGCCTGGTAAGCCCTCGCGCGGACTCGCCACTGGCCTCCCCGACTACCGAATTTCGCCTGGATGAGTTCGATCACGTGACGTTCCGCACCGTCAACGCCGCCCTCTCCAATCCATACAACACCCCCGCCGATTACCAGAAGCAGCGCGAGGAAATCGCCGATTCCCAAAAATCCTACGAAACAACGACAGTGTCCTCTGAGGCCCAGGCCGCCGCCCAACTTGCTAAACCCGTCGGCCCCGCCAACGCCGCCGGCTCACCCTACGGCGGCGATATGTTCGCCGAGATCCAGCGATATGCCCTTCTGGCCAGCGAGATCGCCCGCCACGAAACCTTCGACGTCGTTCACGCCCACGATTGGATGACCTTCCCCGCCGGCCTGTCCGTTGCCGCCCTCAAGGGCGTGCCGCTGGTGGTTCATGTGCATTCCACCGAATTTGATCGCTCAGGCGTCAACGTCGATCAGCGCATTTACGACATTGAACGCCGCGGGATGCACGGCGCCATCAAGGTCATTGCTGTTAGTTACCTCACCAAAAATCAGGTCACCCACCAGTACGGTATCGATCCGGCCAAAGTCGAAGTCGTCTACAACGCCATTGAAACCAGCACCAACGGCTTCGACGAAGAAAAATATTCGATTCACAAAGACGAAAAAATTGTCCTCTTCCTCGGCCGCATCACCATGCAAAAAGGCCCCGAGTATTTCCTGGCCGCCGCTAAAAAAGTCCTCGAGGTCATGGACAACGTTAAGTTCGTCATGGCCGGCTCAGGCGACATGATCCGCCGGACAATCGAAATGGCCGCCTCCATGGGCATCGGCCACAAGGTCCTCTTCACCGGCTTCCTCCGCGGGCCCGACGTCGAAAAAGTCTTCAAAATGGCCGACCTCTACGTCATGCCCTCGGTCAGCGAACCCTTCGGCATCGCCCCGCTCGAAGCCATGAGCCACGATGTCCCGGTCATTATCTCCAAGCAGTCCGGCGTCTCCGAAGTTCTCACCCACGCCCTCAAGGTCGATTTTTGGGACGTCAACGAGATGGCCAACAAAATCATCGCCGTCCTCAAACATCCCCCCCTGGCCAGCACGCTCCGCCAGCACGGCTCCTTCGAAGTCCGCCGCCTCAGTTGGGTCGACTCCGCCCGCCAGTGCATCCAGGTCTACGACCAGGCCCGCGCGATGGTGAATGGGAAGCGATAGGTTTGTTCCTTCCCTCGCCATTCCCCCCGGGGACGCTCCTTTTCCCCTCCACCGGTACGCCGGCGGAGGGTAGCGAGGGGGTTCTTTCAGTGCCCAACAGATGCTCGTGCGGACAGGGCGGGATGCTGCAGAATGTCGCGACAGACCTCTTCTCCCTCCACCGGTATGCCCGGGGGAGGGTTGGGGAAGGGGGCGTGGGTTGACGCGGAACTGCCCTACAGATCTCCGCTTCCTTCGCTGCGCTCCAGAATGACAATTCTCTCAACCGACAAGATTTCAGCGAAGCATCTTGCGCCCTTACTTCCCCGGCGCCGGATACCGCGGCTTTCTCCCCTCCAGAACCGCCAACACATCCCGCACCACCCACCCCATATTCGTCATCGCCGTCGTCGTCCTTGCCGCGATGTGCGGGGTCAAGATCACATTCTCCAACCCCAATAGCGGAAAATCAGATTTCGGCGGCTCCGGATGAAACACATCCAGCGCCGCCCCGGCCAGCCGCCCCGATCGAATCGCGTCCGCCACCGCGTACACGTCCAGCACCTCCCCCCGGCTCGTATTGATCAACAACGACCCCCGCTTCATCAATTCAAGCTGGTCCCTTCCCACCAGATTCTCATTGCCCGCCCGCATATCCACGTGAATGCTCAACACGTCCGATGACTGGTACAACGTCGGCTTGTCCACCGCGGTCGCTGAAAAATCCAAATGGGCCCGCACATCCTGCAAATCGTTGTACAGCACGTGCATCCCAAACCCACTGGCCGCGATATGTCCCACCCGCCGACCCACCCGCCCCATTCCCACGATCCCCAATGTCATCTCGTTAAGCTGCCGGCCGCGCAACGTATCGCGAAGCCGTTTAAATTCTTTCGGGTCCAATACATCCTCTTTGAAGTACGCCCATCCGCGCACCAGCCGGGTGAGATACCCGAACACAAAATCCCCCACCGCCAGCGTGTTGGCATCGGGCGTATACACCACCTCAACCCCGCGCCGCCGGCATGCGGGCACGTCGATATTCTCCAATCCAACCCCGCCCCGCCCCACCACTTTCAGCTTCGGCGCGCGCGACAACAGCTCATCGTTCACCTTCGTGTACGTCCGCACCAGCAGCCCCCCCGCAGTCGCCAGATGCTCGCCAAACCCCGGCGCATCCGGCCCCGCCTCAATCACCTTCGCCCGCTCGGAAAGCCACTTTAACGGCTCCGCGTCACTGTGTTCGGTCACCAGCACCACCGGCAATCCACCCGTCGATTCAGACATATTCACTCCAATGCAATTTCACGATACGTGCGGCAGCACGATCTTCTTGGGCTTGTGCGGCTCGATTACCAACTCATCGTCCATGATCATCGCCCCGCCTTGCGTCCGCGTAATCCGGTACTTTCCCGGCGACAGCAATATCATCACGCGATAATGGTTCTCATTGTTCGGCTCCAGCCTCTGGCTAAAGGAATCATTGCTGATCGTCACCCGATCCCCCGGCTGCCCATCAATCGTCAGCGTAGTCGGTAAATCCACCACCGCTCCGTGAAAACGGTCGATCACCATAAATGCGTCCGCGATCGGCACTGTCTGCCCAGGCAACTGCACGCTCACCGTCACGTGATAACGCCCGGGATACCGATAAATCGCCTGCTGAAACTTCTGCTCAGCGCTCAACAGCACTTCCACCGGCGGCTGCTGTCGCGTCTCCTCGTCGCTGCCTTCCACGACAATCTTCGCCCCATCCAGCGACGGATCTCCGTACACCGCAATGGCCGTGGTCGGCTCCTTCACCTTCGTCCAGTGATGCCAGAGCGAGGTCGTCATGCCCATCACCAGCAGAATGCTCAAAAACACCGCCACCCGCACGACACTCCCCCGCGCCAAGATGGACCCGCGTCGCGGCTGCGAATTCTGCATGTCCCGATTCTCAGCGCCCTGCCCACGATTTTCAATTTCTGTCATTTCCGGCACGTTCTTTACTCTCGTGCAAATCATGGCGCACAAAAAAACATCATCGAGCCAAAACGATCAGAAATCGAAGAATTCTTCTCCGAAAGTGGGCAGCGACCGCAACGCCGACAAACTGATCGGAGGCAAACTCGACTTTGGCATTCCCGCCCGCCAAGCCAACGCATCCGAGCCCGAAGGTGGCCGAGCCAAGGGTCCCGAGCAAGGCACCGGCCCCATGCGCAGTGGCGACCAGGGCGTCCGCACCAGCGGCGTCGGCCACGCCCCCGGCAATGACGGCGCCGGCAGCGGCGGAGATCTCGACCCCGATTTTATCGGCCTCGACGGCAAGGGCGGCTTCGCCAGCACCCCCGCCTCCGGCCGCCCAGATGGCCCCGACAACGCCGCCGCACGCGAATAACCGACCGAAACGGGGACGCAGCTAGTTTCCAAACCAGCTGCGTCCCCGTTTCGTCATTACAATCATTCGAATTTGATTTGTCATTCGAATTTCGTCATTCGAGTTTCCCGTTACATCCTCTGCCGCCCACTAATCGCATCCGCCAGAATGTTCTTATTCGCATACTCAATGCTGCTCCCCGCCGGCAGCCCGCGCGCCAGGCGGGTGATCTGCACATCGGGAAACCGCCCGCCCACCATGCTCTGGATATAAAGCGCCGTCCCATCCCCCTCCATCGTCGGATTCGTCCCCATGATCAGTTCCCGAACCGCTCCCGACGCCAGCCGGTTCATGAGCGGCTCAATCGTCAAATCCCCCGGCTCAGAATCCTCCAACGGCGCGATCCGCCCGAGCAATACGTGATAAACCCCTCGATACAACCCCGTCGCCTCCAGCGCCAGCAAATCCTTCGGCTGCTCCACAATGCAAACCTGTCCCTGCTCCCTCCCCGCATCCCCGCAAATGCCACAAGGATCCTGCTCTGTCAGGTTGTAGCACACCGAACAATGCCGGATGCGCGTCTTCACATCCGAGATTGCCTCGGCAAGCCGCATCGCATCCTCCGGCTTCTGCTTCAGCAAATGAAACGCAATCCGCTCCGCCGACCTCATCCCAATGCCCGGCAGCCGTGCCAGCTCATTCATCAAATTCTGAATACTCTGCGTGTAATTCGTCATGGCCCGAAATTATAGGTAACACCCCCCACAATTGCCCCACC
>DAIRGS010000128.1:0-1721 GCA_036794395.1 Tepidisphaeraceae bacterium | reverse complement strand
AACTAGCTGCGTCCCCGTTTCGTCACGCGTCCCCGTTTCGTCATATCGCCGCCAATCCTATTCTTACTCATAATCCAAATCTTAATCTCATCCGTCCCCACCAAATCCCCAGCCCCCGCATCAAGAGTAAGATTAAGATTATGAGTAAGAGTAAGACCGCCCTCCCCCACGTCACGCACGCGACCCGGTTCCTTGCCTCCTCGGCCCCCGCCTCTTGCCAAATTCCCTCTCCACCCGCAAAACATCCCCCGTGACCGTTCACTCCCGCCCCATCCTCGCCATCCTGATCCTCTCCCTCAGTTCCTGCACACCCGCCCATCCGCCACCCATCCAGCAAGACCCCACCCTGGTCATCGACGCCTACCGCCAGGGCATCGCCGACGCCATCGCAGAACTCCGCAACAATTCTCCAACCATTTATGCCCTCACCACCCCCACGACCGAAGTCGATCCCGAAACCAATCTCCCCTACCACCTCCTCCAGCAAGGCCCCCTCACCACCCTCCAACTCTGGCGCCTCCTCGGCCACAACGACTTCATCCGCGGCTACCTCGGAACCCCCCTCGGCCCCCCTGTCCCGCACTAAACCACCCGCCCCTTCCTTAATTCCTACTCTTAATCTTAATCCTAATCTTACTCTCGTCTGTCCCGCGCCGCGGCCAAGCAAGAGTAGGATTAAGAGTAGGAGTAAGAGTAAGACCATGCCCGGCCCCCGCGCTTCGTGTCTTCGTGGTGAACGATTCCGCCTGCCTACGATTCCCCACCCATGACCCGCGACCAACTCCTCAATCGCGTCACCGATGCCCTCGTCCCGCGCAACCCGCAGTTGGCCTGGATCGTCAATCCGCAAAACCTCCTCTTTCTCCACATCGCCGGCTCCCGCCTGTACGGCACCCACAACGCCGAAAGCGATTACGACATTCGCGGCGTCACCGTCGCGCCCAAATCTTACTGGGTCGGCGCCCGCACCTTCGAACAAACCGAAGCCCAGCTTCCCGAGCTCGGCCTCGACATCGTCGTCTACGATTTCCGCAAGTGGCTTCACCTCACCGCCAACGTCAACCCCAACGTCGTCGAAACCCTCTATGTCCCCCTCGATTCCGACAACGTCATTCACATGAATCAACAGTGGCCGGCCCTGGTTGATCGCATCAAGCCCCTGATCAACCGCCGCGCCCACGCCGGCTATCACGGCTACGCCACATCGCAACTCAAGAAAATGCTCACCAAGCAAACCAACAAAACCGGCCGCAAAGAACTCGCCGAGGCCCACGGCCTCGACACCAAATTCGTCATGCACGGCTTCCGTCTCGCCCGCCAGGGCGCCGAACTTCTCCGCACCGCCCACATGACTTTCCCCCGCCCCGACGCCGCCCACCTCCGCGCCATCCGCGACGGCCAAATCTACCGCGACTCCGAAACCGCAATCGCCGACTGGGAAAAAGAAGCCGCGATCCTCGACGCCGCCCTCACCGAAAGCGTCCTCCCCGAAAAACCCGACTTCCAGGCCCAAAACCAGTTGCTGATCGACGTGTACGATCAACTGGCCAGCCGGCTTCCCGACGTCTAAAAAACTCCAGGTCGCCGCTAGACGGCTGCACATGATCAAGCGTAACGCATAAATCCATCGCGGATCCCTCGCACAACTAAAGCCGCACCCATTCAGAACAACCCCCACGCCGGGGCAGAGACGGAGCGGTACTCCGCGCAGCGCCGCCCCG
>DAIRGS010000127.1:10526-19356 GCA_036794395.1 Tepidisphaeraceae bacterium | reverse complement strand
CGTATGCGCTGGGAAGCTCTAACGGGACATATGGCGGGTCTTTCGGGGAAGACGATCTGCAATTGAATCCGGTGAGCCGGTTGTTTTTGGATTCGAAGTTTGGCTACATTCTCGATCGCGATTACAAGGCCCATGTGAACGGGAATCGGCGCTTTGTTCAGCAGGCCGCGGGGACGAATGACTCGGGGGAGAAGAACTATTTTATCGACCAGGCAGGCGATGCTTTTGCGAGCCTCACGTTTCGATATCTCCTGCCGATCGGCGGCGGGCGGAATACGGTCATCAACCATTACGTTTTGAAGGACGGGATCCTGGTCAGCGGTGCGACAGGCGGCCACGGGTGGAACCCGTTTAAAACAGGCAGAACGTACCTGCAATTGACGCCGTTCGTGGAAGACATTTCGCTGGACACACCGGTCGAGCGCCGCCGGAGAGATCAACTCCATTTTGACGAAAACGGAATCCGGTTTGGGGTTGTGTATGACAACACGGATTTTCCGCTGAATCCGAGTTCGGGGAACGTCACGAAGATCATTTTGAGCCGGGATTTTGGGTGGTTTGAAAGTTCGGAGTCATGGACGAATCTGTCAGGGGAGTTCTCGCAATTTTTTGATCTGGGTCATTCCAAAGTATTCCGCCAGCAGGTTCTGGCGTTTGATTTCTGGACGAGTTATTCGGTGTCATGGGACGAGACGATCCGCCACGGCGTCCGAAGGCTGAAGCAGGCGCCGCCGTACTATGACGGAGCGACGCTGGGCGGCAGCGAGCGGCTGCGGGCGTTTGCGGAAAATCGGTTTTGGGATCGGGCCGCGGGATACGGGTCGATCGAATTGAGACTGATACCGGAATGGAATCCTCTGGGCCGGATCAAGCTGCTCAAACCAGCGGATATTACATGGATGCAGTGGGTGGTTTTTGCTGAAGCGGGACGCGTGAGTAATGAATACACGGAAGACCTACTCAAGCACCTGAAGGGCGACGTGGGGTTTGGGTTGCGGCTGTTGGCCAATGACACGCTGGTGCGATTGGACGTGGCGGCTTCGAATGAGGGCGTGACGGTTGTGGCGCAGTTGTCGCAGCCATTCTGAGGCGCGAGCGGTTGGCGATCAGCCGGCTCGCTTTAATCGGTCGAGCTCGTGGATCCGTTGGACGATGGGTCCATCCCACCAGAAATTCACGTGGAAATTTTCGAGTTCGGTGCAAGCTTGCTCCGCGCTCATTCCCTGCTTGAGGCGATAAGCTGCGACCGCCAAGCCGGTTCGGTCGCGGCCCTGCAAGCAGTGAATGAAGACAGGTTTGGGGCTTGTGTCGATCGCGCGGAGCACTTCGCGAACGTTGACGTTGTCGGCGTGCCACTGGGAAGCGGGGACGCGGACGTATTTGATGCCAGACGGAATTTGAGTGGATTCATCGCTCTCTTCGCGAAGATCGATCACGGTTTTCACGCCGAGCTTTGCGAGCCACTCGAGTCCCTGGGCCGAGGGTTGACCGCCGCGCCAGACGTCGCGGGAGATGAGCCCGAAGTTAGGGACGCCCGGAACGGCGGTGTCGAGTGGATGCTGAGGGCCGTCCTTCCACGATTGGGGCGGGTGCAGAACGATCGTTTCGGTGTGCCTTTCGGCAGGCGTTGAGGCGCAGCCGGCATTGAACAACGGCTGCGTCAGGAGCAGCGTCAGTGCCAATAGCAATCGATTCACACGGACGACGGACATCGCCAAATTCTAGCATGACTCTGGCATGAGCGTCACTTCAGTTCGTCGGGGATGATCTCGAGTTGGGTAAAGAGGAAGACATGCTGCGCGTCGAGGGGAGGGTCGTACAGCAGTTCAACCACATGTTCGCCACCCGTGCGCAGAGCGAAGGGCAACGTAAATTCTTCGATTTTCCCGGGATGCGTCAGGGCTTTTCTCCCGACGCGATGACCATCGACATTGACGCGGATCTGGAGACGGGGAATGGTGGATCGCGCGCGAAGGACCACGCGGAGTTTGGGCGGACCCTCGGTCGGAATGGTGAGTTTCGTTATAGAGCTATTTGCCCAGTAGGAAGTACGCGGTGCATCAGGCCCGGCATTGTCGGCGCGGACGATGCCCACGGGATTAACCCAGCCGCAAAACGGATTGGTTCTGCGGAACAGGTAGTAGTGTTTTCCGTTTAGCGTGAGGAACGCGGCAACCTGTTGGAAGTTGGGGCTGGATCGCACGATGGCGAGGGTTTGATCCTGAACCAGGCCGCTTTTAACAAACTCGGCGTACGCTACGCCATTGTTGGATTCACTGGCGATGACATAGTCGGCGGATTCGATTTCGCGTTGATGGGCGGGCAGATTGTCGGAGTACGCGTTTGAGCCGATGTTGAGGGCATGGAGCGTGTCGCGGCGGTAGTAGTAATCGAAGATGCCAGGATTTACGTAGCCGGTGCTGGTGATGTAGACGCGCGCATAGTAGGGGAAGTGCTCATTAAGCAGAGCGGCGTAAATGTTGTTCACCAGTTCGTTGCGCTCGCGGACGATGGGGCTGCCGCGTTGGTAGAGATTGGGGCCGAGACGAGCGGCACGGAGACTTGCCGCACAGAGTAGCAGGACGATTGCGATGCCGGCCCATCGCGTGCAGCGAAGTAGTTCTGCCAGCACGAACACCGCCGCGAAGGCGAGCAACCAGGTGAATGTCGTTCCGAAAAAAGGTTCTTTGACGTCCGTGGCAGTAGGGACGGCATAGGCGACAATGCCAACGAGCAGCAGAGCCGCGACGCGTTGAGCGGAATCGTAATTGCGGCAGAAGATGAACGCGACAATTCCGCCTGTCGCGATCGCGACGAGAACCCATGCCATGCCGCCCAGCATGACCGCCCCGCCGGGACCGTCAAAGTAGTAGCGAAGATGCCAGGCGAGGGTTCCGGGACGAGCCCAAACAGAATGTGCGGGACCGAAGATTGCCTGATAGATGTAGTTGTAGGTTTCTCGCCAGTCGGTAAGGAAATGAGGAAGAGGGATCAGGATCGCAGGGATAATGCATTGAAGGCTTGCAATCAGGATCTTGCGGAGATTGGTCTTCAATATCAGCCACTCCGATAGAATCGCAACCCCGAGCGTCGCGACGCAGACGATTGCCGTCAGCGGAGAGGTGGGCGGCTTGAAAAGAGCACCCAGTCCGAACATCGCGCCCGCGGTCACCCGGTACCGAGCTGACGTCCCGGTCAATGACTTCCAAAGCACAAGTGCCGCGCCGATCGCGGTACACAGGGCGCTGGCAATATCGGGGCGGAACTCATGAACCGCCATCGCGCTGATCGGGATGCAAAGAACGATAAGAGCAATTGACAAACGTCTGAGAGTGGACAGATCCCGGCAAAGAAAATCCAGAAATACAAGAAGCGCCAGGATGATGAATCCGTTCGCGACGTACGGGGCCCAGTCGTGCACGCCAAGGACAGCAAAAGCGCCGACGGCAAGAAAGGTGGAAAAGGCCGAGTGCGGGGGTGAATGGAAGTAATCGGCGATGAGCGCGCCAACTCCTGATGAATGGAAGACTTCAAGACGATGAAGAGCATCCTCGAAATAGGCGACATCGTCATAAAATGGGGGACAAAGGAGCTTTCCGTGCGCGTAGGAGAACTGAATGACCAATGCCGTGAACGCGGCAGAGATGATCAACCAATAAAAAAACCGGCGCACGGTTGCGTCTTGAACCACAGTTCCCATTCAGACGATGGCAAGCGACGCGTCATGCGTTGAGTGCCGGAGACATGATAATCGAAGATGGTGCTAATCCCACCATGGAGGCGTCATGACGGTCAGCAGGTCTTCGAATGACTCGACGCCGACAGTTGCCGCACGGCAAGTACGATCGCGCATTATGTCCAGACGTCCAGCATGTTTGAGATTAAACTGGCTATCATATTCCTTCCATTTCTCGTCAAACTGCCCGGTTGATTCATGGGCGATGAGCAGGTCGCATCCGACGGCCAGCCGGAAACCCGCCAGGTAAGCGCGAAACGTGAAATCGACGTCGTAAACATGAAAACCGGTGAAGGTCTCCTGATCGAACGGAATTGCTTCGACAACCTTTCTCTTGGCGCAGAGGAATACGCCATCCATTGCTTTGATTCCGTCGACTCGGCGGGCGTGCGCTCCCCAGATTCCGGCGTAGTACCTTTTCTCGTCATCTCGGTAGTGGGCGATTTGTCCAGCCAGAAATGGTACTCCGGCTCTGGCCCAGGCGCCTCCCAATAAACGCATCGATCCGGCCACGCCCACGAGATCCGCGTGATCCAGATGGCCGAGCAGGCGCTGCTTGAAATCTGGGCTGATGATCTCGATGTCATCGTGCGAGAAGATGATTAGATCACCCTTTGCAGAAGCCACTGCACGGTTGTAACCCTCGGCAAGGCTGAGGGCATCGTGCACTCCGATGATTTCACATTTTTCTGATTTAAAAACGCGCGCGTAGGTCTGGCACACGTTGCGAAATTTCTCGGGATTGATGCTGCAAATGATGATGGAGATCATGTGGCCCCTGGGTTGCCATGACAGGTTTACCCGAATCAAGCGTGATTGGGGAGCCGGGTTGACCTATGAATGTGTTGTCACAAATTATTGTTGTACCTGGCGAGGCGGTGAGGATAATCGGCGTGCATGGGCAAGGGCACAATTCAGAAATCGGTGACAATGGGAAGAAGAAAATTCATCCGAGTGGCAGCAAGTACCGCGGCAGCATCGGGGACGCTGTCGCAGCTGGTGGGTGCACAGCAGAAGGACCCGCAGACGCGTCCGAATGAAACGCCACGGCCGGCGAGCAGGCCGGCTTTGCCGGCGCTGGGGAATGGTGAGCCGCCGGCGATGCAGTTTCAGGCGTATTTCGGGGGCACTGGCGCGTTGATGGAGAAACTAGTGCGCCAGCATGGGCCGGCGGCATTTGAGCGGACACCAATTGAGCCGGAGCCCTGGGCGGTGGAGGTTCCGAAGGTGGAGGAGGACATTGCGTTTCTGCCTGTGTATCGATTGGCGGGGTTGATCAAGGCCCGGCACATTTCGCCATCGGAGCTCACGGCCATCTATCTGGAAAGGCTCAAGCGGCTTGATCCGGTTTTGCTTTGCGCAGTGACCATTCTCGAAGGCCCGGCAAAAGAAGCGGCCCAGGAGGCCGACGCAGAGATCAAGGCCGGCAAGTATCGTGGTCCGCTACATGGGATTCCCTGGGGGTTGAAGGATTTATTTTCGATCAAGGGCGCGCCGACGACATGGGGGGCGAAGGAATTCAAAGATCGTGTGATCGACGAAGATTCGGAATTGGCTATTCGCTTGCGCGAAGCCGGGGCGATATTGATTGCGAAGCTGTCGACGGGGCGATTTGCGATCAACGACCAGTGGTACAGGGGGCGGACGAATAATCCATGGAATCTGAAACAGGGGTCGAGCGGATCGTCAGCGGGCGTGGCATCGGCAACGGCCGCGGGATGTGTGGCGTTTGGGATTGGGACCGAAACACGGGGCTCGATCGTGTCGCCGACGGTTCGATGCGGACTTAGCGCGCTGCGGCCGACGTATGGCCGCGTGAGCCGGCATGGCGGAATGGTGCTGGCGTGGACGATGGACCGGGCGGGACCCATTTGCCGGGCGAGCGAGGATTGCGCGCTGGTGTTTAACGCGATTCATGGGGTGGATGAAAAAGATGCCTCGACGCTGACGACTCCATTTCAGTACGAGCGGAAGGCGGACCTTTCCAAATACAGGATTGGCTATGACAACCGCGCGCCGCAGGCGTTCGTGGACAAGTTGCGGGAACTGGGGGCGGACCCGAAGCCGATTGGGGCCCGGCCAACAACGCGCGGGATTGACACGATCGAACCCGAATCGACGGCCGCGTTTGACTGTTACTTATCGACGGGGATTGTGAAGGATGAAGATAGCCCGAACGGGACGCCGGGCAGCGGGCGATTTACGCGTGGGCGGACGTGGTCGGCGATGGATTTCCTGCAATCGCAACGGCGTCGCGGTGTGCTGGTCCGGAAGATGGCCGAGTTGATGAAGGATTTTGACATGTACGTCAGCGGGTCGGGCGATGTGGAGTTGTGCAGCTACACGGGAAACCCGGCGGCGGTGCTGCCCTATGCGTTTCGCGATGGGGAGAACGGGCAGCCGGTGTGTACGACGATCATTGGGGATGTTTTTGCCGACGATAAGATTTTGTCGGTGGCCAATGCGTATCAGCGGGCTACGGATTGGCATTTGAAGAGGCCGAAGGTGGGCTGAGGAATACGAGTGAGGGTTGATGGGTTTGTTGAAAGAGACCGAAACGATTGGAGTCTACTCTCCTCCGCCCCTCACCCCGACCCTCTCCCGGAGGGAGAGGGGGGCAGACGGCGCGCGGGTGAAAAAGATTATTTGGACTTGGGGGTTGTGGTTGCGTCCTGCATTCGTTTCAGGATGACTTTCTCGGCTTCGTTGGCTGATTTGAATTTGCCGGTGCGAATGTCGGTGGCCGAGTCGGCAAATACTTTTTCCATCTTGCGCATGTTCGGAGCCGCCGAGGTCATGGCTTTGCGGTCCTGGATTGCCGTGAGATCGACTTTCCAGCCAACGGGGGTCTTTCGCAGCGTCAGCGGATCGGGATCTTCGTCGCCTTTGCGACGGACGACGGCGGTGTCGCCGTTGACTTGCACATCGCTCTCCTGAACCTGCACTTCCAGCCCCGCGGCGGGGCTATTGCGGACGATCGCACGGCCGGCCTTGCCAAATTTCTCACGTGCGGCTTTTTCGAGGTCCTTGGCAGCGCCGACCATGTTCACCAGGGGCTCAAACAGGGTGTATTCGTCTTTACCGCCGATGGTCACGGATTCAAATGCCTGCATGCTGTTGAGTTCCATCGCGCGGACGAACGACAAGGCCGCAAGCTTCGGTGTGGAAAGCTCAGGAGTTGTCGCCCCGCCTGGCGTAGACCCGAAGGCGGCGAAGGTTGGAAGCAGCAGATAGAGAATCAGAAATTGGCGCATGGGCGAATACTCCGCGAGATCGAGCGCATCGGTATTGATGGCCCGCTTTCTCTATCGGCCATCAGGGCGAAATCAGTTGGATGAGATCCGATTGATAAGGTCCGATAACGGCGGAGGCGTTATTTACATGGCAGTGTATTTTCGCTGCTGCTCGACCGTGAGGTTCTCGGCGGCCTCGATCGCGGTCTGGATGACTGCGTCGCCATTGCTGGAATCGATGCTGTTTTTCAACTGGTGAAGGACGCGGCGCGCCCAAACCTGGTCGCCGCGATGATCGTCGGCGACATTCCAGTGGTATCGGCCAAGGTGAAGGATGGCGTGCACGCGCCACACACGTTCAACGGAAGTGTCGCGCGCGATGGCGAAAATGTCGCCGGAATATTTGGCCGCATAGCTTTCGACCGGGTTCATCAGGGGCGACGCGATCGTTTCCTGGAGATTGGCACGGTACTTATCGAGTGCCTCCTGAAGATGCCGGAGGACGTTGGCTTTGGCTCCATCGTTTGCCCGATCCGCGACTTTGGCGAGGTTTTGTGCCGCGTCGCTCATCATGCCCAGGCCGGCGCTCATTTCGCGCCAGGTGACTCGTTCCTCGTAAAAGTGGCGGCCCATGGCGAATACGGAAGTGAACTGATCTGAGGCCAGATTTGGTTTTCCGTCGAGCAATGCGCCAAGGCCGATGGTGTCGGCGGCGTCGGCCATCTTGATGAATGCGCTTAATTCGGGCTGCTCGCTATCGTAATTGACGACCTGCTGCGGATGAGATTCAAACAAAACCATCCGACGGCAGTCTGCCGCTTGATGCAGGTATTGAAGCGCGGCCAGATCAGCCGGGCTCGAGTGAATTGCATCGTCGTATGCCTTCGGGTTCGCTTTGAAATGGATTAGGGCCTGCGAGTAGAGGGAGCCTGCATCGGCATCGCGGCGGCCGGGTGGGAAAAGCGTATCGGCTTCGGGAGGAAGTGTGAGGTTCCGCAACACTGCGTCGGGAATCAGATGGCCCGGCTGAGATTCGGATGGCGGAACGGCCAGGTGGTAGAACATTCCGCCGGCCGTGCCCAGCAGCACAACTGAGATCATCCACCCAAGTGAATTGCCCCACATATGCGGCTCCTGATCAAGGGTTGTTGGCGGTCCGGCACTCGGGCAGCGCTTCGAGAAACAGTTTTCCATAGCGCTTTGTCTTCACACGGCTGTCGAGGATGACCACGATGCCACGGTCGGTTTTGCTACGGATGAGCCGGCCAAAGCCCTGCTTGAGCTTAATAATCGCCTCGGGAACAGAATACTCCATGAAGGCATTGCCGCCCGACGTCTTGATCGCATCAATCCGCGCCTCGACGACTGGCTCATCAGGCACCGCAAACGGAAGCTTGACGATGATCACGTTTCGCAGCTTGTCGCCCTGCACATCGATGCCCTGCCAGAAACTGGATGTGCCGAACAGGACGGCATTGTCCAATGAACGGAATCGCTCAAGCAGAACTTTCCTGGGAGCACCCTGTCCTTGAACAAGCAGCGGATAGCCGCGTTCTTCGATCTCCGACTTCAGGCGGTTGGCGGCATCAAGGAGCATCTTGTAGCTGGTAAAAAGAACGAACGCGCCGCCTGACGTCTTATCCAGGTACTGAACGATCTTCTCGCACGCGGCTGGAAGAAAACGGAGCGCATCGTTTGGCTCAGGGAGATCGGTTTCCAGGTAGAGCGTGGCCTGGGTGGCGTAGTCAAAAGGAGAGCCAAGGGCGAGGGTTTTTGCGTTTGTTACACCGAGCCGGGATTTGATGTATTGGAAGGGGTCGTGCCCTGAGGATTGCAAGGTGGACGGCACGGGCTGGAAGCC
>DAIRGS010000127.1:0-10516 GCA_036794395.1 Tepidisphaeraceae bacterium | reverse complement strand
TGTCACCGGTTGGCTTTTTCGTGACACGGGCTTCCAGCCCGTGATTGCTTTCCTTCGAAGTATTTCCGCGCAGGAGAGCAATCGCCTCATCATTCTTTCCACGCCATTCCCACTCTCCCAAGCCGGCATTTTCGGGATTCTTCCACGCGTATTGAACTGCGTGGATGAGATCCTCTTCATCACGAATGAGATGATCGTAAAATTCCGGCTGCCAGAATTCTCCGGTTCTCCCCAAGGCGTCATTCGCTCTGGAGGCAATGAAGCTTTTCCATGAGTGAAGAATCGAAGAAAGGTCGTGTTCAGGTCTTGGCTGTAGAACCACATGTACATGATTCGGCATCACGCACCATGTTAATAGTTTATACCTCTTGCCATCAAAGTGTTTGAGACCATCGCTAACGATTTCGGCAACACGGGGGTCTCGCAACCAACATTGCCCGTGTCCCGCGTCCAAATACGTTTCAACTCGGTCCGAATGGAGGTGATCGAGTCGAAGCAATTCTTCTGGTGTCAGGGGGCGCTTATTTTCGCGGGCGTTGGCAACAATGGATTCACGCTCTTGCCGCCAATTAAGAAGGATGTTCTGCGGAAGTGAGTCGGCGAGACGGAAATTGAGTGCATAAACCGCCCCCGTCTTGGTCCAGTGTGGAAGGTAGGCGCCCTGACGAATATGAAGCCCCTTCGGTGGTGTCTGGGAATGCACGGGCTGGAAGCCCGTGTCACGGGGCGGCCCCACTGTTTTCGGGGCCCTTCCCGTGCAGAGGGTGGCGCTGGTCATGACCACGCTGCGCATTTTTTCGAAGAGTTCGGTTTGGAGTCCCTGGGCAACGTCAATTGGGGCGGCGTGGAGAGAGACGCGGCGGGTGGCGTGGCCGGTGACACTCATCCAATAGACGGTGTTGAGGACGCTTTGGGTGATCAGGGCTTCGATGCTCTGAGCCATGAGCGAGATTTTGTCGGCGGTGGCAGTGAGCTCGGAGATTTCCTCGTCGTTGACCATGTCCGGCAGCATCGCCTTGAGATGGAGCGACAGGTCGCGGAGCTTGGGGGTGAGAAGATTTTCGAAAATGCGGGGTTCGCGGAGGCGGCCGTTGCCGCGACCATTTTCGCGGTGCCAGGCGGCGCACAGGTCGAAGAATCGATCGGCCAGGTCGTGAAGCTCAATTACGTCGCGGATGGCATCGGTGGCGTTGGAACCATGCGTGCTGAGAAGTCCACGGCCGCGCTTTGGGTCGTATAGAATGCGGAGCTGATAGCGTACGCCGCTCTCGTTGACTTCGATTCCGAAATGTTTACCGGCAACGTCTTCGACCGTGTGCGCCTCATCGAGAACAACCGCATCATACTTTGGCAGATAGTTCACCCCGGCCATACGCAACGCGAGGTCCGAAAAGAACAGGGCGTGATTGACGACCAGGATGGTGCCGCTGTTCATCCGGCGTTTGGCGGCTTGCCAGAAGCAGTCATCGTAGAAATGGCATTTTTTACCAAGACAGTTGCCGTGCTCGGCGCGAACGCGGTCCCATACGCCGTTGTCGGGCAGTCCGGGCAGGTCGGCAAGGGAGCCATCCGTGGTTTTCTGAGCCCATTCCTCGATGGTCCAGAGAGACTCAAGCTGCCGGCGGTCTTCGAACAGGTTGTTCTGCCGCTGGCGGGGCTGTTCGAGCCGCCGCATGCAGAGATAATTGCCGCGGCCTTTAACGAGCACCGCGGTAAATTCATCGGGATAAACCGCTTGAAGCAGCGGAATGTCCTTTTCGATCAACTGTTCCTGGAGCGAAATCGTATGGGTTGAGATGACGACGCGCTTCTTGTGCTTCACGGCATAATCAATCGCCGGGAGCAAATACGCGAACGATTTGCCCACACCCGTTCCCGCTTCAACCAGCAGGTGATGGCCTTTGCTGAACGCCGATGCGACAGCGGAGGCCATTTCAAGCTGTTGGGGGCGGAACTCGTAATTCTCGCCCAGTCGGCGGGAGATTGAGCCGCCAGGAGCGAGGATATCTTCAAGGAGCGCGGCCATCGGGGTAGTGGTATACTTTGAAATATTACGATTTCTTGCTCGATAATGCTGGTTCGGTTTTTGAAATCGGACTACCGCATTCGGGGCAAATGCCGCTGGTGTTGGCGGTGAGATCATATCCGCACACGGGACAACCGCCTTGGTTTTCACGAAGAATCTTTACCCATCGACGGCCGAGAGCGATCGCCGGTAGGAGCAACACAAGAAACACGAACCAGAGGGGTACCACGAGTTCCCTGATAACGGTATCTGGAAGCCCCCCGTACCCCCCTAGGACGATGCGAGCCCACGTAAATCCCCATAACGAATGTTCTTCAGAGAAGAATCGAAACTCCGGATATTCCGGAGGAAATGAGCGATGAAACGGAATCCGCTCGTCGGAAAACTGCCAAGTTGGCTTGGCAAGAGCAATTGATAACACTCCGATCCCCCCGCGTCCGGTCCGCAATTCGATGTGACGTTGAAACGTCAATTCACCGTTATTCCAAGAGGTAAGATGAAAGAATAGATCAGTGACGAAATAACTCCGCACCCAAAGCACCACCGTTGCCACGCACAGCAGCAGTGACAGCAGGGACGCGATGGAAAGAATTCGGCGGCGCACGGCCCCGATCTTACCTGAGTGTCATTTCTTTTTCGCGGCCTTGTAATCGCTCAACCGACCGCCAAGTAGCTCTTCCTCGCGTTCCATCAGTTCAACAAAGTCTACCATCGTCGCCATCGGGTACCGAATTGTATCCTAACGCCGATCCGGTCGCACCATCGTTCAAAGTATTTCAAACAGGCGCAGTTGTAGCGAGCCTCTACCTCACCGCCGCCGCCTTCCGCTTAAGCTTAATCACAACGTTTCCATCCACGGTGACAAAGTCGGCGACGACGTAATCACGCTGGACCTGATTGTTGAAAAGCCTCAGCAGATGTTCCCTGACAACGATGGGTTTAAGTTCGATGAATTCGGTTTCGCCGGCGAGATCTTTGGTTTCTGACATGTCTGTTTAACTCCGTCGGAAAAGCGTAGCCGAACGAGGGCTGATCGTCACGGGGGTTTATGCGCTTTGAAGAGAAATTGATCGGGTTGCGCCTCACGGTGGGAAAACGGGTGCGTGACGCTTTCGGGGGCCCTTTTCTCCCTCCACCGGTACGCCGGGGGAGGGCTGGGGAGGGGGTCCGCGAGGCACTGTTTGGAACAGAAACTCAAAGCCAAAAAGAACCCCCTCCCTACCCGCTCGCGGGCAGTCGCCAATTCCGCTCGCTTCCCCCGGCGTACCGGGAGAGGGAAAAAGCGGGGCCGCCGAATCTGTCATACACCCTGGGAAAACGTTCACGCGGGCAAGTTGTAATCCACACTGAGATTGCGACGATATCTCGCGAGCAATTTGCGGACACCCTTCTTCGAGGAGCGGCTATGCAGCGGACAATCTGGGCGGCGATGGTTGTGTTACTTTCGGCGGCAGCAGTCACCCTGGCGGATGACAAGCCGCTCAATGAAGCGCCGGATGGATTTGTGAATCTGTTCAATGGACGCGACCTCAATTCATGGCGTGGCCGCAAGCAGGATTACAGCCCCTATGCCGAGGCAGCGCTGTCCAAAGAAGAGTTGGCCAAGAGCCGATCGGATTGGGCGGCCGATGCCAAAAAGCACTGGAAAGTGGATGGGGCAAAGGGGGAAATTGTTTCCGATGGCAAAGGCGTCTTCCTGGCGACCGATCGCGATTACGGCGATTTTGAGCTTTATGTGGATTGGCTCATGGTCAGCCATAATGGCGACTCAGGAATCTATCTCCGTGGTTATCCGCAGATCCAGATCTGGGACCCGGAAAACACGAAGGAAGTTAAGAACGGCGTGGAAAAGGGATCGGGGGCGTTGTGGAACAACAACCCGGACAATCCGGGAAAATGGCCGCTGGTGAAGGCGGACAAGGCCATCGGGGAATGGAACAACTTTCACGTGAAGATGATCGGATCGCGCGTGTGGGTGTGGTTCAACGACAAGCTGACGGTGGACGGCCAGATCCTGGATAACTACTTCGATCGCAAAAAATCGGTTCTTCCCCGCGGCCCGATCGAACTTCAGACACATGGGTCGGAAATCCGGTTCAAGAACGTGTTCTTACGCGAGATCGGCGCCGACGAAGCCAATGCCACCCTCGCCAAGCGGCTGGACAAAGGGTTCAAGTCAATCTTTAACGGCAAGGATTTCACCGGCTGGACCGGCAAGACCAGCGAGTACGAAGTCCGCGACGGCATGATCGTCTGCAAAGCCGGCAAGGGCGGGAACGTGTGGACGACCGAAGAGTACGGGGATTTTGAAGCGACGGTTGAATTCAAGCTCCCCCCGGCTGGGAACAACGGGCTGGCCATCCGGTACCCAGGCAACGATGTCGACACCGCTTACCACGGCATGTGTGAGATTCAGGTACTGGACGACTCGGCGCCGGTTTACGAGCACCTCGACACCCGGCAGTATTGCGGGTCGATTTACGGCGCGGTTGCCGCTCAGCGCGGTTATGTGCGGGCGCCGGGCGTTTGGAACTTTGAACATGTCATCGTCAAAGGCCACACCATCAAAGTTGAACTCAATGGAACGGTGATCACCGACGCCGATGTGAGCAAAGTCACGGAGTTTATGGCCAACAGCAAGCATCCCGGTATCACTCGCGAAAAAGGCGCTTTCGGGTTTGCGGGGCATAGTGACCCCGTCGCGTTCCGAAACATACGCATCAAGCCGCTTGAATAGCGCCAAAAGGCGTTTTTTCGGAAATTCGCCCCTTTCGGCGGCTATAAACAGGCCCATCTCCTGTAACTCGGCAAAAGCTAACCGGGTCGTGATGGTCGTGTCAGATAGAGTGACGCGGCCGAAATGAACTGTCCCGCTAAAGGGAACCGGTCAGTCGAGTTTCGCAGGAGATGGTTATGACAAGCCTGATTTCCAAGTTGATGGGTTCTAAAGCTGGTTTGAAGGGTGTGATTGGCGCTGCCGTGCTGGGGCTTGCCCCGACCGCCGCCCTGGCGAATCCTCACGATGATGGCCGTATCGATTTTCGCTTCGGTTGGCATGGGCCGTCGATCGAGATTCATCGGGCTTCTGAGCTGGTTTATCAGGATCGCGAAGTGAGGGTATGGATTGATCCGGTTTACCGCACGGTCTGCGAACGCGTGTGGGTTGCCGATCGATATGAGTACCGCGACGTCGTGCACTATTGGCATGGCATGCGGCGCATTCACACGGAACAGGTCCTGGTTGAATCGGGACACTATCAGGATGTGAACCACCAGGAAGTGGTGACGCCCGGCCATTGGGAAACACACATTGATCGCGTTCGAGTGCGTTAAATGCGCGGAGTCGCCGCCCCGGCCACCGGGGCGGCGACTGCAATTTCGGATTGGTCCTGCCTAAAAGTTTGACTTGCCGATATCGTAGGTCCTGCAAATGATTTCAAAATGCGAGTCGCCCGGCCAGCGCCGGGCGGGTCGTCATGGAGAGCTGACATGGTAAGAGCACTTGGAACCGCCGGCGTCACCCTTGCGATGTTGGGCATGACCAGTTCATGCGCGACCAATGCGCAAACCTATTCTCCGCCACCCGCGTCTGAAACGTATGCCGCACGGCAGGCGTATGCGTCTGGCCAGCCGACACAATGGCCATTGCGGGTGGATACGTCCTCGGGGCAGATCGCGGTGTATCAGCCGCAACCTGAGACATTCGAGGGCGATAAGCTGACCGCGCGAGCGGCAGTGTCGCTCACTCCCGCAGGCGCGACCGATCCTGTTTTTGGCGCACTTTGGCTGGGGGCGCGTGTCGCAACGGATCGGGATTCGCGGACGGTTACGATCCTTGATGCGCAAGTTAAACGCGTTCGGTTCCCCGACAGCGATGAGGCCCAGCAGGGCCAGTTCGCCCGGATTCTCGAGCAGGAAATCCCGCGGATGAACGTTACGTTCTCACTGGATGAATTGCTGGCCAGCCTGGAAGTGGTGGAAAAAGAGAAGGTCGCGATCGGCGAGCTTCAGACCGCGCCGCCCAAGATTATTGTCACCAATATCACATCAACACTGGTCGTCATTGATGGCGAGCCAAAGCTTCAACCGGTTGAGCAGACACGGGTCATGCGGGTGGTCAACACGCCGTTCATTCTGTTGCTGGACATGGATTCCAAGCGGTATTTCCTCAAGGCGGGGGAAGCCTGGTTCTCTGCAACCGATATTAAGGGGCAATGGACGCCGGCTGCGAATATTCCGGTGGCGGTAGCGGATACGGCAACGAAGCTTGCTCCGCCGCCTGATCAGGCTAATCCGAACGCCGCTCCGGCGGCTGGCACTCCCGCACCCGCGCAGCCGATTCCACGGCAGGTGATTGTGGCGACCGAGCCCACGGAATTAATCTCCACCGACGGCCCCCCGACCTACACGCCTGTTCAGGGAAACGATCTGCTGTACATCAGCAACACGCAATCTGATGTGTTCATGGAAGTGGGCAGCCAGACCAATTACGTGCTGCTTTCGGGGAGATGGTATCGGTCGCGTTCTTTGCAGGGGCCGTGGGAATACGTCGCGGCAGATAAGTTGCCGCCAGCGTTTGCGAACATTCCCGGGAATTCGCCCAAGGGGCACGTGCTGGCATCAGTCGCCGGCACGGAAGCGGCGCGTGATGCGCGATATGACGCGGCCATTCCGCAAACGGCAACGGTAAAGCGGACTGGCGGCGAAACGATTAACGTCGCATACGATGGCGAGCCGCAATTCGCGTCCGTGCAGGACAGCCCGGTTCGTTACGCGATTAACACGCCCGAATCAGTTTTACTTGTCGACAACCGCTATTACTGCTGCCACCAGGCGGTTTGGTACGAGTCGTCGGTTGCGGCTGGCCCGTGGGCAGTTTGCGTGTCGGTGCCGAGTCCGATCTATGCGCTTCCGCCCAGTTGCCCGGTGTATCACGTGCGCTATTGCTACGTTTACGACTACACGCCGGACGTGGTGTATTGCGGGTATGTGGCAGGGTACACGGGGTCGTATGTGTATGGGCCGACCGTGGTGTATGGCACGGGGTATTATTATGGGGGTTGGTACGGGACCTCGTATTACGCCCGACCCTGGACATGGGGATGCGGGGTTCGATACGACCCGTACGTTGCCACGTGGGGCTTTGGCGCTCCATATGGTTGGGATCGGCGATGGATGGTCCGCGATTCGGATCGTTACGATCACGGCTGGTTTGGGCCGCGTGGTTATGTCGGATATCGCGGGTTGTCGCGGGTCAACAATGGGACCGAGCTTCGCGATACGCATGTGAATCTCAATATCTACAATCGCAACGAAAACATCACGCGGAATGTGACGATCAATCGCAATGTCAACATCAATCGCGGCAACCGCGATGTGACCATCAACCGTAATGAAGCTGGTCGAAACGATGGCGGGGGAAACGACGCCGCCGCAAACCGTCGCGGAGGCTACACGCCCCCCACTGCCGGTGCGAACACCTATCAGAACAACGTGTATGCCGGGCACGATGGCCAGGTTTATCGCCGAACAAATGACGGCTGGGAGCAGCGCGGTAAACAGGGCTGGCAGAAGTTGAACGCGGTGCCCGAGGCCACTCAGGTTGAACGCGGCGCCCGTGCGGGAAACGCTGGCGACCGCGGTGGCAACGCGGCTGCACGCGACGACAATGCCGCGGCGCGAAATTCCGCTAATGCCAATCGCGGTGAAGCGGGTAACGCCGGACGCGGTGCAAACGCCAACGCTGCGGAACGCGCGGGCAACGCAGGAGCACGCGCGGGCAATGCCGGCGAGCGTGGCGGCGCTGCCAATGCGGCGAATCGCGCGGGCAATGAAGCAGATCGTGCAGCAAACGGCGCTGATCGCGGCAATGCCGCGGCAAATGCCCGGAAGGAAGCGCCCCCAGCCAATCGGCGCGTCGATGTTCCGGAGGAAGCGCGTCGCGGGCCCAACGACAACCCCCCTGCCGCCCGTAACCGCGGGGATGCAAACCAGGGACTTGAGGCGGACCACGCGGCTCGCCAACGTGGCGAACAGCGCATTAGGGGTGACAGCGGCGAGGGCGCTCGACAGACACCCAGCCGATCGGATGGCGCTCGCGGCGATGGCGGCGGCAACCGAGGAGCCGGCGCAGGAGCCGGAGGTGGAAATTCGGGCGGTAACCGTGGTGCAGGGGGTGGCGGTGGAGGCGGTGGTGCACGGGGCGATGGTGGCGGAGGTGGGAGTGGTAGCGGGCGCGGTGATGGCAGTGGAGGCCGCGGAGGTCGTAACAGGTGGCGCCCGAGCTTAGTGAATCGTTCGTCGAGCGTGCAGACGAGCGGCTTCCGGTAAACACCTGGCCAATTCGTTGAGCGGAGTTGCCCAATCGCCGCGCTTGGGCTGGCGAAACAACCGCATTGTCGGGTACCAGTCAGAATGGGTGCGGTTTAAGCGCCAACGCCAATCGGGAGCAAATGGAATAAGGGTCCAGGTATTCTTTGCCAGCGCTCCTGCCAGATGGGCCACCGCGGTATCCACGGCAATGACCAGATCGAGATTTGAGATCAGCGCCGCGGTGTCTGAAAAATCAAGCAACTCCTCGCTCCAATCAATTAAATCGATTCCATGAGATGCCAATTGCGCCTGTCGAGATGCCTCACCTTTTTGAAGACTGAAGAATCTGACGCCGTCCACCTTGGCCAGAAGCGCGAATGCTTCCAGAGCGATCGATCGGTGACGATCGTTGCCAAACGTTGGATTGCCCGCCCAAACCAGGCCAACCCGCATGGCCGCGGGAATCGCTTTGAGACGTTGCTTCCACTGCTGCACGCGGATCGGTTCAGCACTCAGGTACGGCACGTCGTGGGGGATGGTATCTTGCCGCGTTTTGAAGATGTGGGGAAGACTCATCAGCGGGCAACACACATCGAACTGGGGCAATGGTTCGCCGATGCTCACAATCTCTTCAAGACCGAGCTGACCGCGCAGCAGGCTGGCGAGCTTGGATTGGCACACCAGCACCATCCGGCCACCACGCCCGGCGACCATGGGGGCATAGCGAATGAAGTGGATCGTATCGCCCAGACCCTGTTCCCCGAGCAGGAGGATCCGTTGCCCGGCCAATTCGCTGCCGTCCCAAAATGATTCGAGAAATGCCGGGTCGACCGCGCCGGCCTTGGCGCGGTTTCGCACTTCGTACAGCGACCAGCCCCGCTCAAAATCTCCCTGCAGGAGCATGGCCAGCGCACAATTCCATTGGGCGTCATAGAGGTGAGGCTGAAGCTCAATATCTTTGTCCGAGGCGGCCGCCGACTCATCGCTTTGAAGAGCGCGCCCGTATTCGGCAAGCGCCGCGTCAACTTCGCCGGCCTGCACCAGCGCATTACCCAGATTGCTGTGGGCGTCCGCGAAATTCAATCGAAGGGAAACCGCCGTTCGATACGCGCTGATCGCCTCATCAAGACGGCCGACCTCTTTGAGGGCCCGGCCCAGGTTATTGAACGCATCGGCCAGGTTCGGCTGTAGAGTGACCGCCCGCTGGTAAACCATAATGGCCGCCTCAAAATCCATTAGCTCATGGAGCACGTTCCCCAGATTATTCAGGGCTTCGGGGTAATCGGGACGAAGTGCCAGCGCCTTTTTATACGCTACCAACGCCTCTTGGGGCCGGCGATCTTCGTGAAGCGTGATGCCAAGGTTGTAGTGAATTTCCGGTGAATCGGGCCGAACGGAGGCGGCCTGCTGCAATGCGGCTTCTGATTCCTTCAAACGCCTGAGGGCGCGAAACGCATTTCCCAGGTTGCTCAATGCCTCGGCATATTGTGGCCGGGAGGCCAACGCCGTTTGATACGCTTCGACCGCTTCTTTTAGAAAAAGCTTCTCTTGTAGGGCAGCGCCAAGATTGTTGGCCGCCTCGGGAAATCCGGGGCGGAGATTCAGAGCCGCGCGGTAACTGGCAATCGCGTCATCAACATGACCCTGACGCTTCAGAGCGGCTCCAAGGCTGTTGTGCGCATCCGGGAAATCAGGGGCCAGCGCAATCACCTTGCGAAGTTCAGCGATCGCTTCGTCGAATTCTCCGAGGGTTAGCAGAACCAGGCCCAGATGATTGTGGCACTCGGCCGAATCTGGATCGAGCGCCGCGGCACGCCGCAATAACTCTGCCGCCGGCGCCGGATGGCCCGATTGAGCGGCCAGCAATCCCAGCATGTGGATCGCGCGCGGATGATCGGGCTCCCGGGCAAGGATCTGGCGATAACCTAATTCAGCCTCGCGAAGTCGCCCGGCTTCGTGGTGGCGGCGGGCTTGGTCGAAGCTGTTATCGCCGGTTGCGGAAATCATCTTCCGTTTTTGAGAATTTCAGGCGCAACGCCGGATCGGGCATGTACGAAACGCCTAACCAACCGACTATATGACCGAGGGCGATTCCGCGCCATTGCTTTCAAGTCGCACGGCCGTCCCCTTCGGGTCTGCCTTCGGCTCTGAGGCTCAGGCTCGAAGAGAGCCTCAGGG
>DAIRGS010000442.1:0-4393 GCA_036794395.1 Tepidisphaeraceae bacterium | reverse complement strand
AGCGCTCTGAGGATCCGGGGTGGCGCGGGATACCGCTATACCCCGGCGTGGGGGCTTTGCGCGGTGGGACGCGCGATTGGGGTGGAGACGGCACAGGGTGAATTGAGTGAGTGGCGCGTTATTCCGCACATTCATTCTTAGGACGCGGGTGCATCGGGCTCGGGGGCGGTCAATTCAAATTGCTTCTGCTTAACCTTTAGCCGGGTGATGATGATATCCGGCAAGATTGCGGACAACTGCTGAACATCCCCGCCCAAAGCGACGACTTGGCGGATCAGGCTGCTGCTGGTCAGGGCGTATTGCTCGCCGGCCATGATGAAGACAGTTTCCACGCCGCCGACGGTTCGATTCGCCAGCGCGAGTTGAAATTCGTATCGCAGATCCGACACATCCCGAATGCCGCGAAGCAATGCGGTTGCGTGCGATTTGCGGACAAAATCCACCGTCAGACCAATGTATTTCTCGACCCGCGCGCCGGGGATATCGGCGACGAGGGAGCGCGTTAGATCCACGCGTTCGTCAATTTCAAAAAGTTCACGCTTTTCGGGATTGATTCCGACCGCGACAATTAGTTCATCAAACAGCTTAACGCCTCGACGAATGACATCGAGGTGGCCATTGGTGATGGGGTCGAACTGTCCGGGGAAGACCCCGATGCGCTTTGGTTGCATTTCCGGAAGATATGCGAAAGGGAAAGAGGATTAAATGTTTGAGGGAAGGCACGTAGGGACGAAGGCACGGAGGGAAAAAGAATGCGCCTTGTCTTCACTTGGTGCCTTAGTCCCTTCGTGCCTGCGTGCCTTCCCAAAGTCATTTCCGCGCCTCAGCCACGTTTACCATTTCACCTTTTAATACTTCGACGGCTTTTTCGATTTGGCGGTCGTGGCCGGTGAGGAAATCGGCGGGGCCATTATCGATGTAGACATCGGGCTGCACGCCGTAGTTTTCGAAGCTGATTCCGCTGGCGGTATAGACGCCGAAGCTTGGGGTGCGGAGCTGCGAGCCATCGAGCAATCGATAGGCGCCGGTTCCGATCACGGCTCCGTAGGTTGGGACGCCGATCACTTTGCCCAGGCCGAGCGTGCGGAAGCCTTCGGGGAACATTTCGGCGTTACTGGCCGAGCGCTCGTTTTGCAGGACAGTCATCGGGCCATAGAACGCCTGGACCGGGCGGGGGATTTCGACTGAATCCCGGCCGCGGTACGACTCGTATTTTTTCCGCTGGCTGAGAATTTCCAGGAGTTCCTGATCGATCCCGCCGCCTCCGTTGAAGCGTTCGTCGATGACCAGGGCCTTCTTATTCAGGTTCTCGAGGAAATCGCGCTTGAAGCGCGTCAATGACGGCTCATCCATCGCGCGGATGTGCATGTAGCCCATCTGGCCTTCGGAAAGCTTGGTCACCATTTCCCGACGAGAATCGACCCAGCGTTCGTAATCCAGCTCGCTCTGTGCGGCGGCGGGGAGGGGATCAAGACTGACTTTCCAAGCCCCATCGGTTTCGGGCTTGTCGTTGACGGTGAATTCGAACTTGCGGCCCGTGACCAGGTTAAGCAGCCGCCATACATTTTCCGATGTTTTGAGCTCGCGACGGTTCACCGCCAGAATGTAGTTACCGGCTTTCAGCTTCACGTACTCGTGATCGGCGGGGCCTTTGCGATAAACATAGGATACCTTGTAATATCCGGATTCATCCGGCTCCATGTCAAAGCCGGGATAGCGGGTTTGAACCGCGGTCACATCGGGCGGGGCTTCTCCGCCCGAAACGCCGGTGTGTGATGCATTGAGCTCGCCGATCATTTCCATGATGACGTTGTGCAGCTCTGAAGTATCGCCGACATTGGCGAGGAGGGCCTCGTATGTTTCCTTGGCACCGGCCCAGTCGGCGCCGTGCATGTTCTTGTCGTAGAAGCGGTTTTTCATCACGCGCCAGGCTTCGGTGAACACCTGGTGTCGCTCGGCGGCAAAATCGATTTCCATGCGGACGGTGAAGTTTACGCGCGTTGGCGTTGCGCCGCCGCCACCGGTTGGCGCCGACGCCGCGGCCGCGAATCCACCGCCACCGCCGCGTCCGCGCCGTCCAAATCCACCGCCCGCGGCTGCGGCGGGTGCGGCAGCGGCATCGGCGCCGCCTCCGCCTGAGACGGCTACGGAATAGATTCCGCCGCCCTGCATGTAGTAGATGCTCCGGCCATCGCGGGACCATTGTGGGTCGCCGAACCCGCCTCCGAATCCACCGCGTCCTCCGCGCCGGCCGCGGCCACCACCGGCTGGATCAGCCGCGGGCGTTCCGTTGACGCGCGTCATTCGCGAGCCATCTTCATTGACGGTGAAAATGCCGGGGCCGCCATCATCGCCGAATGCTACAAACGCATACGATCGGCTATCGGGTGAGGGCACCACTGAAGAAATCGATCCGGCGGTCATCCGCGTGAGTTGTGTGATGCGATGTTCCAGGCCATCCCACTCAATTTTCACTTCGGGCCGCGATCCATCATCCGTGCCATCGCCGGCCGCTGCGCCGCCGCCTCCGCCCGCGCCTCCACCAAATCCGCCGCGTCCGCCCCGGCCGCCGCGCCGCGCGCCTCCGCCTGGAGGCGCGTTTCCAGCATCGGCCTCAGTGTTCACATCCCGGTCATCGGGGTTCTTGGTCATCGGCTGAAAGGCAACGCTGTACAGCTGGTAGGTCGTGCGATTCAGCGAAGACATGGCCGGGGCGCCGACTCCACCCAGCAGCACGAGCTTCTTGCCGTCGGGCGTCCATTTCGCGCCCGACGACGTGATAAACTGATCGCTGTCGATCACGTGCTCCGGGCCGCCATCGAGCTTCTTGATGTACACCTGCGACCGCAGCCGCGAATCCTGCTTCGAATACGAAATCCATTTTCCATCCGGCGAAAACTGAGGTGAACCCACCGGCCCGGCGCTATTAGTTGCCAGCGTATCGGTCTCGCCGCTGTCCAGCTTCACGCGGCGCAACGTATGATCCGATCCGGTCCATAAAACTGATTTTGAATCCGAAGCCCAGACAATCGCGCCCTTTTCGCAATCGGCGTCGCTGATCTGCTTGGCATCGTGTCCAAGCTCGTCCGAAATCCAAATCTCCTCGCGGCCGCTTCGATCGGAAATGAACGCGATGAGTTTACCGTTGGGGGACCAGGTCGGATCGCTTTCGCGCCACGGGGTTTCGGTTACGCGCTGCTCTTCGCCGCGATCTGTTGCAACGGTGAAGATCTCTCCATGGGTCGCGATCACCGCGCGCTTGTTGGATGGGGATAGATCGAAGCTTTCGCACTCGCTTTGAACGATGCGCAATTCGGTGTCGTTGTCCTTCAGATCGGTTTTGATCGTGACTGGAATCTGCGTGCTTTTGCCGCTTTCCAGATCCAGCTTCCAGACAAGGAAGTTATCCTCGTAAACAATCGTCTTGCCATCGGCGGACATGCTGGGGAAGAACAGGCTCCCGTCGGTGTGGTGGGTGACCTGCACGGGTGTGCCGCCGTGCTCGGAGATCTTCCAGATGTTGTTGACGCTCTTCATCACCTCGGGGCCGCCGAACTTGATGTCTTTTTCATCGTTGGTTCGATCGGCGACGAAATAGATCTGGCCATTGGGCCCATACATGGGCCAGTAGAAATTGCCCTTGTAATCGCCTTCGCTCAACTTGGTGAAGTGCTTGTCGGCCACGTCCATGAGCCACATGTCCACGGAGTAGCTGCCGCGATAATGCTTGCGCGACCATACGCCGGGATGCCGGCTAAACACCATCTTCGATCCATCCGGCGAATAGCTTCCCCACGATCCCCAGTCGGTTGGGATCGGCTGCTCCATCCCACCCTCGGCGGAAATCTCGAACAACGTCGTCACGCCCGGAAATACACCCTTGCCGCGTGACGAAGTAAACAGGATCTTTTTTCCGTCCGGCGACCACCCGACAACCATGTCCTCGGCGCTGTGAAACGTCAGTTGCCGGGGCTTTCCGCCGGTTGCCGAAATCACATACACATCGTTATTTCCCTGCCGGTTCGATGAGAACGCGATCGACTTTCCATCTGGAGAAAATCGCGGAAACGAATCCCGTCCGCGATTCACCGTCAGCCGCTGTACGTTCGAACCGTCTTCATTGGCAACCCAGATGCTGCCCATGTATCCGAAGGTCACCTTGCCATTCGAATAAGACGGCTGCCGGAGCAGACGCGTTTGTGCGTGTACAACGTGGGGAATTGCGAAGAGGACGATGAGTGCGATGAACCGACGAACCATCTCCATGCTCCTGTTGACGGGATTCTCCCCGATCATCGTTTGACCCCCGCATTTAGGCAAGAGAATCTTTATCGCTACCAGGGCAATCGCATATGCGCTCAGCGGGAGTGCGAGGCTCCTGCCGAGCCGCGTT
>DAIRGS010000126.1:0-19385 GCA_036794395.1 Tepidisphaeraceae bacterium | reverse complement strand
CCACATCTCACCCGCCGCCGGACCCGAAGCGTCCCCGACCACGGCCTGGAAGGCCGTGCCACTTAAAAGCAACGGCGCGGAATCGCGCACGGTCATTTAGGGAGCTTGTCCAAGAGAGGATTTCAACGGAGCAATTTCCTTTGGCAATCAGCATTCAGCAATCATCTTCGGATTCGGTTAATCTTTGGGGACGATGGGATTTCGAGCGGACAAAGTGGATTCGGCGGTTTCGCGGCTGGATGGGCTGGTGGCGGGGATGTTGCCGCGGACGGGCGTGGGGGTGCATGGGATTATTGCGCGATGGCGCGGGGATGCTGCTGCCCTGAGATTTCATCTTGCCCGGCGATTGGGTGAGGGGCCGGTGATCGTGGCGGTGCTGGGGGGGACGGGGACGGGGAAGAGCACGATCGTGAACCGGATACTGGGGGCGACGGTTTCGGCGACTTCGTTTCGAAGGACTTTTACCAGTGGAGCGGTGGCTGTTGGTGGGCGGGTGGAAGATATCCCGGCAGAATGGTTGGGGATTGAGCATGAGGTGGCGGATCCCGGGGCGTTGCCGGCC
The DNA here is from genome assembly GCA_036794395.1 of Tepidisphaeraceae bacterium. Lineage (GTDB taxonomy): Bacteria > Planctomycetota > Phycisphaerae > Tepidisphaerales > Tepidisphaeraceae > DASXMX01. The sequence continues at coordinate 18,823 of DAIRGS010000126.1, read as the reverse complement.
CGTGGGCGGGTGGGGGCGTTGATTGTGGTGGGGTTGGAGCGGGACATATTGAGGCGGATTGTGGTGGTGGATACGCCGGATTTGGACGGGGATCAGCCGGCGCATCATGCCGAGGCGGATCGGGCGTTTCGGTGGGCGGACGCGGTGCTGGTGCTGGTGACGCCTGAGAAGTATCAGATGACGGAGCTGATGCCATACTACCGGCTGGCGGAGCGGTATGGGACTCCGGCACTTTTTCTGATGAACAAGTGCGAGCAGCTGGTGGTGGCAGATGATTATGAGCGGCTATTGCGGGCGCAGGGGGTAAAGGCGGAGGGCAAGCTGTTTGTTGTGCCGCGGGACGATGCGGGATTTGAGCCGGCGCAGGAGCGGAATCTGGAAGCGCTGCGCGGGGTGCTGGGGGGACTGTCGCTAAGTGAGGGCGAGGCGCGGACAACCGGGCTGGCCAATCGCAGCGGAGATTTGCTTGGGCGGCTGGACGATCAGATTCTGGGGCCGTTGCGGCACAATCGGGCGGAGATCGACAAGCTGATTGCGACTTTAAGGCAGATGGAGAACGCGGTGCCGGGCGTGGATGTCAATCCGCTGACGCAGCAGTTGCAGCGGCGGATGCAGCAGCGGAGCGTTTTGTATCTGATGGGGCCGCAACGGATACTGGAGCGGGTTCGGCAGGCGCCCGGGCTGCTGGTGCGGCTGCCGCGAGTGGCGTGGGATTATGTACTGCGCGGGGAGATTTCGGCTGGAGCGCTGGGATCGGGAAGCGGCGGGGAAACGCGGGAAGTGCCGAACTTTCAGACGGTATTGATCGATCAGTTCAATGTGATTCGCAGCCGGTTGGATGACGTGCTGCGGAGCGGCAAGGTGGTTCATATGCCGGACGATCCGGCCGTGCCACCCCCTTACCGCGATGCGCTGATCGACCCGTCCGAGGCCGGGAAGATTGCCGATGAGGAATTGGCGGAGCTTAAATCGTGGCTGGAGCAGCGCTGGAATGCGACGCCGCGTGACACGCGGATGCTGGAATCGCTGCTGAAGTTTCTTCCGGGCGGCCGGAAGATCACTCAGTGGACCGAGGCGGCGCCATACCTGCTGGTTCTGGTCGTGGCGGCGGCGACGCATCATCTGTTTGGCGGGCTGGATCTGGCGGTCCTGGGCGGGTGGAGCGTGGCAACGTGGCTGACGGAACGATTGAGTAATGAAGTGGCATCGCATACGCGAGCGACGAATCAGAAGATTACCGATCGATTTGCGCAGCTGGGGCATGAGCAGATCGAGAAACTTTGCAGGTGGCTGGATGAGCAGGCGCCGAAGACTAAGACGCTTGAGCAGTTGGAGCGGGCGATGGGAGAGGCGCGGGAAGTAATCGAGGGATAATTAAAATCTCATCTTGTGGCTTTGTACAATGGATGGAGGTGGAACCGGTCAATGGGGACGGTTGCCTTGAGCAGGTACGCGCCATTCGGATTTGCCAATTTAGTTTGGTTGATTTGGATTGTATTGGGCAATTCATTGAAAAGACCATTCCTTCCGCCACTGGTGATGCGCTTGGCGGGATAGGTGAAAGTCTGATTGCCGGCTTGGGCTGTGCCGACGATATTCCAATCGGTGGGTGTGTGATGCTGGGGCTTGGATGAATTGGGACATACAATGCCGGCTGGACTTTTTTGGACTTGAGCGTGCAGATGCAACCCCGATCACCGATTTATCTGGATTACAACGCAACGACGCCTGTCGACCCGCGGGTGTTTGAAGCGATGCGGCCTTACTTCACTGAAGTATTTGGCAACGCGGCGAGCACGAATCATGGATTTGGGTTGGCGGCGCTGGCGGCGGTGGTGAAGGCGCGCAATCAGATTGCGGCGTTGCTCAGCGTGGAGCAGGATGAGCGGACGGGGGCTCGGGAGATCATACTGACCAGTGGAGCTACTGAAAGCAACAACCTGGCGATTAAGGGGGTGGCGGCGAGTTATCCGGGGAAGGGGAAGCACATCATCACACAGGCCACCGAGCACAAGGCGGTGCTTGATCCGTGTCAGCGGCTGGCGGCTGAGGGGTATAGCGTGACGTTTCTGCCGGTGAACCGGTATGGGCGCGTGACGGGGGAGCATGTGGCCGAGGCGATTCGGCCGGAGACGGTGCTGGTCTCGATCATGTACGCGAACAATGAGACGGGGACGATTCAGCCGGTGCGGGACATTGGGGCGGTGTGCAAGGCGCGGGGGGTGTTTTTTCATACGGATGCGACGCAGGCGGTGGGGAAGGTTCCGATTGATGTGGATGCCGATGGGATCGATCTATTGAGTTTGTCGGCGCATAAGCTTTATGGGCCGAAGGGATGCGGCGCGCTGTTTGTGCGGCGCAAGGGGCCGCGTGTTCGGCTTGCGCCGCTGTTTGATGGAGGCGGGCATGAGCGGGGGTATCGATCGGGGACGCTGAATGTGCCGGGGATCGTGGGGCTGGGCATGGCGTGCGAACTGGCGGGCGCGGAGATGGCGGAAGAATTACCGCGGCTGGCTGGACTGCGCGATCGACTTGAGGGGCGAATTATCGGCGAACTCGGTCGGGTGTTCACTAATGGGGACGTGCATCACCGCCTGCCGCAGGTGAGCAATCTTTCGTTTGCCGAGGCCGATGGCAGCTCGATTCTGCGGGCGTTGGATGACATCGCGGTCAGCTCGGGGTCGGCGTGTACGAGTGCGAGCCTTCAGGCAAGCCATGTGCTGCGGGCGATGGGGTTGAGCGATGAGCTGGCCTACAACTCGATTCGGTTCAGCCTAGGGCGATTTACTACCGAAGCCGATGTGGATTATGTGACGGAGAAGATCGTTCGCATTGTTCGGGGGCTGCGCGGGGTGGGGACGGCGGAGTGCGGGGTTTCCTGCGAGGTGTGAAGCGTCGTTTGGGGGATAGGGACGCAATCGCACCGGCTGAAAGCCCCGTGTCACCGTTTGGGTTGATAATGATCGGCGGAAAAGACTGCCAGTTGTCACCCCGCAAGCTATCGAAGGATAGTTGTCATCCTGGAGCGAAGCGAAGGATCTGGTTCCAGAGCATCGTCCCGCTGACAGATCCTTCGCTGCGCTCCAGGATGACATTGGGGCCGCTCGCCATCGTTTGGATTTCGGCGGGTTGGATTGACAAGTCATCACACCACTTGCGCCGATAATCTGTCTATCACGATCGCGCTGTTTCCATCTTCTTCGATTGCTCGGGCTTCACTTTGCAAACGGCTGTGGCTAGGGGCGGGTGGGGTTGCGCTGTTTATTGCAACGGTGTTTGGAGCGTACGCGGTGATGCCGGGGCGAGGTGAAGCGACGCGCGTAGTTGGGTTGGATTTTGTTTCGTTTTATACGGCGGGAAGCGCGGTGCGCGAGGGAAGGGCCGGGGACCTTTACAAGTTGGACGCGGTTCGGCGATTTCAGGCGGTGCTGGAGGAGCGCGAAGGGATTGCGATCGGGAAGCATTATGCGCCGTGGTGGAATCCGCCCTTCTATGCGTTGTTGTTTGTGCCGCTGGCGGGAATGTCCTTTCATTTGGCGCTGTGGGTGTGGTTGATTGGGAATGTGGTGTGCGGGGGTATTGCGTGCTGGCTGTTGTGCAGGATGCTGCCGGAGGGGGCGGGGTGGAAGTTGCGGGGGTTGGTGCCGGTGTTAATGGCGCTGTCGATGCCGTTCATGCAGAACATGACGCACGGGCAGAACTCGTGTACGTCATTGTTGATTCTGACGGGGGTTGTATGGTTCTGGCGGGCGGGGCGGGCATGGCCGGCAGGGATGGTGGCGGGACTTTTGTTTTATAAGCCTCAGTTGGCGGTAGTGGTGGTGGGGATGATGGTGTTGGATCTGGGTTGGCGGGCGGCGGCGGGCGTTGTGGTTACGGGAGCTGGGCTGCTGGTGGTGAGCCTGGTTGTTTTGCCGGGGGCGATGGGTGATTTTCTGAGCGTGGTGCCGGACAATCTTCACTTTGTGCAGGAGCAGAGTGTTTATCCGTGGGCCAGGCATGTGACGTTCAAAGGATTCTGGCGCGTGCTGTTGCAGGGGGAGGCGGTTGGGCCGACGCGGATGGGCGTTAATGTGCTGAGCGTTCTGGGGATGGGAATGGTGGGGACTACGCTGCTCAAGGCAGTGCTGACTCGGCGCGGAATTGGATTGAGCGCTTTGCGGCGGGATCGAGTCATCGCGGCGACGATCGCCGCCACCCCCCTGCTGATGCCTTTTTATTTTGATTATGACCTGCTGTTACTGGCGATCCCGGCCGTACTGCTTGCTCGGGAAATAATTGTTGAGCCTCAAATCAATATGGCGGATAGGATCCTGATTGCACTGTTTGCAACGTTGTATGGGTGGCTTCTGATTAACCCGGATGTGGCGGAACAGACGCGGGTGAATCTGGCGGTGGTGCTATTGGCGGGTGTTGCGGGGTTGCTGATCCGGCGGGTTAATGGTCAGGCGGCTGCATCTTGCGTGTCGGTTGTTCGGCCTCCTGTTTTGTCTTCGCCAATCCCGTCTTGAAATGTCGCCCGTGGGGAATTGTCGGGCTAACATGCGGGCATGCTCACTCAGCGACGCCCATGGCAGGAAGAGTTGGCCATCATCGATCAGACGATGAAGGCCATTTCGGGGGTGCTCGACCCTGAAGAGCTCATCCGGATCTATTGGAACGGCATCGGCAAGCTGGTGCCGGTCATGATTACGTGGCGCTATCGCGCCGGTGCATTGCTCGAATTCGATGTGAAGTCACCGCGTTTACGGAAAACATGCCGCCGACCGACGACCAGACCTTGATCGCGATCCGATGCAAATGAACTGCCGGATGGGTTTCGAGCGAATCAGCGTTTCATGAATTTTGAGAATCTATCCTGCGATCTGGCGATAGTCGGTGGCGGCGCGGCGGGATTTGCCGCGGCGATTTTCGCGGCACAATCATCGCAGACACCGAGGCGCATTGTCATACTCGATGGGGCCAAGGCGCTGGGGGCAAAGATCCTTGTTTCGGGTGGCGGTCGATGCAACGTGACGCATGAACGTGTCATGGCCCGCGACTTCAACGGGTCACAGAACATTGTTCGCAATGTATTGGCGGCGTTTGATGCCGAGGCGAGCGTTCGATGGTTTGGCGAGTTGGGAGTCGAACTAAAACGCGAGCCGACTGGAAAACTGTTCCCGGTGACAGACTCGGCTAAAACGGTGTTGGCCGCCCTGCTGGGTCGATGCGGCCAGTTGGGGATTGAGATTTTCACGGGGAGCCGGGTGACACAAGTCGCCGGCACGGGCGATGCGGATGGCGGATTTATTCTGACTCATGCAAAGGGAAGTCTGCGGGCGTCGCGCGTGATCTTCTGCACGGGCGGGAAATCATTGCCGCGTAGCGGAAGCGACGGAGAGGCGTGGGAGATTCTTCGGAATCTGGGCCACACAGTTACCCCGACGTATGCGGCACTTGTACCACTTGTGCTTGCGTCGCAGTTTTTTCATGCCGAGCTTTCGGGGATCGCGTGCGAAGTTGAGCTATCCACGTTTGTGGACGGCAAGCGGATCGATCAACGCGCGGGGAGCATGCTCTGGACGCATTTTGGGATCAGCGGTCCGGTGGTGATGGACGCGAGCCGGCATTGGACGATGAATCATGAGCTGGGTCGAGAGCCTGGCATGACATGCAATCTTCTCCCGGGCCAGACATTTGAAACGGCGGAACAATGGCTCATGGGATCGATCGCGGCAAGGCCACGAGCCACGGTGCTGAGCCACATCGCCGGCCGAATTCCGGAGCGGGTGGCGGGCGCGTTGCTTCGTAAAGCGGGCGTTGATCCGGTGATTCCCGCGGGGCAGTTGTCGCGGGATGCGCGGCGCGGTGTGGTGCATGCGTTGACTGGATTGGGGTTGCCGGTGGTGCAACATCGGGGTTGGAACTATGCCGAGGTGACGGCGGGCGGCGTTCCACTGGCGGAGATCGACTATCGAACCATGCAATCTCGCAAGGTGACGGGGCTTTATCTTGCCGGCGAGACGCTGGATTGCGATGGCCGGATCGGGGGATTCAATTTTCAATGGGCGTGGGCGACGGGGTATCTCGCGGGCCGGGCGGCGATGGCCAATCTTGAAACCCAGTGACAGCGGGAACTTCACGGGCTAGGATGCCGGGGTACAGGTTCGTCGGTGGCCGCGGCACGATTGGGCCGCGGCCTGAGGCGAACAAACTCAAGGATGTGCGATATGGGCAAGGGCAATAAGGTTCGGAAAAAAGAAGTTAAGAAACCCAAGCAGGATAAGAAGAAGACGGAGAAGGCGAAGTAAGGGCACGCATCTATTTTGCGATTGATGATGTTTGTGGATACCCCCGTCGGTGGCGTGGGCGCGTTGGGGTGTTCCTGCTGGCGAGCGGTTTGCGAAAAGCGAATTGCTTTCGTGAGTTCTTTAACGTCTTGAATTACCGGTGTCCTGTGCGCACCAACGCCTGCCGGTTGCGTCCGGTGCAATTTTCGACAAAAATAATTGGGCTGGCATTGGGATCGGCGGCCTCGGCATCTGAACCGCATGTTCGCGCCGTCACCGATTAGAACAGGCAGGACCTCGTGCGAAATCTCATCGGGCTTATCGTGGTGGCCGTAGGGGCGATCTGTGCCGCCGTTGCCCATGCCTCGACGATCAGCACTCCCCTTACTACGGGGGTGATGAATGCATTCGGGACGCCAAATACCCAGACTTATGGGCAGACAATTACTACGCCCGCCGACCATTTTCTCCAGAGCTTCTCGTTCTACATGGACTTGCCGGCGGCGTTAGCTTTTCAGGGTGAGGTATACGCATGGGATGGTTCGGAAGCGGCCGGAAGCGCGCTTTACGAGAATGCTCCGGTCTCGACCGCGGGGGCGGGAATGCAGCAAATCACGTTTAATGTTGGAGGGGCTAATCTCATCGCCGGCCGGCAATATGTTCTATTTGCGAGTTCGTCGAAGCTGGCCAACGGCGGCAATCTTCAGGGGCCGTGGGGAATAAGCAGCACGAATTATACAGGAGGGAATTTCGTTTTTATTAACAGTGGGACCACCCCGTCCCTATGGACAAGTACGCCGTGGTTCCAGATTTCCCTGCCCAATAATGGCGACCTGGCGTTCACGGCGGAGTTTTCGCCGACGGCCAATGTGGTGCCACTTCCGAGGTCGGAGTGGAGTGGCCTTATTCTGCTCGGGGGTGTAGGGCTGGCGAGAGGACTTGGCCGACGCGCCCAATCGAGTCTCCAGGTAACAGAACGCGATTAAGACTCGCAAGTGGAGCCTTTCCGGGTGGTTGTAAAGGGTCGCAAGCGTGTAGGCAGATGGGCGTCAGGTTGCGAGTGATCATGGCACTGCGTTTGCCTCTCTTTGGGCATGCTTCAACTCAATCCGCCGCTCATTAGGGTTATTGTGGGTGGTCCGGGGTGGCGCGGGCCGATCGGGAAAGGGGTAGCCAATCTGCTTGAACCCGGGCATCGCGATGACGACATCGTCTGGATTATTGATCTGGACGTCAACGGACAGACCTGGTGCGTGCCAAACCGGTATGTTCGCGCTCCGGCCAACATCACTTACGGACGCGGGACGCATGCGGTACACGTCTCTGAGCAGCCGAGTTCCCATTCATCTGCACTCGATGAGCGGTTGAACGGTAAGACGGTTTATTGAGAGCTGCGGGGCACATCAAACTGAGCTAATTCCGATTCGGCTCGACGGCTCGGGTCGACCGTGAGTGAGCAGTTCACCTTGCACATCCTCACCAACTCGTGAAAATGACATCGAGTTTGGAGTGGACTTGGGATGTTGCAATGGCAGAAACTGGACGATCGGTCGCGATTATCGGCGGAGGGCCGGCTGGGGCATGCCTTGGAGCGTTGCTGGCCAAACGCGGGTGGAAGACCGGGATTTTTCATACCGATAAGCGGCCGCCCCTGATTGTGGGGGAATCGTTGTTGCCTGCGGTGATTCCATATCTTCGGGAGCTGGGGATTGAAGACGAGGTTAAATCATACAGCGTCTATAAACCCGGCGCGACGGTTTGTTTGAATCTGGATGAAGTGATCTCGGCGTCGTTTACGTTTGCCGAGGGGAAGCTGCCGGATTACGCGTACAACACGCCGCGAGATATTTTCGATCAGACCCTTTTGAGTGCGGCAGAGCGCGCAGGGGCGGCGATTTTTCGATCCGGGGCGAAGCTTGAAAAGGGTGAAGTGTCCGATACGGTTCGTTTGACGAGCGAGACGATTTCGCGGTCGGCGGGATTTTTTGAGGAGCAACCCGATCTAATCGTGGATGCAACAGGTCGCAATCGGATGATTCCGAAGCTGCTGGGACACGCCGTGAAAACCGGGGGACGAAATGATGTGGCATTGTTCGCGCATCTAGCGAATGCGACGATGAACGATGTGGGGCACATTCACCTGGATTTTCTAACCAAGGGGTGGTCTTGGCGAATTCCGCTGCCGGGGAAAGTATCGCTGGGGTTTGTGATTGATCCGGCTCATCTGGCGCAATACGGGGACGGGATTGAGAAGCAGTACGATGCGTTTATTCGGGAGGAGCCTTCGCTGAAGTTTTATTGTCGGGATGCGACGCGCGTGTCGCCGGTCGTGCGATACACCAATTACCAGCTTGTTTCCGATCGCATGCATGGGCCGGGCTGGATGCTGGTCGGAGACTCGGCGGGATTTGTCGATCCGGTGTTTTCATCGGGGTTGTATCTTGGGCTTAAGAGCGCGTTTGCGGCGTGCGACGCGCTGACTATCGGGACAGCCCGTGCGATGGAGAAATATCAGGTTGAACGGCTGAAGGAATTCGAGCTGTGGCAGCGGGTGATCGAGACCTGGTACAACGGGAGGTTATTTAACCTCTATCGGGCGGGGCAGAAGTATAAGAACAATGTGCTTGGCCGGATGATGGAGCCGCGGGTGCGAAGGCGGCTGGCGCGCATTCTGACTGGTGAGGCGGCAAGCGATCCGTGGACGATGCGGGTGTTTGAATATCTGATGTCGCTGGGGGTGGTGCTGCGCGATCCGAAGGATCTGGTGGTTCAGTAGGGGTGTTTACTGACCCGGGACTTCCGCGGGGACGATGACAATTCCGGGGACCGTCCACAGCCAGAGGGGCTTTTTGATTTTCATTCCTGCGCGGGTCTGCCAGCTTTGCAATTCTTGTGCGGACCAGGTTCCTGAGCGACTGGTTGCCGCGAAATACAGATCGAAAACCGAACCGATCGCGGGCCCGGAGGTACGCTCGATCTCGGCGATGGCGAAAACACCGCCGGGTTTCAAGGCACGCGCTATGCGCTGGCAAAGCGCTACGTTCATTTCAACAGTGAAATGATGCATGAGCTGAGAGATGAATATGAAATCCCATTCTCGCTCGCCCAGGGAATCGGTAAGGGCGTCGCCAGTGCGGTGCATCACGCGGCGGCCCATTTTCTCGTCGGCAAGCAAAGGCGCCGCGTGTTCGACTGCTTCGGGCAGATCGAGGATGACGGCTTCGAGCGTTGGATATCGCCGGCAGAATTGCACGGAATACAGCCCATGCGAACCGCCGATATCAAGCATCCGCCTGGGGCTTCGGGGAAGGCGCAGCCGGGCGACGACTTCTCCTACCGCCAGAGCGGCCAGGCATTTCATTCCACGCTGGTAAATTCCCCAATCCTTAGTTGGAAGGCGATCGTGCAGATCCATCGGCTGGCCGGTGAGGACGAATTGCTCGAGCAATTCGATGGCATCCCACTCGACGAATCGATGCAGAATGTTATCGGCGATTGAGCGAGGGCTTGATCGCGCGAGCCAGCGGCGGGTGTGTACTCGTAACATCCACTTGCCATTTTGCAGCGTCAGGTATCTGCAGGCGGTCAGAACTGAAAGCAGTTTTTCGAGGGCGCGGAGATCGGTGTGGGTTGCGTGGGATATTTGTTCGAGCGTTTTGGGCCCATCGGCGAGCGACTCGATGATGCCGAGCTTCACCGCAATCATGATGCAGCGCGCTTGTACCGCGCCATGAAAGGTGTCGAAAAGCGCACGAGGCATATAACCCAATTTGTCGAGGACCCACTCAATTGGATTCTCCGGGATCAGACCGATGCGCATCCTCGTCCTTCGCCTGCGGGTTTCCGATCAGAATTAACGTGAACTGATAAAGCAGGCTTCGAATGGCCGGCGTGCTTTCTGACTGCACGAGCCGCTGATTTATTCATCTCTTCTCAAGCACAACCTTGAGTCCTCCTTTAGGCCGCAGCGCGAAGGTCGCGTCGGGTACGACCAGTCTATCCGAAGCCAGGCGCACCCGAAACCGCTGTAAAATGGTGGCGATGACCAGCGGGCCTTCCATAAGAGCGAACTGGGTGCCGATGCAGACGCGTGGGCCCCCGCCGAAAGGAAAATAGGCGAAACGATGACGACTACCGGACGATGGTGACGATTGGTTCAGAAAACGCTCGGGCGAAAACTGGTTGGGGTTTTGCCAGAACCCGGGATGGCGGTGAGTGACCCACTGGCAAAGCAACACGAGCGATTTGGCGGGTATGGTGCATCCATCAATCTGGTCAGGTTCGATCGTTTCGCGGAGCTCGCCCCAGCCGGGCGGATATAGCCGGAGCGACTCTTCGAAGACGGCGTTGGCCAGAGGCAGATGTTCGAGATCTTCCACTGCGGGGCTGGCACCCTGAAGACGGCCGCGAATTTCGTCGAACAGCGATTCCTGCAACTGTGGATGGCTGGCCAGGAGATACCACGTCCACGAGAGTGCAGCACCCATGGTTTCGTGACCGGCCGTCAGGAGTGTGAGCACCTCGTCCATCAACAGATTGGTTGGCATTCCATCGCCAGTCTGCTCGTCGTGGGACGCAATGAGCATGCTCAGCAAATCATTTGGCTTATGAGCGGCGTGCCTGCGGGCGGCAATCAGGTCAAGAACCGCGCGATCCAATAGTCGCTTGGCGCGGGCATAGATCAGGTTTCTTGGCGTCGGCATCCAGTTGGGAATGAGTTGCATCGAATTAAGGCGATAGCTGACGTGGGCGAAGGCGGTTCTAAACGCCCGGCCGATCCGATCGGCATCGGCGGAGATATCGGCGCTAAACAGCGTTGTGCTGGCAATACGCAGGCCGAGGCGCATCATCTCATCGACCATGTCGATGGGTTGGCCGGTTCGTTCTTTGTGTTGATTTACAAATGATTCGGCGCCGGCAACCATGTGAGGAGCCAGCAATGCGAGATAGGAACTGTGAAACGCGGGCTGGGCGAGACGGCGTTGCTTTTTCCAGGCTTCGCCCTCGTTGGTGAACAATCCATCGCCCACGAGAAGACCCATGCTTTTGTAGAAGATGTCGGGCTTCCGGTAGTTCTTATGGTTCTTGAGAAGCACGTGCTCGACGGCATCGGGGTGGGTGAGGATGTAACAGTAGATGCTGGGGACGACACACATTTTCACGTAGTCGCCATATTCGGTTTGCAAGCGCGTATAGAGCCCAAGGGGGTCATTGCGCATGGGGCGGATGCAGCCGCTGAACCAATGGCCGCGGGGGCCGGGAAATTCCCGGCGTTTCACCGCGTCAGCGAGTGAATTTGTAGATTTTTCAGCCGTTTGCACCGCAAGCCCTTAATGCTGGAATGGTGACCGTCAAACGCGCTGGCGTCAACGGCGCTAGTTGCGCGGTAATAGGCGCAGTGGCTCGCGCGCGGTATTCCAGTCGTGCATGCAAGTGCTACTGACTGGGAAAACAGCCGTGGTTACCGGTGCGGCTTCTGGAATTGGCTTGGCGACGGCACTGAAGTTTCTGGAGGCCCAGGCCGCGGGGGTGGTGGCTGTCGATATCGCGCAAACCGCTCCGGATGCTTTGGCGCGGGCGGTGGCATCGGGGCGGCTTATTTATGTTGCGGGGGATGTACGGGAAGGGGACACCGCCGAGCGGTATACGCGGGCGGCGATGGAGGCCTTCGGACGCATCGATATCATGGTGAACAATGCGGGGATCAGCATTGTTAAAGCGGTCCACGAGCATACGCCCGAGGAATGGGACGCGGTGATGGATACGAACGTGAAGGCCGCGTATTGGGCGGCACGACACGTGGTGCCGGTGATGATGCGGCAGCGGTCGGGTGTTATTCTAAACACGGGCTCGATCTCGGGTGCGGTGGGTATTCCAACCCAGGGAGCATATGGGCCGTCTAAAGGGGCGATGCACCAGATGACGCGGCAGATGGCGATCGAATACGCGCCTCATGGCATTCGTGTGAACGCGATCGCCTGCGGAACGGTCGATACGGCGATCGTGCACAAATCAGCCGCGGCTTCAGGGAATCCAGAGGGATACTGGCAGATGCTGCGGGAAAACCATCCGATTGGCCGGATCGCTTCGCCGGAGGAAGTGGCGGCGTTCTTTACGTATATGGCAAGCGACCTGGCCAGCTTTTTCAGCGGATCGATCATCATGATGGACGGCGGATATACCGCGAAGTGAGTACGCGGCTGAGTGACTGGCCTAAAGATGCGCAAGCCATTTCAGCGAATGAACATGATTCACCCGGCGATCGCTATCGGCAAATATCACCGAGACCGTTCGCGGGCCGGCGTTGGCTTGACAACTGAAATCCGCAACGCCATTGGAAAAACGGATTCCGAGAAACGTGCCTCGTTTCGAGTACACCACATTCATGCCCATCGCGTTAATTCCAAGAAGGCGGTCATGATTGCGCCACAGCGAAATATACGAAATGTCGTCGGTGGCAATATTCCCGAAACGGTCGTAAATCGTCGCGACGAAATTCGCAGTTCCCGACCAGGCCGCCTCGGCGTATCCAACGACGGACATTTCAGCGCCAACGCCGGGTAGAATCATGAAGGGCGCGGACGGACCCGAGATGACGCTGCCCAGCGACGCTCGCACAGTGTATGTGTCCACCGTGTGCAGTCCGAGTTCTCTGAATATGGCGTTCCCGCCCATCAGCCGGGCCGATGCAACGACGTCGCCAGCGTTTGAGCCACTTGCTACGCTGAGGGCGACTTTGCCGCGCGGGCTTTGGGGAATCAGCTTCCCATCGGAATTGACCAGCGCCACTACGATGCCCTGGCGAGGTCGCCCGTCCGTCGTCGCATTTCGCGGCTGAGTCGCAAAAACGAGCTGTGCGTCTGCCGGAACGGCTGAAAATAAGGTCCGCAGTTCAAGACCCTCAACGAATCGACTTGTATTCATCGGTGTTCCGTGGCGAAATGGACATGCACTCTCAGAGGCTTCCGAGCCGGAAGTCTAACGCGAGGCGGAATTGAAGTCAGGACGAAATTTCGACGGCTGAGCGATCGGCGCAATCAACCAGGAGGTATGAATGAACGCCTTGGCACTTCGAATCCAGCTAATGGCCATCCTGTTTCTGGGCGTCACTGTGGGCCATGCACAGGACATCACGATTCGGGTTGACGTGCAGCAGAAGGGGATGCCGGTTGGGCGGTTTTTGACCGGCTCATGTATCGAGGATGTGAATCACGAGATCTATGGAGGAATCTACAGCCAGATGATCTTTGGGGAAAGCTTTCAGGAGCCGGCGCGGGCGGAGCCAGTGAAGGGAATGATTGCGACTGAGGGGCGGTGGACGGTAGGAACCGACGGGGCGTTGGAGGGAGATGGAGGAAATGGGCCGAAGCTGCTGAACGATGCGGGGGCGTTTGCCGATGGCGAGGCCGGAGTGGAGGTTTACTTGCCGGGGACGGCGGATGGGAATGCGGGGCTAGTGGTGCGGGCAAGCCGGGCGGGCCCGGGGGCGGATAACTTTGATGGGTATGAAGTTTCGATTGACGCGGCGAAAAAGATGCTCCTACTTGGGCGGCATCATCATGATTTCAGGCTTATCAAGCAGGAGCCGTGCGAGGTTGGACCGGATCGGTGGATTGCGCTGAGAGTGAAGCTGAGCGGGCGGACGATTGAAGTTTCGGTGGATGGTAAGCGGGTTATTCAAGCGGAGGATCCGAGGCCGCTGGGGCAAGGGAGCGTGGGGGTGAGGCAGTGGCAGCGGCCGGCGCGATATCGAAAGCTGTGGACGCAGAGCGAAGGCGGAGATCGTAAAGAGCTTTTGTTTGAGGCATCGCCAAAAGCGGCGATTGAAGTCACTGGAATGTGGCGACCGGTAATGACAGGAACCGCAGCGCTTGCGGCGCGAATTGAATCAGACCAGCCATTCGTTGGGAGCCAAAGCCAGCGCATCTCCTTTACCGACGGAAGCGGCGAAGCGGGAATCGAGAATCGAGGCCTCAATCGGCAGGGAATGAATTTTGTCGCAGGGAAGCCTTATGAGGGTTACGTGTGGATGCGCGCGGCAAAGCCTGTGACGGTCAATTTGTGCCTGGAGAAAGCAGATGGATCGCGGCGGTACGCCCAACGTGCGATTGCAGTTGAAGGGAACAACGCCTGGCAACGATTTGATTTCTCACTAACGCCAACCGCTGCCGATGCGTCAGGGCGATTTGCGATTATGCTGCCTTCGCCCGGCTCGATCGTGGTGGGCCATGCATTTCTTCAGCCGGGCGCGTGGGGGCGGTTCAAGGAATTGCCGCTGCGCCAGGATGTAGTGGAAGGATTGAAGGCGCAAGGCGTAACCGTGATGCGATACGGTGGATCGATGGTAAACGCCCCTGAGTACCGCTGGAAGAAGATGATCGGCCCGCGCGACCATCGGCCGCCGTACAAGGGAACGTGGTATCCGTATTCGAGCAATGGGTGGGGGATCGTCGACTTTCTGGATCTATGTGAGGCGGCCGGATTCTTGGGAATTCCGGATCTGAACGTAAATGAATCTCCGCAGGATTTGGCGGATTTCGTTGAGTATGTGAATGGGCCTGCGGAGAGTGAATGGGGCCGAAGGCGGGTGGCAGGTGGACATCCGAATACTTATGGGCTGCGATTTGTCGAATTGGGTAACGAGGAGCGGGTGGACGAAGCTTACTTCCAGAAGTTCGCGGCAATTGCCAAGGCGGTGTGGGCCAAAGACCCTGACGTCATACTGGTCGTGGGTGATTTTCAGTATGAACGACCGATCACCGATCCGATGAATCTAAGAGGGGCTGCTTCCCGGATCACCAGTCTCGCGGCACACAAAAAGATTCTGGAGCTTGCCGGCGAGAACAAGCGGGAAGTTTGGTTTGACGTCCATGTGGGAACCGAGGGGCCGGGCACATCGACTTCGGTGGCGGCGCTGCCTACGTACATTGACGCGCTGGATAAATTGGCTGGCGATGCAAAACACAAAGTGGTTGTTTTTGAATTGAACGCAAATAACCGCACCCACCGGCGGGCGCTGGCCAATGCCGTGGCGATCGGCGCGGCGCAACGGGCTGGACGGCTTGCGGTTGTGACCTCTGCCAACGCGTTACAGGTTGATGGCCAGAACGACAATGGATGGGATCAGGGATTGCTGTTTTTGAATCCGTCGTCGATTTGGTTTCAGCCGCCGGGGTATGTGATGCAAATGATTTCGCGATCGTATGAGCCGCGTGGATTGGAGGCGAACATCTCCAAAACCGATGGAAAGCTGGATGTGACGGCAAGTGCCCGCGAAGACCGCCGCTCGGTTGTGCTGCGTGTAGTAAATCTCGAGGCGGTTCCTCGGACGTGCGAGATCCAACTCGACGGCTTCACAGCGAGCAAACCGCAGGCGCAGGTTGAAGAGTTGGCGGCTGCGTTAGATGCGACCAATACAGCGGCGGCACCGGAACGAGTGAAGCCCCGAAGTTTTACATGGAAGCATGATTTCGCGGCGCAGAAGGCTGCAACGTATACCTTTCCGCCGGGGTCCTTTACGGTGTTGCGGTTTGAATGAGTTGAGACGATCGCAATATCGCGCAGACTTACTTGCCGACAACGAGGATTGAAAACGAATCCGGAACGGTCGCGCCACCACGGCCTCTTCTGCCACCCTGCGCGTCAGCCTGCCCTTGGGGCGCGGGGGCGGTTTGGGCGGCAATTAAAAAGATTTGACCGGTCTTGAGATCGAGCGTGGACGTCTTTGCGCCCTGCATGGTCTTGACGGTTTGCTCGACTTCGAAAGTGGTAGGGCTGGTTTCTTTGATGACGGTGAGGGTGCCGTCGCGATGGGAGCTGAAGGCTTCCATGGTCTTGGGGTTGAACTCGGCGGCATCAACGCCGTTACCAATGGGCAGCGTGGCCAGCACCTTGCCATCTTCGGCATTGAGGATCACGGCAACCTGGGGATTGCGGCAGCAGACGAACAGGACGTGATTTTTGGCATCCAGCGCCAGCCCGGCGGGCGTGCCGCCCTTGCCTTTTAGATCGTAGTGAGCGGTGACTTTAAGCGTCTTGGCATCGACGACGGCAACGTTGCTCTTGTCTTCAATGTCGATGTAGATGTGGCCATTTTCATCCGTCGCCGCCTGCTCGGGAGCACCGCCGAGATCGATCGTACCGACGATCTCCCCATCGGCGGCATTGAGGACGGTAACGTTGGGGGCACGGTGGCTTAGCACAAAAACATGGCTGGTAGCCGGGTCGAACAGAATGCCGTCGGGCGCCCCTTCGACTTGATCGTCTTGAGCGTTTTGGTGTCGAACATCAGGACGGGATTGGAACTGGAGAAGCCGTGCGCGGATTTCGGATCGACAGCGGTCCCGTGTACGCCCATGGCCTCGGGAACTTCACCGACCGATTTCAGGGTATCGAGATCGAACACAGTGACACGCGCCGCGGCGCCACGGCCACCCGAACGCGGGATGTAAAGGCGGCGGCCCGCCGAGTCTGCCAGGACATAGTCGAACCCACCTGCCCCGCCAACGCGTTCGGTTTTGAGAAGTTTGTATGGGCCGTCCGACGGGGATTGTTGGGCGGAGACGAGAGATGCGGGAAGGAAAAGGAGAGCCGCGAGAAGCATGCGTGGGCTGGACATGGGGTTCCTCCAAAAGCGATGAGCGACGGCAATCGGCAATGAGCGATTCGGCCGCACGAATCTGCAAGGACCAATTTATACTCGACGTCTCGTGAACAAAATATGAATGGGGGTCAAATGCGGTCGAGACCTTAAATGACCAGATCGCAGAAACCGTTACGCCATTTGTCCTTCGCGGGCAACGATGATCGAAGTTGCGCCGCGCGAAATTTGCCCATCAAGCTGGGACTAATTCATGTTCGACCGGCTGAGCATGGTCTTCGACGACATCTCGGATCGCGGCAAAGAAGTCGGTAACTTCTGGTCGGACAAAACCGTTTACGGCGCGCTCCAGGCTAAACGACTGATTGGCAATCCAATCGATGTGAGTAGCCGTGAACTGGGAGAGATCGAGCCGGCGGCCAAAAAAGGGAATCCCCGTTCCGAATGGGCTGTCGCCGGTGGCGATCCGGCTTAGTTCCGTTCGAGTGCTGCGCAGAAACTCGGGCTTGTCGGCCAGGAATAGAAAATAGGGGACGATCAGCAGATTGCAGTTCCCCGGAGGAAGAATGTTCCTTTGAGTTAAGGAAGTGAACTGACAGATCACCTGCTGCGGATGGACCATGTCGTCGTCGGTTACCGCCGACATGACCGCCCTGCCATCTTTGGACTGGGCATAGAGCATGGTGTCGAAATCGACGCCGCGACCTTTGTACATGTTGACGGTATTGGCCAACTCGATCGGATGAAACCTGCTTCGCACGAAAGCCAGGTCGAACATCAGTTCGAACGTGACGGCCAGAGCGTCGGAGGGATGAAGTCCGTTGCCCAGGTAATATTTCACCCCGCAGTATTCCGCCTGACAATCGCGGATCTGGGCATAACGGCTTTCGATGATTTCTGGGTTGATCAGCATCGCGTCGAAATCATGAAGAAAACAGTGTCGCGTTCGCGCTGCCGCCATACCGAGACACCACGAGAGCCATGCGTAAACCCAGGGCTGCGATACCACGCGGGCGGTATTTGACTGCGTGGCCGTGTAATAAATGAATTGAAGCGGCAGCTTTGGAAAGGCCTCTCGAAGCTGCTGTTCGATTGCAATCGGGATTTGGTCTTTGGGCTGATCGAGCACGATCAAGATTTGTTCCAGATGATCCAGGCGTTGGCGCTCGAGCATTTTCAGATTAGCGCCGAGCATTTCGGCGAGCGGCGTGTTGCAGCCGATGATGATCGAGTAGCCGGCCTGGGGGCTTTCCAGGGGCTGCCACTTTACCAGGTTCTTAATTCGCCGATGGATCAACGTGCGATGCGCTTTTGCCAGGACGTAACGTGGCCAAAGACGGTACTTCCCTTGCATTTGGCACTCCTAATTCAGGAGAAATAATGAGGATCACCGCCCATGAGAACACACCCGAGCATGGCCCGCGATTCTAATGATGGGGCGTTCGCGGGCCAAATAAATTAATCACTGGCATCGAACAACAGCGAGCTGAACAACATTAGGCCACAGAATTCACTTTTACTTTCGCCGACGGGTTATTAGAATTTCCCGCCGGAGGATGGCCCATAATGAACTTGCGTGTTCGGCTGCAATTGGCTGAGGCGTTTGGTGTGGTCAATCGATGGTTCTGTTCGGAGGCATATTGCCGGCCGATTGAAGATAAAGAACTACTCTTGACTTACTACATCAAGAGTGGTGGCGCGAGGGATTTTGCGGATCGGTACGAGGAAGCGATGGGGACGCTCAATCGCTGGTATTGTTCCGAGTTTTATCGCCGGGACATTCAGGATCCGTACATTCTTTGGGATTATTTCGTTAATGAAGCGCCTGCGCGCGCGGGAAGCACAAGTCTTGGGCGGGCTTCAGATGATGCGCTCGAGGTGGAATTAAGCATGGCTGGCTAGTGCTCTGTCACACAATGATTTTAGGGTAGACCGACTTCAGCTTGACCCG
>DAIRGS010000125.1:0-19404 GCA_036794395.1 Tepidisphaeraceae bacterium | reverse complement strand
AATGCCGGCACAGCGATCACGACCAACCGCATCATCCAGGCCGGCACTGCGCCGAAGGATATCGGGTGGGGTATCGGCACGACAGCCGCGGCGGTCACTGACACCGCATTGCAGACTGAAAGCGCTCCGACCACGGCCGGCGGGCGCACGGTCGGCACCGAGAGCCGCGTCACCACGACCGTCACCAACGACACCTATCAGGTCGCTGGCACCGTCACCGCAGGCTCGACGCTGGCGATCACCGAGGCCGGACTGTTCGACGCCGTCACTGCCGGCAACATGCTGATCCACTCGATCTTTACGGCAGTTAACGTGGTATCGGGCGACTCGATCGCCTTCACCTTCCAGTTAAAGTTTGCTGCGGCCTAGTAGCGTGAATTTAGCAGCTCTTGTCTATGATCTCGATACAGGCGAAGTGGTTCGTATCGTTTGGCCGTCGGTTGGCGAGGACGACAGCGTTCTCGATAACCCAAACAATACGCTCTTTGCGCTTGATCCCGCCAGAAGGTGGGGTGTCCGCAAGGTGGATCGTGACAGCGAAGACGCAGCGCTTGCGAGTTCGGGAGTCATCAGCGGAAAACCATTTAAGTCCACGTAGCCGATGACAATCTCGCTTACCAGTATCGGCACAGCCGCCACAAAGTCTCTGGCCGCCAGTGGCACCTGGGTGATCACACCTGCGGGTTCGGTGCCTTCAGGTTCTCTGATCGTCGTAGCCGGGGCGCTCATTTCAGGTACGGTGTCGGGTGTTACTGACACAGTAAATACCTATACCCGGGCAACATCACACTCGGCGACGACAAATGTTTCCGCGATGTGCTATTTCGCATACAATTGCGGAGCGTTAACGACCAGCAATCATATTACGATAACGAATAATAGCGCCGGTATTGAGACCGGCGCGTTCAGCGCGTTTTATGCCACCGGTATTCAAACCAGTTCATCACCAACGGATACACCAGCAAATCCTATTCCGACAACCGGATCAAGTCTGGCGCCGAGTGTCACTTTATTTGCAACTCCAACGGTCGCAAGTTCGTTGGTAATAGGACTTGTCGGAACAAATGGACCATCTGGAGACACTTTCACTCAAGATTCGACGCACGCAACCTATCAGAATTTCCCTGTAAGAATTGGCACGACCGCGGGCTCCGCCACTTCAAATGAAACCATAGCCGGAGGTGCTGTTGTAGGATCTACGGCGCTGACGTATGCGCCTGCCCTTGGGACAAGCCGCGCTTGGGTTGCAGCGATGTTTGTGTTTAAGCCCGCCGGGAGTGGAACGCAATTTACCCAGACGCTTACCAATTCAGTCACCGCGCCTGCGACAAGAGTCGGAACGACCGGGAAGCCTCTCAAGAATTCCGCCACCGTCCCGGCGACGCGCATCAGTCAACTTGCCAGGACACTCACCAACGCAGCCAGCGTGCCTGCCGTAATCTCATGGCAGTTGGCCAGGACACTTCTTAATTCTGTCGCTGCCCCCGCCACGGCGGCGACATCGCGCGTCAGATCGCAGACCTTGACCAATTCGGTCAGTGCTCCGGCAGCTTTGATCCGACATGCCGCGAAGACGTTGACCAACTCTGTCACGGCGCCGGCGACTCGGGTGCTGAGCCTTGCGCGAGTTCTGGCCAACGCTGTGACGTCGCCTGCAAGCGTCGCTGCGCTCAAGGCACATGGCCAGACGTTGCAAAATGCAGTGACCGCTGCCGCCAGCCTGATCCGTCAATGTGGGAAGGTGCTCACCAGCGCCGCAGCTCCAGCCCGCGCGCCTGCCGCGCTCCCGTTGCTTCTCTATTCTGTCGTTGCGCCCGCCAGTGTCGCCACGCTCAAGGCACACGGCCAGGCGCTTCAAAATGCGGTGACCTCGGTAGCGAGCCTGATCTCGGCGCGATCGTTCTTCCGCACCCTGGTAGGCTCGATCTCCGTGCCGGCGACGCTCGCGCGTCAGGCCAGGAAGCTGCTGACGAACACGGTAGCTGCACCGGCTATACTCACGAAAACAGGGTCATTCCTCCGCACGCTCCCCGTCACGGTCTCCGCGCCAGCGACGATGGCGTGGCAGATGCTTCGGAAGATTGTCTCCACCGTCTCCGCCCCGGCCAGCAGCACCGCCATCAAAGTCTCGCTCGTCAACGCGACAAAGACCGTCACCTCGGTGGCGGCGCTCGTCAAACAGACCGGCAAGCTGCTGACCAACGCCGCCAGTGCGCCAGCCCGTCTGGTGCGCCAGACCGGCAAGCAAATCATGTCGGCCGTCACTGCGCCTGCCACCCTGCTGCGGCAGATCGCCAGGACGATCACCTCGTCGATCAGCGCTCCAGCCATATTGATCCGGCGGGTCGGGCAAATCCTGGCCAACGCCGTCAGTTCGATCGCTTCGGCGACTGCCATAAAAGGCGGGGCTACCGTATTGATGGCGGCGATCATCTCTGTCCCGGCCACGCTAGTCCGGCAAACCAGCAAGACGCTGATCAAAGCCGCTACCGTCCCGGCAGCTCTCTTTCGCCAGATCAACAGGACGATCCTGAACGCGGTGACTGTCCACGCTGCTCTGCTTCGGCAAACCGGCGAATTGCTGCAATCTGTCGTGACGGCGTCCGCCGCCCTGATCAGATCAAGTTCGTTCTTCCGCACCTTGGCCGTGTCTGTTCCGGCAACGCTTATCAGGCGAACGAGCAGGACGTTGGCAAACGTCGTGACCGTCCTGGCGAGCCAGGTCATCCGGGCGATCGCCGCCGTTGTACCGTTCATCATCGCACCACCGGCAGCGCTGCGAACTGCGCGCGCCGATTTCCGCGGCCGAGAGGTCGACGCGCCGCCAGCTATCCGCGCATCGAGCGTCGAATTCAATGATCGCGCAACCGACGCACCGCCGGCGAGCCGCACCGCGACCGCGCCGCCGAGCAACCGAACAAAGAAAGGCTAGCCGATGGCTGATACTGAAACGACCGTCAAATTCATCGACGGGAACGGCGCCGCTCAGACGCAGTTGTCTGTCGTCACAGGAACCGGCTCGGTGGCGCCTGAGACAGCGCTGCGTGCCAATGGCGCGTTCGTGGCTGATACCAATCCGTTGCCGACCTACGATGCGCCGCACACCCCTGCGGCGGGCACGACAACGCAGATTGCCGTCGGTGGCACGGCTGTGGTCGCCATCACCGGCCCGGTGCGCGGCGGCTACATCGTCAATCCGTCGGCCGCGGCCGACCAAGGAATAGGCGTCGCTGAAAGCATATATGTGGACCCGGTTAACTCACCAGGAAGCGCGCCGGGCGCGGGCAACGGCACGGCCATGCCGTTAGTCGCGGGGCAATCGTGGACGCTTCCGTGCGCCATCCCGATTGGTGCAACGGTACGCGTCAACGCAGCATCCTCTGGGCATAAATTCACTGTTGTGATCTGGAACTGACCCATGAAACTTCTGAGAACAGCGTTTTCCATGGTATGTGCCTTTGCATGCGTTGCCTCGGCGTTTGCGCAGCCAGGCCCAATCCCCGGCGTTCCGGCGAGCGGCGGGGCGTTCACGGGGCCGGTGACGCTTGCCACACCGAACGGCACCATTACGCCATCTCCAGCCGTTCTTCGGTCTGCCTTCAATCCGTCAGTTCATCTGGCCAAATTCCTGGCGACGACGACGCCGACTTTCTGTATTGTTGGTGATAGCTCATATAGCCAAGGCGATTACAACTCACCAATCGACTCGTTTTCGGCCAAGTTTCAGGCTGCGCTGACCGCCGCCTATCCAACCAAGACAATCACCTTCAAAGACTTCACCATTGGCGGCACGGGACTGGACCAGTACCCATCGGGCACCAGTTTTGGAATGTATCCCGCTTGGTATACGAACCACGCGCTGACCTGGGGCAGCGACGTCGCCGCTGCCGGATGCACGTCCATCATGTTCAATTTTGGCATGAACGACGCCGGATCCGAAACGACCGCCTTGTGGAATACCGCGTTGACCGCGGTGGTAGGATACACCCCGCTTCCCGATGTCATTTTCGCCACGCCGATTGTCGCCAATGCCGCGGCCGGAACGCCATACAACACCGACGCTTATGTCTATGGCAATAACGCCAACGCGGCGCTGCAACGTTCAATCGCGCTGTCCAACGACAAGGTCGGCGTTCCTACTCTGCCGCAAATCGGTCTGATAGACATCAACCGCTGGTTCAATATGGCGGTCTATGGCCGCGACCCGGTCGAGCAAATTATGACAAACATAATTCCTTCAACGGCTCCGGTCGTCGCTGGAACGACAACCACATCGCAATTCACCTATGACTTGCCGGCGACGGATGGAGACTTTGATGTCATCGTGCAATTAACCGGGGGTTCCGCTCTGACCGCCGCAGGCTCGACCATTGTAGTAGGACTCTATGACAGTGAGAACACAGACGGAACTTCTCCGGCCAATGGTTACACCGCCTACAGCCCCAATAGCGGCACGAATTGCTTTCAGAACACCTACTACGTAAACAACACAAACAAAAATACGCTGGTAAACACATGGGCGGCTGGCACGAACACCATCGAGGTGTCAGTGCAAGACAGCCACGTGCAACTCTATTGTAGTGGCGCCTTGGCAGCAGATTTCCTCATGCCGCGCGCCAGTGGCCCCTTTATCCCGTATGTTTCTATCCTGACCCCTCCGGCCGGTGTCGTGGTGACGATCAACCAATACTCCGCAGGAAAGATGCGGAAATATTCGCCGCTTGTTTCTCAGGCTGCTTGCTATGGCTCGCTCGGGGGGTCGGACAGCGGCAACGGCATCGACCATGTCGCGAGCGATTGTCTCAATGCGGTTTATGGCACGGTGATCGAGACGGTGCTGGGTGGATCATCAGCAGCTACCCAAGGAGGATATTACGTAGACGCCAACGGCAATGTATTTGCGGTCACTCTCAATGCGAGCGCGAACGGCATCGGTTCTTTGACTGGGGCGGCCCTCACTCTCGGGGTAACCACTCTCTCCCGCAACGGCGTCACGGGCGCTTTAACGATTTCGACCAACGCCAGCGATCTACTTCTGGCTCCAGCCGGTAATGTCGTGGCTCAGTCCCCGTCCATCGTTAAAAACTACACGGTCGCCGGCCTGCCAACGTGCAACACGGCTTTGAGGTATGCCGTGGCGGCTGTCTCCGACGCGACCGCGCCGACCTACAATGCTGCCCTGACCGGCGGCGGTGCAGTGTTTGTGCCGGTGTTCTGCAATGGCACGGCCTGGGTTTCGCACTGATGAACCGCACCGGTTTGCTCCTGTGCCTTGGGTTCCTGCTGCCGCTCTATGCGCAGGCGGCGCCGGTTCTGAATGTGAGAACTACATGCGCCGCACAGGGGGACGGTCTCACCGACGACAGCGCCGCGTTGGCGCAATGTATCAACCTCGCCCTGGCTGCCGCCGCGAAAGGCGCGAGGCCGATCGTTTACCTGCCCTCGGGCAACTATCTGGTCAAAGGCACAAAGCTCCCGATCATGACCTACGGGATCGGTCTGACCGGGGATGGGCAGCATGAGACCTACGTCACCATCGACCCATCCTACTCCGGCACGGTCTTTGGTTGGTCAGAGGCGTGGACGAAAGCCAATTTTTCAGGCCCCACAGTGACCCCAGCCAACGATTTCGCGGGGCCGATGGTACATAATCTGAGCGTGGTCGGAAGCACCGGAAGCGCCGCGGAGCAAGACGCTTTCGTGTTCTATGATCGCGACGACTTTGTCGAATTTGAGAATGTCGGCGTCTGGTTCTTGAACGGTCAATGCCTGCGGACTGGCGAGTTGCTTAGCCAGACACAAAGCTACATGCGGGAAAGCAGCTTTTTTAATTTCATTTGCTGGTCCAGCGGGACGGCTTCAAAACCGGCGGTCGAAATATCTTCGGTCACGACTGCCATCAGTGACGCGACGAATGAAGTCAGGTTTTTCAAGTTGGATATCTTCAATGCCGTCGGTATAGGGCTCCAGGTTCATAATCCGACAGCTTTTGGCGCGACCCGTCTTGTCGACTTCTTTTCCCCGCGCGTCGAGCAAAGCGGAGCCGACAACATCCAGGTCAGTGCGCAGGGCGATCTTGGCGCCACGAACTCGGTCCGCATGTACGGCGTGCAGTCACTGACTCCAGGCGTCGCAAATAATGGGTTCTACGCCCTCAATCTCGGCCTTGGGGCCATCCAGGATTATGATATCGAGATCATCGGTGGCACCCTCGGCCCATGCGTCGCGGTTACCTGCAACGGGCTCAGGATCGATAATGCCAGAATGGTTTCGGTAAAGCTCGGCAATATCGCCGCAAGCGGCGTGGACGTGACATATACCGCGCGAACCGGTGGCCTCGTGACGCTCGACGGCGGCGGCTGGGAAAGCGGATGGACCTACTCCGTTCCCGGAACCGTCACTGTGCCATTGTGGAATACGTTTACGCCATGATCAATGTTCTTCTGTCATTCGTTTTTTGTTTGGCTTCTTGTGCCGCGGCTATTGCTGGCGGAAGTTCCGGTCCCGGCGTCGTCGTCCAGAAGAGTCCGGTCCTACTTTCACCACCGCCTGGATACCCAGTGGCGAACCTGCTGCTTGATGACCAGTTTTCCACCCTCAATTCGGCGACCTGGTCGACCTATATGCAGGACAACACTGGCGCATGGCTCGACGGTGGTAATCTTACTCTTCCACAATCATCAGAAGGCAATGCCGGAGGTTATTTCCAGGAGTTCGAAGATCCTGGCCAGGTATCTACCGCCGGATCCGACGGTTTAACCATTACCGCCGTTCCTGATTCTTCACATAGCGGCCTAGGTTACAATTGGAAATCGGGAGTCATCAATTCTTATGGAAAGTTCACCTTCACCGGAGGTTATGCGCAGGCGAGAATGAAATCGCCCGATGTAACAACCGGAGCATGGCCTGCATTTTGGCACCTCACCAATGGATCGACGACAAATGAAATTGATACTCAAGAAGGCGGCTTTTTAGTTACTGGTCATAATCCAAATCAGATCATAGCCAGTGACGACCATTTTACAACAAATAATCAGATATTTACCGATGTGGGAAAGGACTTATCTGCCGACTATCATGTCTATGGTATGGAATACGTGCCAGGAGTTTCAATCAGATATTTCCTGGATGGCGTCCAAACAGGCATCATGACCACGAACATTCAAAGTTCTGCCGAAAATCTAATTTTTATTCTGGGTGTGGCTTCCAGTGCTGCGTCTTTTCATTCACAAACATCAGGAGCAACACCGGCATCGCTGGTAATGAAAGTCAGTGAAGTTCAGGTTTATAGCCTTCCTACTACGAACCTAATTCGCAATCCGGTCAATGCAGGTTCTCCTGCGACCGGTATTCCCGGCACTTTGCCGACCAATTGGTCCATTTTTCAAGGAACGATCGCTCTTTCGACAGAATTTGAAGGTTTTGGATGGGCAACTGATCCTTATACAGGCCAACAGATTGCCACTGACACGATCAGGATATTTGGCACGCCGGCGGCTACGGGAAATTTGCAGATTTTCTTTGATAGTGCTGCACCGATCGGAGTGGTCTCGGCGGTCGAAAGTTCGTGGATCGCCTTGGCTCCTGGCTCATCCAAGAATAACGTGGGAAATATCGCACTTAATTGCGATGCCAATACGTCCATAGGTGGTTATATCTCAACTCCATTAAGTGTGACACTTGGATCGGGTTCTGTGCTTCCTTTAAGCACAACGTTAACCCGCGCTGTGGCGACGGCCACCATGCCTGCCACTACCGCGCAGGCTGCATGCTATTGGGCTATGGCAGTAACCAGCGGTAGTGCTGTCGATCTAACGCTGACCATTGGTGGGGTACAATTGGAAGAGTCTCAGACTGTCGTTCACGCATGGGTGCCGTGATGGCATCCGCGCAGGGATATGGAGCTTAGCCATGCCGTTTGATAACACGCTAGCCATCTCCATCCTGAAACCCAGAAAGTGCGAGGCGGAAATCAGGTTGATTGAAGAGTTGGAGGCGCTTTTTGTCAATCCTGCCAACTGGTGCCGGAATGCCTGGCATATCACGCACATGACACGTAAACGTAAATGGTGGTGGTTGCGTGCTGTTACCGAAACGTGGGAATCGTTCTGTCTGATTGGCGGTTTGGCATATCTGACTGATGCCGATCCTTGGGAGATTGACAAAGGCTACGGACCTCCCATCGCCGGGACAGTGCGCGCCAGATTACGAAAACTAGGCGGCGAATATGTGCCAACCTACAACGATAATCACGACCATGCAGAAATCCTGGCGCTGCTGGCCGCTGCGAAGTCATCGTTTATCATGGAGTCTTTCTAATGCCACTTGACGCACCGTACCACCATCACCACGCCGAGCAGATCGGCATCGTCGACCGGATGCGAAACTCTCTCCTCACTAATGGCTGGTGCCAGCGAAAATTCGAGGACGGAGATCGTCGGTGTTTCCTCGGCGCCCTCTACGACGCTGTGGGATACAGTCCCACATTCGACCGCGTCGCCAATTCGATCGTTATCGCTGCCTTTGACATCCTCGAAGGCCAGCACGCGCAACTGTGGCAGGACAAACCCGGCCGCACGGTCTTCGAGGTCCTGGATCTCCTGGACCACGTGCGCGACCACTTCGAGACCGCGCCGTCGGCCTGATGTTCGGCCGCTCAGAAGCCCAGGAGGCCCGCACGCTGATCATCCAGCACATGCGGGACTGTGAGATCGACAAGCGGGAGATCAAGGATGCGCTCAAAGTCCAGAACGATCAATCGGATGTGAAGCACGCGCAGAATATCGCCCGCATGGAGAAGTTGGAGAATACGATACAGACGAACTTCAAAAACCTGATGTTCTGGATTTGCACCGGGCTACTGACGATGGTTGGCTCTCTCATCCTTGAGATTGTCAAAGGGCTTGGAAAATAGGCGCTCCCGGCGTTCCCCGGGGAAGGAGAAGGTGTCATGTTACTGATCTTAATCGTGCTGATTCTCGTGTTTGGTTTGGGCGGCGGCTACTGGGGCCACTCGAACGGGTACTATGGCGGCGGTGGTTTCGGCATTATCGGCTTGATCGTCTTGGTGCTCGTGCTCGCCATGCTGTTCGGCGGCGGCTTCGGACTGCGTTACTGAGCTGGCCATGGACGAAGCGACCTCCCGCCTGCTTTCGACGCTGGCGCCCTACGTTGTCGGCGCCAGCGGGTTCATCATTTCGATCTGGACCACGATCTATCTGAACGGCAAACGTCACAATGCGCAGCAACAGGTCATGGTGCAGATCGATGGGCGAATGACCCAGTTGGCCAAGATGTGGGGTGACATGGCAAATGCCAAAATATCTGCCAACCAGGCGCATGGGATGCAGCCAGAGGTGATTGCCGATGCAGCCGCCAAGGTGATCGACGCGGCCGATGCAGCGCGGGCTGAGTTAAAAAAAGATCATTCAGAATGATCTCCCGTTCCTCCTCCCGCTCTGAGTCGATGACCCTCCGCACCAGCCCGGAGGTCACCGCCTGGATCAGGGACATCGCCAGAGTCATGCAAATTCCGCGTAACGAACTGCTGAACCGGATCATTCTGGACCAGATGAAGGCGCCATCCGCGACCAGAAAGCCGTGAGCGTCCATTCTTTTCCAGGCTGGTTCAACCGACACTACAACGACGTCATGGATCGGTTCGACTCGATCGACCAGACCAACATCCTTATCCTTGACGTTATGGAAAGGGTTGTTGATATGATCAGATTACTTGCCCAGCATGTTGACGAGGAAGTGGCAACCAAGGCTGACATCGACCGGCTTATGGATTTGGTTAACAGCGTCAAGTCATCTCGGGATGTCCCACGATCGTAACTTGTTCACTCGTCGTAAAGAGGCTATATCTGGGCAAATGACCGAAATCCAGTTCCCCGGATGGTTCCAGCGCCACCACGAATCGGTTCACGACCGGCTGGACAAGATCGACCAACGCCTCGCTCAACTCAGTCAGGAGATTCAAAAAATGAGCACTTCAATTTCCGCACAGATCGACGCCAACAACGCCAAACTCCAGGCCGACCTTGATGGCATGCAGACGGACCTCACGGCGATTACAGCAGCCCTTCAGGCAGCTATCCCGCCGGTAGGACAGGTTGTTACGCAAGCGGCAGCCGATGCCATGACGGCTCAGGTGACGCGCCTTGATACCATGCGCTCAGCAATGGACGCGCTGGTTGTGCCGCCGCCGCCAACCGCGCCCTGATCTCTGTCGGGGACGGGCTAAATGCGGCTCTGGGCAAAACCCCAGGGCCGTTTTTGCATCCCCGGCGAGCGAGAGACGAAGATGTCCCCCAAACCCAAAGGACAAACCCCATGGCGGCAGCGGAGTTCCTCGATCAGGTGTTGGTGCCGGGTCTGACCCGCTTCGCGAAAGTCGTCGGCCCTCGGGTTCCTGTCGTGCGCGGTGTTCGTATTCTGATGCTCGCCATACCGGGTATTGAGTCCGACTGGCAGAACATCCGGCAGGGCGGCGGTGGTCCTGGGATGGGTTATTATCAGGACGAAAGCGAAACGTGCAGCGAGGTCCTGGCCAACCCGGCAAGCAGCATTGCGATGCACCTGTGCTGCGCCGATGCGAAAATCCCGCCGAACGGTAGGGCGGTCTACGGTTCGTTGCTCGGTGATCCGTTCCTGCAGGTGGCGCTGGCGAGGTTGGATATCTGGTGCGACCCCTACCCATTGCCACCATACGGCGATGAAGGCGCTGCGTGGCGGCAGTACGCGTCCATCTGGCGCCCAGGAAAGCCACGCCCGCGCGCATGGCCGGCGGTCTACGCCGCGGCGCTGGCCGCTGACAAAGCCTACGAGGCAACAGGTGAAACCATGAGCGACCCAAAAAAATGACCGACCTTCCGCCAATGGGCAATCCCCGCAACAGCGCAGCCATCAGCACGCCTGTTCCGTCCATTCCGCCACCTCCCGTCAGCGCTATCAGCGCACCGATCGTGATGCCCATCTTCGCCCCGGCCGTTGCGACCACCGACAAGATCGACTGGATGGTGACGGTATCCAAGGGCCTGGCCGGCCTGATCGCATTCGCCAACGCGAACCCCGAACTGCTGGCCGCGTTGGAGAAGCAGTTTGGCACGCAGATCGGCGCGTGGATGCACTCGACGGCCGGCACCGTCAGCGGCGCGTTGATCGGGTGGGCCTTTGCGAAGTTCGGGGTGGCCGCTGACCCGACCGTTACCGGGATGCTGTGCTTTGGCGGAGGACTGGTCGGGAGCGCCATCTGGGCGGGCGTGGTGGCGCTGTGGCGGCGGGTGATGACGCCAGCGACGCCAGCAACATAGGAACAATGAAATGATCCGCTACAACCTTGGAGCATGCAAAATGAACCGCCGTTCCGCGCTCGCCAGCGTATCACTCCTGGCGCTGACCCTCGCGGGCTGCCAGCCCGGCGCAACGCCCCAACAGCAGCTACAGGCCGACGCCGCGCTGGTGACCGCCGGCGTGGCTGCCGTGGCAGTCAGCGTCGAGGCAACGCCGAACCTGGATCCGGCGACCAAAACGAAAATCGACAACGCCCTGGCCACCGTCGTCGCGGCCAATGGGATCATTCAGCAATCGACGGCAGTCCCGGGCACTGCGGCGCAGCAGCTTATTGCGGCGATCAGGGTGGCCGCGCCGATCCTGCTGGGATTGCTGAACCCGGCATCGGCCGAGGCGATCGCGATCAACGCAGCTCTGGCGCTGTTGCCGACGATCCTGGCGGCGGCAGGGGTGACAGTGGCACCTGCACCAGCGGCGAAGTTAACGATGAATCCGGCGACGGCGCGGATGGTGCTGAACAAGTACGTTCACAAATGACCCTGCGTCCGCTCCCTGAAGTCTTGGCTGACGAATGGAACGCGGCCACGCATGAGGTGATCGAGGCGGCGCGAGATGCAGCTGACAAAATGCCCCGTTATCTGCTTACACGCGCGGAAGGTGCCCGATTGGTCCGCGCCATTGTCGCGATGGAGAAGATAGAACAGGCCGCCGCCGCTAAGAGGATCAAAACGGACCGGCAACAACAGGAAGGTGCATAACGATGCCCAATTTCAAACTCGGTCGGCGCGAGCCGATATTCTCGGTCAAGAACATGAAGGCGGCTTTGGTCGTCAATCAGGTGCTCGCCAGCTTTGGCCCACCACCACCCGCCAGTCAGAATTTTATGCCACGGGTCGCCAAAGCCGGGGGCTTTAAGATGTACCTGAACGACACAATTGGCGACTGCACAGCAGCCGACTGCGCCAATGCGCTGATCTGGCGTAGCGCAGCAGCAGGCAATCCAGTCGTGCCAACTGTGGCCGACGTGCTCGGTGTCTACGAGGCTACCAGTGGCTATCGGCCAGATGACCCCAACAATCCTCAGAGCAATGCGAGTGACCAGGGCGCGGAAGAAAATACCGTCTGCGCCTACATGGTATCGAGCGGGATCGCGGGTCACAAGGCCCAGGCCACCGCGCCGATCATCACGGGTGCGTGGGACTTCGGCGCGTTCCATCGCCTGAAGTGGGGGATCATCGTTTTCGGTGGAATCCGAATCGGAGTGAACTTGCCGAACAGCGCAGAGGAGCAGACTAACAACGGCCAGCCTTGGTCGCTGTCCGGGGACCAGACGATCGCGGGCGGTCACGACGTGTTCGTGACACACTACGACGCCAACATGTTCTACTGCGCCACCTGGGGCCAGCAACAGGCGATCACGCCCGACTGGATGGAGAAGTTCACAGAGGAGGCTCATGCCGAGGCGTGGCCGATCTTCGTCCGTCCGTCAGGCTGGACACCGACTGGGTTCCGGGATGCGACGATGATTCGTGACCTCCAGGCGTTGACAGTCTCGTGAGCGACGAACCGATGACCAAAGAGCAGGCTGACCGGCTGATCAAACTTCTCGAAGACTTTAGCGCGAAGTGGGGTGGTCCATCCTTGCCGCCGCTCCATCCCCCAGTTCCTGTATGGCCAGCGCCGCAACCATGGCCTCCTCAGCTACCGCCATTTTATCCGGCTCCGCTCGGTTGCCCATGTCCGATCGGGGTGGTTTGCATGAACATGGCATGCCCACGCCGGACCGTGGCTTGGCAGCAAACCTCCATGCAAGCCCCGGGATGAACCCGCCCGACCCCGGCCAACGCACCCGCGACGCACACTTGAACGCCGCCCGCGTGCTCATGCCCCACGCCGATGCGGACACGCAGGGAGTGGCCGCGCTCCTGCTGAGCGGGCAACCGGTGACGTTCGAGACGCTGAGGGACTTCATCTCGCGCGCCAGAGCCATCCACCAATGATCCGCTATGTTGTCCTCGACCGCGTCACCCGCGAATGGATGATGACCATCTATGCGGACGGATCACGCAAGGAAACGCCGGCATGCGTCAACTATCTGGTGGGCGACACCGTGGTCGCTCAGGTCAATCCTGAACTGGTGGTGGTCGATAGCGGCGGCAGGACGATGGAAAGCGGTTGACCTGTCCCGGTGCATGCCGAGACAGGTGAAAGGAGGTGAAAGCACATGGCCACCGCCAAACGCAACCCGCGTGAGACGGAAGTCGCCGTCCGTCTTTCCCCATTGTGCCGAGTCATCCGAGTCTGTGCAACCGTTTAAGCTGTGCTGGCGGAACTATGAATTTGGATGGCGCCAACGCCGAATAGTCGCCCTGATCTGGTAATAAAGAGACGTTATACCAGCGATAACTAATATGGAGACTCCCAATAAGGACAACCATGGACGTGCTTCAAAGTCATTGATGAACGCGGCGCACTTTCCAAATCCCGGCTCGAAATCCGCCTCATTGCGCGGGCGGGCGGCGTAACTCGGCATCTGGTGGTGAGAGCATATGATCAGCGCACGGCAGATATCGTTCGGACACTCATGGGTGGCCTCGCTTTCCACAGCCGAAAGCTGGGCGTGCGCCGCTCCGCACCACAGCATCATGAGCACAACACCACCGTAACGGATCATCGCTCGCTTTCCTCCCGGGCCTCGATCAAGACACAAAGTCGCCTCGGGGGAAACCTCGGGGCGGCTTTTGGTTTCAGCGCCCTGGCAGTTTCAGTTGAGGATCAGGGATTTCTTTGCAGGCGGCCTCATAGCCCACCAAGTGCCACGCAAGGTGGCCGCCATCCGCAATAATGTCATCGGGATCGATCCCCTGGCGTCTGCACTCAGCCCGCGACAGGGCCTCGCGCATCCATTCCAGGCGGTCAATGCGTTGCTGCATTTGCTCCATGTCTGCGCCGATCGCACCAAGTTGGCGGCGAACCGCACTCGCCGAGATCGTGGGTTCATCGCTCATTTGTCAGTTCTCCGTCTCTGGTCACGCCGATCTACGTTCAGTCGCCGAACGGTAACTCTCCCTCGTGATCAGTCTCACCGGGCATAACGCCGGTCCCGAGGCACGCGGGACACGTCTCAGTGTAATAGCCGTTCGGGCCATGCATCAGGTGGCCTAACTCGCCGACGCCGCCGCACATGTCGCACGGTTCCGGGTCACGCTCGCTCATTTGTCTCTCCTGTCACTGCGTTGACGCCGATCCCTGACGGCGTGTATTGGAAACCGGTCCATAATTCCCGCCAACGTCATTTCCTGACCGAGGAAGAGATGGCGAGTTAAGGCATTGTTACTGTTCATAGTTTCCTGGTTTCCGGGCGGTTGTCTTTTCCATTGGGCAACCGTTATGGTTTATGGCCATGGCTCAAACTTCGATTTTACCAACATCTTTAGCGCAGATATATTATTTTGCAATTCAATCACGCCGTTGATGTCAAAGGTTCCTTCAATAAGCACCCTTCCTCGGTGAACTGTAATGCGAGGCTCATTAAGTGGCATGACTTCTCGCGCAGTGATGATGCTCATTTTTTCCTCACAATCAGTCTGTGGATTGCCGCGCCGGCCATGCGCTCGTGGCTCATCAGCACAAGCCTCAATCCCATGCAAAAATACAAGGCGCCAGCAAGAAACTGAATCATCATCATCGGTTGCCTCACTGTAAGAGCCATACCCATGATCACAAACGACAAGAACATTTTGACATAGCCATTTCGATAAATTGGTGTGCGCATCATCTCTTCCTCGTCTGTAGCCGCACGATCGCGGCGGTTACCATCCGCTTCCACCAAGGCCGGTTCGGACATTCCATTTCATGAGAGGGGCCGTGGTCCATGTCATCGACACACTCCTGGCCGCAATAACGGCACCGGACCACAGCGAAAGTCGGGTTGCTTCCCCAGGTCATCTCTTCCTCACAATCAGCCTGTGGATTGCCGCGCCGGCCATCCGTTCCTGGTCGGCGCTCGCGGTGTAAAGCGACACGTGCGCCAGCGATTCTCCCAACTACTTAAACGTTCCTCGCCTATCCCCAGGTGCACGGCGCACCCCATGGCGTGACGCCAGGACATCACGCCTCCAGCGCTGCCCGAGCCGCGCGAGCGTGCGCCATGGTGATGTCCCACGGCCCTCGCTGCATGGCGTTGCCCTGATAAATCGTTGATCGGTCGGAGCGTTTATGCTTGGCGCAGGACTCGTCCCCATCGATCGCCACAGCGAGATCGGCCAGCGGCTTCAGCGCAGAGCGCAGCCGTTCGATCTCGGCCGCGTCGCGCTTTGCTCGTGCGACCATCCGACCCACGATCAGTTGCACGGCGGCGTCGTCCTCGGCGGACAGGGGAGCGTCAGACATCGATTTCCTTCCGCAACGCCGCGATCATGGCGCGGTAGATGCCTTCGTACAGATTGTCAGCCAACGCATCCGGCCGGTCTCTTGCGGCCAGACACATCGCCTCGCTCGGTTCGGCAATCGCGTCGAGCGCAGCGCGGATTGCAGCTTTGGCCATTTGCTTGCAAGGACAGTCGATGATTGTCTCGGCCAGACAGCTTTCATACGGTCCAAGGTCATCATGCGGCCACATATGTTCTATTCTGGCAACATCCCGCGCCGCCTTCACCACGAGATCACTCATCCGATCCACCATTCGACGCATGTTGTCCACGTCCAGTGCAGCGCCACAGCTAGGGCGACGAACACCGGCAATCTGATCCAGTCGGGGGCGACGTCCATCATCCCCCCCAGTTTCCTTGAGCGATGATCTGCCCGGCGGCGTTCATGTCGGTGAGCCCGCTGTAGCCATCGTCGTAGGCGGCGTGAATCTCAGACACGAACCCGGCGTCGCGCACCTTCTTTTCGATGGCATCGACTTCCTCGACGAACTGCGAAAGGGCGGCGTGCAGCTTGTTGATAAACGCATCGTCTCGCTCGAAACGATAAAGAGCGTCCGGAAGTTGAGGGTGATATGACATAAAGTCCCACCACGGAAAGCCGGTGATCATCATCCCGCCTTGCACCTGGCAGCGGTAATCATTGCCGGGGCCTCGGTCGAAATAGTCGATATGTTTCTCCGGGCTCGGGCACTTCAACTCAAGCGCGCCGACTTCGTCGACCATCAGCCGATCGGGGGAACAGCCCCACAATCCGTGATCCGGCGTGATGAAGCCCACCTTGGTTGTCCGGCAGGAATGCACGAATTCGTAATGGCGGACAGCGTCCATCTCTAGGAGTTTGCCACGCTCTGGCCAGTAGAGGCCCGTGGTGCTGTGCTTGGTCTCCTTCAGCAATCGCTCGACCGCAAGCTCATAGGCATAGGTCCAGCGGCCGGCCGCGAGTTCACCCTTCGCCGGCGTCAGAATCCGGTGGAATTGCGATGCACTGGGTCGCCCCATGTGGAGTTCCTTCCACTCGTCCGAACCCTGATCGCATTCGTAAATCTTCACGATGCGGCTTCCTTTCTCTTGACCATCTGCTGGTTCTTCTTCCTGACCAGTGCATTGGCAAATCGGTTGAAGTCGAGTTGGTTCACCTCGTTCAACTCGTGGATTTCCTCGCTCGTCATGAGGTTGAAGAACTCCGGGAGGCTGGTTTCGGTCTCTTCAACCAGTTCCTCAAGGATGGCCAACTGTTCGTCGGTCACGTATTTCTTGCCGCCGGCGACGCCATCGTCATCCAAATTGCGGAACACGACGTTAAACGCGCCGCACAGGGCGTACCGCTTCAGGAAGGTCTCACTCGAAGCGCCGCCGTGCAGCATCGTCTTGACCGCTTTCCCCTGCGGCCCGGTCGTGTCTGGCGCGGCCTCCCGATAATAAAGCTCGGTGTGGCGTCCGAGCGATACGGCGCACTCGACCCGGATATTGCCGGCCACGAGCGGCGGAACGGTGTTGTATGACACGCTGAACCCGTGGGCCAGGTAGATATGCCGAATGGCAGCGTCGACCGCCTCCAGCTTCGCGTAAAGGCTTTTGGTCTGGGTGTTCTGGACGGTGCGCGCGACCGGGATAATCTCGGCCTGGGCCTTGTTCATCGCATCGGTCCAGCGCTCTTTGGCCTGAGCGGCGCGCTCTTCCTTCTGCCACTCCATCAATCGGGAGAACATGCCTTCGTTGAGCCCTGGCAGGCGGGCGATGGCAGCGGCCTGGGCGAGGATCGGATCGGCCATGGCGACCGGCGCGTCCGCCACCACAGCCACGTCCTGGCGCGCGGGGGCGAATTGATGTTCCACCGCAGCAACCTCCTCCTCGATCGTGGCGGTGGCGTTGCCCACAGCTTTGGTCGATCGTTCGCTCATGCGTCTGGTCCCTTTTTCGCTTCTGAGGGCTCAACCGCGATGTCGCTCAGCGCGGCATCAAGAAGGAGGTTGCGTATCTCATTGACCCATATTTTGTTTTGGCTCCCGCACGCACTCTGCCGCAAACTCGGGTACAAGCTGGCCAGGAAATCCTGGTTGCTCTCAATCAATGAGAGCCGGTGAAGGATGTTCTTCATTGCCCATTTGTCCAGCGTGTTCATCCTACAATCCCCATCCGGTTGCGCGATTTGGCGCTGAGTTGGCTCAGCCAGATTGCGTGCCGCGCGCGGTCGCGTTCAATCAGAGCCTCTTGTGCTGCGATCGACTCAGGATCCATTTCGCGTTGAAGGTCGCGCGTGTCAGGTTCGTGCGCGGCGCCGCCAACCCCCATGACGCCCTCGGACAAATCCACCCGGTCAAGGATGCTCTGATACGCATCGTGCCGGATTGTTTTGGGGGCGAACGGGTTCACAGCACCCACCACATGAAGAGCCAGAACGCCGCACCAGAAGCGCAGCCGAACGCAAGTCCTTTGTAGAGCGGGCAGTTCATCGCTCGCCCTCCGCGGCCACGGCGCGAGGAGGATTCAGCAACGCATTGAGCCGGTCCCCGAGAGTAAGCGCCGGTATACGGCCCGATGCGTCTTGTTTCAGAATACGGGTGATCAACTCGGCTTCTTCGGGCGTCGCATCACGAACGTATTCATAGCCATCGGCGATCGTTTCGTCCGCTTCCCACCACACGTTAGCGTGAGTGACCGGGCTCTTTGTGATGCGATAGGTCATGACCGCACCGCAGGAACGCTCAGCCCGGCGTCGTAAGCACGCGCGACAGCCTCGATCCCACTCCGCCGAGCCATCGGGACCAGGGCATCCGCATGTCCGCGAAGTGACACGGCGGGGCGGGGCGGCGGCTCAACTAAGGCAGGCTGGATTGACATCCTGGCCGACATGGTGTTCTCCCTGGTGACGGGAGAATGAAAGCACAGCTTTCATATGGACGCAAGCAGAAAAGAAAGAAAAACTTTCATACCGTCGGCCCGCGAGTTATGGTCCGGAAATAGGGTCCGGAATTGGCTTTATATTATGGAGGTTCATATGGACGAAAATGCGCCCGGCTACGTCTCGCACCCGCTGCACGAAGTGTGCAGGCTGCCAGAGACCGACGTCGGGGCGCGGGTCTCAATCCCCCTGCGTGAGGTCGTGTCAGTGCCGCTGCCGGCCGGTTACCGCGCAAACGCCGTTCGCGTGGAGATCGTCGCCATCGATGAACGACCAGGCGCGCCCTTTGAGCCGGCGAGACGCCCATGTGTCTCGCCAGTTCCGATATGTTGGACCCGCGCACCTCCAGAATTTCAGCCAATCGTTCTGCGAAAGCCATGCTTTCCCTTACCGAAGGCCGCCCCGGAGGTCTCTGAAAGAAGCACTTGCGTCCAATCTGAAAGTATGTCTTTCATATCGGCATGAGACCCGACCCGATCAGCAAGGCGATAGAGAAAGCAGGCAGCGTCAAGGCGTTGGCTGAAGCCTTGGGAATCAAGCCGCAGGGCATTTCCCAGTGGAAACACATTCCGATCGAACATGCGCGCACCATCGAAACGCTGACCGGTATTCCGCGCCACGAACTGCGACCCGACGTGTGGGACGCGCCCTTCTCCGCATCCGCCGAACCGCAGGCTGCCGAATGAAACTGACGACGTAACAAGAAGCCGCCCCGCACGGCAGAAGGCCGGCGGAAACATTGGGAAGTCAGGACGATGAACGCACCTCCCTCCCGGG
>DAIRGS010000124.1:0-19458 GCA_036794395.1 Tepidisphaeraceae bacterium | reverse complement strand
GGAGCCTCGCACTCCCATTTTTTGCGTCGGAGGGGTCATATGCGATAGCCCTGCGTCCGGATTTTTGTTTGATGTGAGCGCGCTCAGAATCGTTATCGCTTCTCAAATAGAAAAGCGCCTCCTCCCGGCGTTTCGTTTCGATCAAGCTGGCTCGCAATTGAGCGAGCGTCGGCCAGCAGCGGCTCCATATTTCTGCTTCCGTGCTTGGGCAGAGCCGCGAAGACAATCCAGAATCGCCGCTCTTTGATCTGGTGGATATTTCTCAATGGGGGTGTTCCCGGCGCGCCGTACAGCGGCCCGGGCGCGTCAGGCCAATAACAAAGCAGTTCGAGGCTGCTGCCTGAGATGAAATGAGCGTTGGGCAACTCACCTTCGCCGACCATACAAATCGCCTCCCCAGGTTGGCGGTGTTTTTGAATGTACTCGACGACCGGCCGAATTCCAGAACGCGCTCGAGGATGAAGCAGGGATGGGACAGCCGATCCCACGCCGATAACGATGAAGGGAAGACAAAGGCCGATCCAAAGGTACCGTAGAGCCCGTCTGGATGCCGCCGCATCAAGCGCTGCCGCGACAAGCAGGAACAGCCCCGGCACAAGGAACACCGTAATCCGCTCGCCGGTAAACGGGTATTTGCCGAGAATCGCCCCAATCATGTTAAAGCCAATGGGCCCAATGCTTACCCACAGCAAATCGCGACGATCCGAACGATACAGAGCTACGGCGCCCGTGGCCGCCATCGGAAGCACCAGCCACCCGAAGGATCGATAGGGATGATCGCACAGGCTAAAAACTTCGGATATCAGCCACCAGGGAATAGTCCACCAGCGCGACCAATCGGCGAAATGCTCCCGCCAATAATGATCGAGGTATGGTGCATGGCCGCTGACGGTGATTCGATACAGCAGAATAAACGATGCCATCACAAGAACATTTGCAGCCAGGCACGAGAATATCGCACTGGCAAGTGATATTTGTCCCCATGCAACACGCCGGACAATCGTGACCAGCAGCATCAAGCTGATCGGTCCATAGACGAACACCACGGGGAACGAGAACCAGAGCAGCACCGCACTGACCAGCGCAATCAACCAAAGGCGTCTCAAGGATGAAACTGGACGTCGCAGGCCGATTGCCAGCGCGATCAGAATCAGTGCCGAGAACACATCGCTGCTGTACTGTTTAACTTCATCGGAATGCCAGATCAGCTTGTCACAGAACGCAAAGATCGCGGCCGCGGCCACAGCAATAGGCGCGGGAAACCTCCGCCAGACCACCCACGCAAACAGCCCCACTGACGCGGCGCCGCAGAGTAGCGAGACCAATCGCAGTTGGTCCTCGCCGAAACCCCAATGCAGATAGATCCACCGTTCGATCCAAAGAAAAAGCGGAGGCGCCGCCTGTGCATAGTCCAGTGGCCACAGCAACTGCGCATACGTCCGGTGCATCACGTTCAAGGTGACCAAAGCTTCATCATGCCATGAGCGATGTCCGCCAAGCGTATTGCACGGCCCTCAAAATGACGCCGGCGATAACAATCAGGAGCACAAGGCCCCGGTATGCGCGGAGCACGGTCAGTCGGTGAGCGTCTTCGGAAGGCGTAACGACGGGTGTTTTAGAAGGCAGTTGCAGCGAAGTTGACACGAATCCACCAAATTCCGGGGGGAGTGCCGCAGCTTTTCGCACTCCCGCCATTGTTGGCTGATTTGTACTGCGCCCGACGTTACAGCTTCATGACAGTAATGCTTCCGTGGGTAATATCAGGAAGGATTGTTTGAGGCCGGGAATCCTGTCGATAGGTTCGTTGACGTTCGCCGCGTCTAACAGAATGGAATTTATGTCAATCAGCGCCGTTACCAGTGCCTTCGCCGCCCACGCCCAGCAGGTGGTGTCTGGCACGTCCACGCCGGCAGACCCGAACAGCGCAAAGGCGCTGGCGCAGGAGGCGACAGAAACGCAGGCCCAGACATTGAAGGAAGCGCAGAACAATGACCCGGTTGCGAAACGAAAGCTGGCAAAGTTACAAGCCCAGCACCAGCAGCAACAAGCCCCGGCGGCCAAGGCGTCGGAACCAGGCAAGGGGACGTCAGTCGATCACGTAGCCTGAGACAGGGCAAACGCGCATCGTTACGTAGCAGCACAATGGCGGGACGCACGATCCCGCCATTTTTATTCTCGGGCTTAAAGGCACCCTACGGAATCACTTCTTCGGATCGTCCAGAAACTGCACCGCCTTCTCAATCCAGTCCGCCGGCGGCAAACGGTGCCCCATCCCAGGCACCTCCAGATATTCGACATGCTCAAACCCATCCCGCCGGAAGCCCTGCTCAAAATTGGCTTTCGTCTGCGGCCGGTTCATGTCCTGCTCGCCCGTCAGTAGCACATGCCGGCTGCGCTGCTTGGCAAATCCCAGCAGCCGGGGCGATGGCTGGCTGTAGCTCCTTGGCCAGATCTTGTTCGGCTCTCCTGTTGGGATTTCACGGAAGTAGTCACAGCCAATGATGTAGACACCGCCGTGAAAAACGTCCGGGCAGGATACGCCCAGCATGCTGGCGCATCTCCCCCCACCTGATCCACCCGCCACATAAATGCGATCTGGATCAATGGAATATCGCGTCTTCATATTGGCCGCGGCATCGAGCGCCAGCCCCAGCCGTACCATCACCGACCGAGAATTGCCCGCGCGATTGGCGGAGATCCAGATCAGGTGATGCTTATCCAGAACGCTGGTCCATTCGCGATTCACCCGCCCGGAATTCCCCGCCGATATCCACACCAGCAGTCCGTATTTTTTCGCAGGGTCGTAATCATCGGGGACTCGAACAACAAACGTTTCTTTCGCAATATCGTAATTCGTCTCAGCATTCTCCGCTTTGAGCTTGGAGACTACCCACCCATGCCGCGTGGCCAGCAATGCTGTGTCGCTGAATGGACTTCGATCGGCAAACGACAAACTGAATTCACCTTTGCGCGCTTCGCCGGCAGGCTGCGAAGATGGCGTGGCGCCGGGCCCCAGCCGAGTCAACGAAACAATCAGCAAAATGGTGAAGAACGCTTGGCGTCGCATAGGTCGCCCTCGGCCATCAGACCTGTGTTATAAGCCCGTACGGGCATTTATCTTATCCTCGCGCAAGATTGTGTGTAAGACCCCGACGAGGTCAATCGACTAGAATGGTGGCGAGGCGGGGGCACAAGAGGCGGAGTGATTGGCGCATGGTGGATTGGGACCTCATCGTCAGCCGCGAAGGGCCCGCCGTCTGGCGAACGCTTTATCGCCTGCTGGGGGACCGCGCCGATGCCGAAGACTGCTTTCAGGAAACATTCCTGGCCGCGCTGTCAGTATGGAAACGCGAGGCCGTGCAGAATCCCCGTGCAATGCTAAACCGGCTCGCCACTGCGCGGGCCCTGGACCGATTGCGCCAGCGTTACCGCCACAACGCGCGTCAGAACGGCAGAGTCGATCCCGATGACGTTTCGTCACGGGACGCGATGCCCGAACAATTGGCCGAAGCATCCGAGCTTTCAGAACGGCTGCGGAAAGCCATTTCCACGCTGCCCGAGAAACAGGCCCAGGCATTCTGTCTTTTTTACCTGGAAGGCTGGGATTATCAGCAGATCGCCGGACATCAGGAGGGCACGGTAAACGCCGTGGGTGTGTTGTTGCACCGCGCGCGTCATCGCCTGCGTGAATTGCTGGGCGAAAGTGTTGGATATGAGGCTGGGATGGTATGAGCAGATGAGCGACCCAAAACCTGATACTGCAAAAACTGATACTGGGAGTATAGTGCTTGATCGAGCGATCCAATCGCTGCGAGACGACGCGGCCATGGCCCAGGGCCTGCCCGACATAACCGCGCGCCGAACAGTCGCCGCCCTTTGGGAAGCTCAGGTGCGGGCCGCCCAGCGAAGAAGCCAGTGGGTAATGCGCATCGCCGCGGTAATCGTATTGAGCGTATGCGCCGTCGCCACCGCGATTGTCGCGCTGCAACGGCGCCAGCTATTAGCCAACGCCCCGACCCACCTTCCCCTGCCCGGCCCCGTCGATCCAAACATCTCACCAGCGCCAACCGTCAGGCCCATTTCACTGATCGATGATCCAACCCCCGCCGACCCGCCCGCGCAGCCGCCCGTATCCGTTGCCGCGGAAGTCATGCTGACCGGCCACGTCTATCTCGAAGGTTCTCGCCCCAACCGCCAGGAGATCGACGTACGCGCCTATCCCGCCGCCATGGCATCCATGCCCGGCCCCATTTTTGATGAATCGATCGTCGTGAACCGCGATGGAACGCTGGCCAACGTCGTCGTCTCAATCAGCGGCCCTCTGCCCGCCGATCACGCGTATCCATCGCCCCCTCAGGTTGTGTTGAATCAACGTTACTGCTCGTTCTCCCCGCACGTCGTAGCAGCGGTGATCGGCCAGCAAATGATGCTCAAGAACGCCGACCGCATCCCATACAACGCCCACGCCGTGAATTCCGCCACCGCGATCGGGTTCAATTCCCCCACCCCCGGCATTGGCCCCAGAACCATCGAAGCCTTCCCCGCTGTCGATACCTTCGAAGTTCGATCCGATCTGTTCCCCTGGATGCACGCCTGGGTGCGCGTTCTCGACAATCCCTTCTTCGACGTCACCCGAAGCGACGGATCGTTCTCAATCAAAGATCTCCCCCCAGGCAAATACACCCTCCATGCATGGCATGAATCCCTGGGCGATCGCGAAAAAGAAATCACGGTTGATGGCGGTGAACCCGTCGTAGTCGATTTTGCGTTCGAGGCAAAATAGCCCCAAAAACAGAACAAGCCACAACCAGCGCATTCCGCGCCCGCCGTGGCTTGCCCTTCGCGACTTCAAAAACAGATTCACCGCAGAGCCGCAGAGCACGCAGAGAGAATGCAAACCCTGAGTGCTTCAGATCCACCACTTATCATTCTCTTCCTCTTCTCTGCGTCCTCTGCGTCTCTGCGGTGAACCAATCAGTATTGTGGCCCACCCGGATTAATATCCTTATTCCAAAGACTTATCCCCCCCGCCATGCTCTTCACATCCTTGAACCCGGCCTGGCGCAAAGCCTGCGTGAACTGCAACGACCGTCCGCCGCTCTTGCAGTGCACGACGATCTTCTCATTGCGATGCGCTTCAAGTTTATCCCGATACTGCCCCATCTGCTGGAGTGGTATCAGCTCCGCGCCCGCAATGCTCGTGATCTGATACTCATTAGGCAGACGGCAATCGATGAAATAGAATGCCTCGCCC
The DNA here is from genome assembly GCA_036794395.1 of Tepidisphaeraceae bacterium. GTDB lineage: Bacteria > Planctomycetota > Phycisphaerae > Tepidisphaerales > Tepidisphaeraceae > DASXMX01. Next base: position 14,204 of record DAIRGS010000124.1, on the reverse strand, counting down.
TTATCCTGCATCGATTTCACATCCCGAGGCGTCACTTCCCAATCCGGCTTAAACGCATAGCCCGGCGGAAGCCCCTTGGCATCCAGATTCGCCGCCGGCGCCGCCGCGGGCTTTCCATTTCCACCCTTGGCTCTCGTCGCTTCCTGCTTGGTTTCTTCCAGACTCTTCGGATCGAGAATCGGAACGCCGCAGAATTGCTCATAATCAATCGGCTCGGTGATGGTGGGATGCTCGCCGCACACCGGGCAATTGGGGTCGCGCCGAACCTTGAACGTTCGAAATTCGATATCCAGCGAGCTGTAGGTCAGCAACCGCCCGATGGCCGGTCGGCCCAGACCCAGAATCAGCTTGATCGTTTCATTCGCCTGAAGACTGCCGATCGTCCCGCAAATCACGCCCAGCACGCCGCCCTCGGCGCAGCTCGGCACCGAACCCGGGTCCGGCGGCTCGGGATACATGCACCGATAGCACGGACCGCGCTCGCCCGTGTCTGGATTCTTCAGATGCGGAGCAAAGACCGTAACCATCCCCTCAAACCGAAAGATCGAACCATACACGTTCGGCTTGCCCTGAAGCACGCACGCATCATTCACGCAATAGCGCGTCGGGAAGTTGTCGGTGCCATCGATGATCACGTCATAGTCACGAATCAGATCCATGACATTCGAGCTGTTCACGATCGTCTTATGCTCGATCAGCTTCAGATCGGGATTGAGGTCTTTCAGCCGACGCCCCGCCGCCTTCACCTTGTCTTCGCCAATATCGTTGGTGCCAAAAAGAATCTGGCGTTGGAGATTGCTCGGGCTCACCACATCCACATCCGCCAGCCCGATCGTCCCCACGCCCGCGGCCGCAAGATAAAGACTGATCGGACACCCCAGACCACCCGCGCCAATGCACAACACTTTCGCGTTCAACAGCTTCTTCTGCCCTTCAGGCCCAACCTCCGGCAGGATCAAATGCCGCTTGTAGCGATTGACCTGCTCCTGGTTGAGTTGTGTCACTGGGGAACTGCTGCCGACGGGTGGATTCAACGTCTGCGTCATAGGGCACCGACTCTTTGAAAACGGGCAAATTCTGCAACACGCGCAATTCTACCAAAGCAAAAGACCACGCCGAAAACGGCATGGCCCGGGGCAGAACACCTGCCGCGCTTTAGCTGTTTTGCGGGGTTTACACCCCACGGGCCGCAAGCTGCGATTCAACTCGCCCCGGAACCACCATTGGCTCCGCGTATTGTATTTGCACAGAACTTTAAGAGCGCTTTGCAGCCGGGTCAAGTTACGCGCGGCTGGTCCGTGACACTTTAGGCGGCCTTCTTCTCCCTCCACCGGTACGCCGGGGGAGGGTAGGGAGGGGTCGTTTTTGATTAGTCGATCAATTCTCGCATGGACTGCCAAACCCCCTCCCTACCCTCCCCCGGCGTACCGGTGGAGGGGAACTAAGGGCAGCCACCGAAACTGTCACGCACCCACGCGCGGCTACTGCTGCCCATTGGCCGGCGGATTAATAGGCGCCGGAACCGTTGGCCCAAGCCGCGGCGCCACAGGCACAAAGCCCGGCATCGTATTTTCTGGAATCGGAATAATGTGCGTGGTCACCGGCGCACGGCCCTTGGCTTCAGAAAACAAAATGCCCCACCGCATCGGCCCGCGCGCCGAATCGTGCGCGGGAGTGGCATCGTAAAGGATCAGCCGACCATTGCTCACATCGTTGGCCAGTGCCAGACCGTTAGGCACATACACATACGACTGATGAGAAACCGGACAGGTGTAGTCCGTCGTATCACCCGGATCGGCATAGCGGGTGAGATCAGAAAGCCGTTCAGGCAGTTCACGATGAACGGCGTAATAACTGATGATCTGCCCCTCAATGCTGTGCAGCCGATCCGCACACGAGTCCACATCAAAATACGCCCCGCTCTTAGGGAGCTTGGTCCAATCGACAACTCGAGGCGGATCCTTCGGACTCACCGCATTGGATTGCTTCGTACTGGGTGGGTTAGCCGCCGGCTGATTGGTGCAGCCACACACACCCAAAACCAAAACGCAGACAAGATGAGCGATCGATCGGTAAGTCGGCGACATGCAGTTATTTTCTCTCATCGTTCGGGCGAAGAAAAGCAGCTGGTCGCCGGTTGCTTTAACTTAACGATCGTCAGTTTTCGCCGCAGTCGAAAGCGCCGGCGTGGGAGCAGGCGAAACCTGGGTCGGCGGCACAAGACATAGCGTGCTTAGATCGAGAATAACCGTAAGATCGTCGGTGCCTTCCTTTTTGCTGCTGATCGTCATGCCATGCAGCCGGGCCGGGATCTTCGCCACTTCGATCTGATACAGGAGCTTGGCAATGCCGCTGGTCGTGCCGCTACAGGTCGCCTGCACACCGGCCGCCACAAATCCCGCCTTGGGGTCGACCATGGTGGTCTGATTGGCCTTCCAGTTAGAAACAGAGACCCCCGATTGCATGGCCCATTCGGTTACCGCCTGGCCCAGCTTATTCTGCGCGTCGCCCGGAGCGTTTTGAAGACCCGCCTTCTGCATTTCATCCCAGACCTTCAGCAACGCCACCTGGTCTTTGAAAAGTTTGGCCGTGTCATCACGCTCTTTAATCGCATTGGCCTTGTCAGTGCTGATCTGGCTGCTCCAGTTCTCCAGCGGCGAGTAGACAACCTGCCAGAGAATCAGCAGCACGAGCACGGCACCCAGGCCGACTGCGATATATCGTTCACGTTGAGATAGGACCACGAGTGTACTCCGCCGCCCTGTTACTTAGGCGAATAGTTAAATTCAATGACGAAACTGATTTCGACCTGGCCCTTGCTTTCGTTGCGGTCCCTGGACTCGATCCGGGTGCCGGAAAACTTGCCCTTGCTGTCCATCAGCTTCTGGGCCAGGGCAAAAATCACATTGTCGTTGGTCGCTTTGCCCTTGAGTGTGCCCTTCATGATCGTCGGCTTGGGAGGAGGCGGATTTGTGCCGGCCGGCGTTGGAGTGGCGCTGCTGGCATCCGGCGTTTCGTCCTTGAGCGAAAATTGCGTGCCGTAAATGTCCGGGGTCTGCGGGGCCAGTTCCGTGAGATCCGTCAGGCACGCGACAAATTTCGGCTTCTCCCCGTGCCATCGCTCCGCCAACTGAATTCTCTTGACTGTCGCCTGCGCCTTGGTTCGCGCATCGTTGTTAGAGATGTTTTCTTTAACGATCTGATCGACCGCCGCCTGTCGCGACTGAATGTTCCAATACCACAGCCCCGCCGTCGCAACCAGCAATACGACCACCGCCGCGGCAAGCAACGTCCGACGATCGATACGCTGTTCGGGAAGCGGAGCAAGCCGCGAATCCAGAAAGTCCGGTACGCCCTCGGCAGGAGCCATTCCAAGAACCGCCAGCGAGATCGACGTCGCGAAATCGCGGCCATTCATCACGCCCGGTGCAGCCGATACGCCCAGATCGCCAAGGCTTCCATCGCGAACGCCCAGTTCCAGCGAGTGTCCGATCGATTGAATCTGCGTTTCATCCGCCCCAGTGTCATTCCAGATAAAGATCTCGCGCGTGCTTGCCCCGGCCGCGCCGGTTCGGGTCGCGGCCCGGCGGAGTTCGCCCATGAGCGTCGGCGTCGAATCCGCCGATGTGCCCAGATACCGAAGCACGCTCGGGTGTCCGCCATGCTGGGTCGTAAATTCCACGCCCGATGGCCCCAGCAGCAACATCATCGCATCGGCCGAGCCTTTCGACGAAGCACCAATCGCCGTCGAAAAAGGCGTCACCGCCAGCACTCTCACGCGCGCAGCTTCCGCCAGTTGATTGATCTGATCGATGTAACGCTTGGGGACCGCCAGCAACAAAACACTGCTCGTCCCTCCCACCGAAGGATTCGCCCCGCCCGAGCCAGCATAATCGTAAACCAGTTCGCCCAACTCACTGGAAAATTCGCTCTCCGCCTGGAGCCGAAGCGTGTCGGCCAGAAGATTATCCGCGATCGCGGGCACTTCCTTCTGCTTGGACAGCACCCACTTGGCCGGCAAGCCAAACACGGCCAGCCGCGCGCCGAATCCCTTTTCCTTCAGGAATTGCCCCAGCGCGCTTCCGATCGCCGCGGGGTCCTTCGCCGGCGTCACACCCTCCGGGTACGTGAACTCCATCGCCTTGATGACCTCCGGACCACTGCTGCCGGTGTGTACCTCGGCCACGAGCATCGATCGTTCGCCGACCGCAATTCCCAGCATTTTGTTATGTCGCGTTGGTTTCATTTCTGCCTATCTGCCTAATCCACCCATGCCACCGAAGCCGCCGCCGCCATTACCCGTCAGGCTTGACCCCGGACCTTTGCCCTGCCGCAACGACGTGCGGACTGATTCTGGAAGCGGCCAACCCATCGAAGTCAGGTCTTTACGATACACGATTTTGGGCGGGCTCTGTGTCGCATCGACCACAATACGAACCCGCTTAAACGCCCGGCCATCACCACTGACCGCCACGATATCGGCGGAATAGACGAAAGAGCGGTTTGTGATGTAGTTTCCAATGCTGGCAGCCTTATCCTGCAATGCGTCGTACACCCACATGATCGTGCTGGTGTCGGATCGCTCGCGCTCATTGATAAGATTGTCGATGTCGTTTGAAGTTAGATTCGGGTTGACACCCATAAGTGTCAGCAGCACTTCCCTGGAAGCAGTGTTAACGTTGATCAAACCTTTAAGGAGAGGCGGCGTTCCCGTTGTAGTAGCGTTCGGCGAGCCCGTTGTGGCTCGAAACGAAAGCTTGTCAGCCCACGGAGCCAGCTGCGCGGATGTTAAACCAGGGCGCACAAGTTGAAATACGTTCTTCAGACCTCCGGACTGCGCCTGTTGGATCGCCGTTGCAACGGCAGAATCGGTGACAATACCTTTGAGCGTGTTCGGATTTGGAGGCCCTGAACAAGAATACCTTGGCGTGCCGTCTATACATGTGTCAGGTTCGGCCGAGTAAATCGTAACGAATGGAAAGAGTCCGCGATCGGCAGTAACACCGTTCGAATTGGTGCCAGTTGAGCCCTGCGATGTCTCACCCTGCTCAATCACTCCATTATGGTTTCGATCGATGCCATACATCAGCGTCGAGTCCACCCCCTGGACGAGCGAAAGCTCCTCGATGGTTTCGAGGTTGGCATTCTTGGCCTGATACGGCTCGGGAAGGGACTGATAGTAATCGCTTTCGGCGCCGTCTCCCCCGGTGATGTTCATCGGATCAGTGTCGATCCAGTCAATAATGCTGTCGGCCTGTTGGCTTAACATGCCTGGGAGATACATCAGCTGGGTTTGGTCGGTTGCAGGCAACAGCGCTCCCGTCGGACTCACCTTATTGTAATTCAGGTTAAACTTGCCGGCCTCATCAGTGATTCCGAACTCGTAACTTTGCGCGTTGGCCGAGGGTCGGAGAAGCCAGAAGTAGCCCTCGCCAATGCGGCATTGCTCGCCGGGCAGGTTAAGAACGTAGTCGGCCTCGCCATCGATATTATCAAGTTGCGCAAGGACGTATTGCTCCACGCCCAACTCCACCGCTTCGGCCTGATCGGTACTGACACGATTCGCGGCGGCGGTCAACTCGACGCGCATGGAACGGGCGAAAACAAGAACGACCGCACCAATGATGATAGTGACCCACATCGCAGTAACGAAGATAGTGCCGCGTCGGGATGTTAAGGTCTTTTGGCTCATTGTATCGGGGTTGGGGGCGTCAGGCACGAAAGACCAAAAACGCGTCGCATATGAATCGGCTGCTTCACGCCCGGCGGCATCAGCTCAAGCGTCACTTCAACAGCCACCGGCAGCGAGTTGTTGTATTGCGTCGAATCCCACGAAGTCTGCCACTGCGTCCCATCGTAATACTGCAAGGTAAACGACGTGACGTACCGGCAAATGACTTCCTTATCCGGATCCAGCGTCTGCGCCTGCTGCGACAGAAGATTACCCCACACCTCGCGCACCAGAACCTTCGTGTTGTTCTGCTGGTCCATCATCAACGCGATCTGCTTTACATCACCCACGCCCGATTTATGCGGCGGGATATATCCCGTCCCATATAAATACAACGCATCCCCTCCCGCGGTGCCGCCACCCTGTGTGCCCTCAAATGGCCCGATCAGCGGAGCGGCGGTCGTGGTTTGTGCAGAAATGCCTCCTGGCAATCCGGACGTTGTTCCCGTTGCCGGCGCTTCGGGGAGGGCGGATTGTATATCCGCGCGAATCATCTCCATCGCCAGCTCGGCCGAGGCAACCGGCGCCAGCGCCGCCATGCTGTTTTCTCGCGACTTAAAAACGATATAAAGCGAGCTGAACATCGACAGTGCGACAACCGCCGAGATCGTCAACGCGATCAGCAATTCGAGTAACGTAAATCCGTGGCGCGCCCCCCGGGAATAGCGATGGCTCCGAATGCCTGCACGCACTAAATAGCCGTTCGCGATTCCGCGCTTTGTGGCATGGGCTTCCAGCCCATGATCGGGGGGCAAGACCATCCGCGATGCGCGTGATTTGGGAAAACCAAGTTTCGACAGTGGGACAACCTTCTGAATTGCCGCCAAAAAATGCCCGATTCCCGCGAGTTGGTTTTCCCACATTTCACCCTGCGCCGCGCCCGAAGCGTCCTCGACCACGGCCTGTCTTCGACCCTGAGGCTCAGACCCGAAGGGGAAGGCCGTGTCACGAAAAACGAATAGCGCGGACTCACGCACGATCATTTAGAACCCCCCGCTGGTAACGTTCCCCAATAATGGGCCGCGTTTGGTGGTATCAGTGACAACAGGGGGTTGGGCCGCGGGCCCCACTGGCGAATTGGAGTAAACAAGCGTGGACAGAGTGATCGATTGATCTCCACCTTTACCACGCCAGGTCACTTTAAGATCAAGTTGTTCCAGCGTTTGAGTCTGGAGATCCTGCGAATTAAATCCCGGCTGGTTCCAGTTGGAAGTCTGCGCCTCCCACCGAAATCCGTTGTACTCCGGCCCTTCTTCAGAACCGAAATCACCCGACAACCCGCCATTGGCATACTGCCCGGTCGCCAGAATTTCTTGAAGCTTGGACGCGGCCAGGGCGGCTGCCTTGGTGCGCTTCTGAGCCGACGAAGCCGCGGAAGCCGCCGCCGTCACCCCGCGCATCGCTGCCGGCAACACGATCGCCAGCAGCACCAGCGCCGCAAGTACCTCTATCAGCGTAAAACCCTTCCGCCGAGCCCGACCCCCACCACGACCCCAGCCACGACCCCGTAGTGCGGCTCCAACTTTGCTTGACGCAATACGCGGTAAAGTCGTTATCGATTCGATCGAAGATGGGTTTGGGCGAGTATTCATAATCCCAACGATTGCGCTTCGGCAGGCGTCATTATCTTAAACATCTCGGTGGCAGACGGGCAGCCGATCAGAATCAGCTGCCTGTCCGGACCCTGAACGCGAATCGTTGCCGGGTCGGTTCGGCCCGTCGACTGGAACTGGATATACTGCCCGTCTGGCTGCTGCGGGGCGTTCCAGCTCAGGTCTACCCCTTCGGGCGCCCGAAATTCCAATCCCAGCGAGTCGCCCGTCGGTCCGAACTGGCCATCTTCCTGTTGCACGGTCAGCCAGTAAGTAGCCGGGCCATTCAGGGCCGCCGGCTTGATGTTCAACCGGTAAACCGTGCCGCGCGTGATCGCCTGCGTATGCGCGTACTGCGTCAGTGCCTGAATCTGATCCGCACAAGCAGTCGTACGGCGACCCTGGGCGAAACCATGAAGCGATGGAATCGATAGGCCCACGATGATCGCAATGATCGCCATCACCAGAATCAGCTCCAACAGCGTGAAGCCTCTTTGGCGATTTAATGGGGTGCTACTGAACCCCGGCGACGTTCCAGTTATTGATGAGATTGCCACTGCTGTCCTTGCCCCCGGAAGTCGTGTAGATGTCGTAACTCGTCGCATTGTGCTGGCCCGGGTAGGTATAGACGTAAGGGCTCCCCCATGGGTCAATCGGTGGGTGCAGGAGATAAGCCCCATGCCAATTCGGGGTATTGCCCGGCTGAGTCATCAGGGCGCCCAAGCCTTCCTCACTGCTGGGGAAGTGGCCGTTGTCCACCTCAAACGTGTTGAGCGCGGTTTCGATGCTGGTGATGCCGGTCTTGGCCGCGGATTCTTTCGCCTGTTCGCCGCGCCCGACCATCTTAGGCACCACCACCGCCGCCAGGATCGCAAGGATCACCATGACGAGCAGAAGTTCGATGAGGGTAAAACCGCGATTGCGATTCGTTCGCACGTGCTGGTATTGCATAGATGTACTCCGAACTATTTAACGAGGTCTTGGAGGTTAAAGATCGGCAGAAGCATCCCCATCACAACTGTTCCAATGACGCCGGCCATCACGAACAACAGCAAGGGTTCAAGCACTGCCACAAGCATACGAAGTTGACGGTCCAGATCGCCCTCGAACGAAGTCGCGATTCGGACCAGTTCCTTGTCGAGGCGGCCTGTTTCCTCGGCTACAGCGATCGTCTCAACTACGGAGGCGGGAAATAGCCTGTCGCTCTCCGACAAGGCTTTGGACAATGCCTGGCCGCGTTGCACCTGATCGATTGCGCTGGACACGGTATCGGCCAGGGTTTGATTGCCGATCGCCTCGCGGGCCACCTTAAGCGAGGCAATGAGGGGAACGCCCGCACCAACCAGCGTGCCGAGCATCCGGCAGAAGCGAATCAACGCAAAGTGCGAAATCACGCGGCCGAGGATCGGAACGGCCAGGATGGTCATCTCCAGTCGCCGACGACCGGTGTCGGTGGCAAACGCACGCTTGAGAAATACGACCAGGATCACACCCGCCACAAGTAGATACAGGCCGTAATGCTTTACAATATTGCTGAGGCCGATAATGAATTGCGTCAGCGCGGGAAGCTCGGCGCCGAACTCATTGAACATCTTCGAAAATCTCGGAATGAAAAACGTCAGAAGGAAGATAAGAACCAGCACCGCCAGGCAACCCAACACCGCCGGGTAAACCAGTGCGGCTTTGACCTTGCCCTTCAGATCCGCCTCACGAGCGCGGAACTCGGCGATCTGTGACAGCACAACGTCAAGGAACCCGCCCGCCTCACCCGCCCGCACCATCGCGACATAAACCGGCGAAAAACTCTTCGGCCATTTGCCCATCGCATCGGCCAGTGCCGTGCCGCCCACCACATCATCGTGGATGACACCCCACAGGTGCTTAACCGCCGGCGAGCTGGCTTCGCGCTTGAGCAGACTCAGCGCGCGGGACAATGGCACGCCCCCAGCCAGAAGATTTGCCAGATCACGCGTAAATGCTTCAACCGCCCGCTGGGGAACCCGCCCCGGCTTTGCCGCTTGCGACGCGGCCGCCACTTTCGCCGCGGACTTGGCGTTTTGCTCCGTCATGCTGACCGGATGCAATCCACGCTGCACAACCTGCGCAATCGCCGCGGCCTTACTCTCGGCAGAGAGCGTCCCCGACGTCTTCTCGCCTTTGGCTCCAACCGCGGTATATGCAAAGCTCATCGTCATTCGTTTATTCCGGTGATTTAGTACCGCAGCGCCTCTGCCGGCTTCCACGGTTAAGCACCGTTTACGCCCGGCAATATCGCAAAATCGGCCCCTTTACATATTGATGCCCATCGCCGACGCGCCTGCCACGGCCGATTCGTCCTTCGTCAATCGCATCACTTCCTCAACCGTCGTCCGGCCCTCGCCCACCAGCCGCCAACCGTCACCGCGAAGGCTGTTCATTCCCTGCCGCATCGCCACTTCGCGAATCTTACCGGCCGATACGCGCTCCAGCGTCAGCTCGCGAATTTCTTCCGTCACCGGCATCAGTTCAAACACACCCTGACGCCCGCGATATCCCGTACCCAGACAGTTTCGGCATCCCTTGCCCCGATACACCACTTCCGGAAGGTTGGTGATGCCCGTCGATGCCATCGCTTCAAGATCCGCCGGCGGTGCGACTTCCTTGCACTGCTTGCAGATCACGCGCACCAGTCGCTGCGCCACGATCATTTCCACCGTCGACGCAACCAGGTACGGCTCAATCCCCATTTCAATCAAACGTGTAATCGCACCCGGAGCATCGTTGGTGTGCAGTGTGCTGAACACCAGGTGACCCGTGAGTGATGACTGCACCGCAATGTCCGCCGTCTCGCGATCGCGAATTTCACCGATCAGAATAACGTCCGGATCGTGACGCAATATCGCGCGAAGCCCCGCTCCGAACGTCAGATTCGCCTTTGTATTCACCTGGATCTGGTTGATCCCACGAAGCTGATATTCAACCGGGTCTTCAATCGTAATGATCTTCTGATCGACCGTATTGATCTTGGAAAGGGCCGCGTAAAGCGTCGTGGTCTTACCGGAACCGGTCGGCCCGGTCACCAAGATAATCCCGTGCGGCAGCTGAATAACTTCTTCCCAGGCCCGAGCATCTCGCTTGGCGAAACCCAAGTGTTCCAACCCGAGAATCGCGTCGCCGCGATCCAGAATACGAAGCACGACCGCTTCGCCGTGGATCATCGGAATGACAGATACGCGCAAGTCGATTTCGCGGCCCGCCACCTTCAATCGAATGCGCCCGTCCTGCGGCACGCGCTTCTCGGCAATATCCAGATGCGAAAGAATTTTCAGACGCGAAACAATCGCCGCGTGAAACTTCCGAACCTGCGCCGGAATGTTCGCTTCCTGAAGCACGCCGTCCACGCGATACCGCACCCGCAGTTGTGCCTCGAACGGCTCAACGTGAACGTCCGTTGCCCGAAGCTCCAGCGCCTCGGCCATAACCTGGTTCACAAACCGGATAATCGATGCATCCTGCGCTGCCGCGGTCGCGCTGGTCAGATCGAGGTCTTCGTCGTTGGTCTCGATGACCATGACGTCGTCGTCGTTCACGCCCATTGATTGCAGCGTGTCCGCACCCACACCCAGCAACCGCTTGCACGCCCGATCGATTTCCCCCGCCGGCGCCAGGGCCGGCCGAACCTCAATACCCGATGAAAGCCGCAGCTCGTCCAACCCCGTCGTATCAAAAATCTTGCTCGTAACAATCAGAACCGAACCATCCGGCTCCTCACGCCACGGAAGCAACCCATGTGCAAGCAGCACCCGAACCGGAAACCGCGACAAAAGTTCCTTGGGCGGGTTTGCGTTTTCAAGATCGACAAATTGAACGTGGAAATAATCCGCCAGCGTGCGGAGCAGTTTCTCCTCAGGCACCCCCGGCGTGCCGTTGCCATTCGACGAGGCGCGCAACGCCTCATCCAGTGGCTTCCCCTCCGCCAGAGCATCGCGAACATGCGAAACGGCCTTCTCGTCGAAAAGCCCGTCGCGTGAGAGAATGGCAATGATATCGTTCAAAGCTGCGCCTCACCTTCATCTAGAATATTGAGTGGACAGACGGCTTCCGAACCGAGGGGTTGCAGCATCTAGTTCTACTATCGCCAGCCGCCGCCCGTTGTTCGTTCAGGTGTGTTCTGGTCCATCCATGTTTGCATCAGCCACAGCCGCAATTAGAATCCGCCGTATGATCGTTCGGGCCGCCTTGATCCTTATCGTGCCGTTGCTTACGTCAAGTGCCCGTTCAGCACCGCCGCCGGAAATGCCCTCTACGCGCCCGGCCGCAGATTTGTCCGCCAATCCAACGCTCGATCGGGCCCAGGCCCTTCTCGAAGCCCATCATTGGAAACCGGCCCACGACCTGATTGTACCCTGGCTCGTCAGTCACCCGGTCGCGCCAGATCGCGACAGAGGTTTGTACCTTCTAGCCCAAGTTTACTTCCAGAATGGCGAACGGGTACGGTCCTTCTACCATCTTGACGAGCTTTTGGACAGCTATCCCGCAAGCAAGCTCTACCCAGCCGCCATGGAGCTCCAATACGACATCGCCGACGATTATCTAAATGGCCGTAAAGACACGTTTTGGGGCTTCCCCATCGTCTCCATGGAAGAAGAAGCCATCGAAATGCTCTTCCGCATCCAGGAGCGCTCCACCGGCTCTCCAATCGCCGAACAGGCCCTCCGCCGAACGGCCGATTTCTACTTCAACACCTCACAATTTGATCTGGCCGGCGATGCCTACGAAGCCTTCCTCCGAAGTTACCCCCGTAGCAACGACGTCCCCCAAATCCGACTCCGCCAGGCCTTCTCATCCCTCGCGCGCTTTCACGGCCCCCGCTTCGACGCAACACCCCTGATCGACGCCCGCTCCCAATTCAAAGCCATCCAGATCCAGTATCCCAATCTTGCCGCCGAGAACAACGTCCCCCAGTGGATCGCCCACATCGACTCCGACCTCGCCCGCAAGGCATACCTCACCGCCGACTTCTACCGCCGTACCGGCAAAACACGCGGCGCGGTTTACATGTATCGGTACGTCCTCCAAACCTACCCCAATTCGTCCGAAGCCGTCTCCGCCCAAAAACAACTCACCACCATCCCCGCCAAATATCTAACCGACCCACCCCCCCCACCCAGCAACCCAGAAGCCGCCGCACAGCCAACACCAGAGCCCAATCCACCAATGCCAAATCTTTCGGGGAAAAAGCGATGAGCCAATTTCTCGGCAATGCATCGCCGTTCGCGCCCAGATCTGGGCGCATCCGCACTTTACTGGTTGGCTCGATCCTCTTCTTCGCGCTGGCGTTGTTTCTTTTTGTGGGGCTTAAGCAAAACGCCGCTGGCCCATCCATTTCGCTTTCAACGTTTTACGGCGAAGTGCGAAAATCCAACGTTGCCAGCATCAATCTCGACGGGGATGAGATCTCAGGTACATTTCGCACGCCGTTGTCCAGAAATGCCGGCATCAGCAATTTCCGCACGCCGCTGCCTCCCGGCTTAAGCGGCAACTGGGAATTTGTGCATTGGCTGATGGATAATTCTGGCGCAGAGGTCCGCGTCGAACAGACCAACAGCACCTTGTCGAACATGATCCTTCCACTGATACCCTGGTTGCTAATCCTCATGTTCATCTGGTTCATTGCATTTCCACAACTTCGCAAGTTCAAGCTCGCGCAAAAGCCCATGCGTGTCGTGGTTGTGGATCCGGAGGAGAAATGAATCTCAACTGCTCGCCGACCCGCTTCCTCATTCTTCTCCCCCTCCTAACCCTCCCCGGTTGCGGCTACGCCTGGTCCGACAACGGCAACTCATTCTCCCAATCCAGCCCCTCCAACAGCATCTACCGCGAAAACGTCCGCACCGTCGCCGTTCCCATCTTCTCCAACAAAACCTTCAATCGCGGCCTCGAGTTCAACTTATCCAAGGCAGTCATCACCCAGCTCGAGAGCCGCACGCCCTACCATGTCGCCCCAAAAGAACGCGCCGACACGCTCCTCGAAGGCGAGATCATGAGCACCCGCGTCAACAACATCAGCCGCAGCCCCTTCAACGCACTCCCCCAGGAACAACTCTTCCTCATCACCGTCAACTTCACCTGGAAAGACCTCCGCACCGGCCAAATCTACGTCGAACGCCGAGGCTTCGAACAAAGCGCCCCCTACTACCCCACCCTCGGCGAAGACCCCTCCGTAGGCACCCAGGACAACATAGAAAAACTAGCCCTGGCCATCGTAGAAGAACTCCAGGCCCCCTGGGGCAAAACCACCCCTCCCAAGTAACCGGATGCAAAACGTGATCACCCTCTTTCCCCTCTCCCCCCGGGAGAAGTGAGCGGAATGAGCGACTGCCCGCGAGCGGGCCGGGGTGAGGGCGATTGCCAGGCGCCTCTCACACGCCGCGCATTTCTCAACGCCTTCAAAATAACACCCCCGTTTCGTCATTCGAATTTCGAATTTCGAATTTCATTCGTCATTCGAATTTCGTCATTTCTCCCCCTCTCCCCCTCTCCTTGTCTCCCCTCTCCCCCACCTCCTCCCGCCATCATCCTCATCACCGTCTCCTGCGTCGCCTCCCCCCTCGAAACTTCCCCAACAACTCTCCCCTCCCTCAAAACCAAAATCCGCGTCGAAAGATTAATTACCTCCGGCAATTCCGAAGAAATCAAAAGCACCCCAATCCCGTTCCCCGCCAATTCATCCAGCACTTCATGCAGCGCCGCCTTCGCCCCCACATCCACCCCGCGCGTCGGCTCATCGGCGATCAATAACCCCGGCTCCCTCCCCAGCCATTTCGCCAGCACGATCTTCTGCTGATTCCCCCCCGACAGCTGCGCCACCGGATCATCCATCGACGCCGCCTTCACCCGCA
>DAIRGS010000441.1:0-4428 GCA_036794395.1 Tepidisphaeraceae bacterium | reverse complement strand
GGGTGAGGGAGGGAGGGGGTGAGGGGGAGAATTGCGGATTGCGGATTCGGGATTGCGGATTGTCCTTGGTCCTTGGTCAGCCTCGCACGCACGAATACGGCTCGGCGGGAGCCTCGAACTCCCGCTGGCGTACCTCCGGCCCATTCGTCGCCCTGCAACGAAATGCAACGTTATGCAACGTCCGGCAATTGATTGCGGTCGTTGAGTTGTGGTTGGGGGAGTTGGCCTGGGGCGTCGGGGCGGCCCAGGGCGCCGCGGTAGTCGGCGGCATACGCGATGGAGGCGAGGATGAGTTCGCCGGTGGTGGCCCAGAGGCGGAGGAGGACGCTGAGGAAGGCGAGGAAGCCGAGCTGGACGGCGGGGTTGTTGAAGGTGTCGCGGACGCGTTGGGGGAGTGCGATTTCCATCGCCATGACGAAGACCAGTTCGCGGACGCCGATGCCGCCGGGGGCCCAGAAGGCGAGGAAGCCGGCACACCAAGCCAGCGAGTATGCGCCCGCGACGACCCACCATTTAGTGAACTGGAGATGAAGGGGTTGGGAGACCACGAGCCAGATGGCCAGGCTCTGCAAGACGAGGCCCAGGACATTCCAGAGCAGTAGGGCGATGAGTTCGCGGAAGTGGAGGCGGTTGACGATCTCGGGCTTGCCGAGCTTGCGCATGACGGCGTTGGTGATGCCGTAGAAGATTTTGGGGTACAGGAGAAAGATCAGGATGGGGATGAGGGCGATCGCGCCCAGGAGCCAGTTTTGGGTTGCGGGGCGGAGCTGTTTGTGGCCGAGCCATGTGAGGCATCCGACAGCCATGAGGATGTTGGATAGGAGGAAGAGAGCGAGTTCGAGAACCTGGCTGGCGGAGCAGGCGCTACCGCGGACGCCGTACGGTTTGACGAGATAGATGCGGCTGACGACCTGCCAGATGACGCCGGGCAGATAGCGGGAGAGCTCGGAAGATGACCAGATTCTAACCGTTGGGGCGATGGGTAGACGGTATCCGAAGCCGATGAGGATGCGACGCCAGGTGAGTGCGCGAAAAACGAACAAGAAGATGGAGAAAATAAGTGAGGCAAACAGGATGCGCCCGAGGCTGGTGTGATGGATGCGATCCTTGACATCGCTCCAATGAAGGATGATGGGTTTGAAGATCCAGGCGAAGATTGTGAGGGTGAGTAAAATTCCGATAACTCGTCGTACCAACCGGCCTTTGCCGGTGGGGCGGGGTGTTGGGGCGCTGGGTAGAATTACGGATTCGAGTGAACCGTTGGGATCGTCCGGGGCGGTGATTTCTGAAGGCCTTCCATCCATTCCAATTTACCTGTTGTTACGCATTATCGGGTCTTGGACGTTCATATCGCGCGATGCCCGAAATATATGCAAGAGGCGGCCAACTTTTTTTTATTTTGGACGAGTTTTAGGGTTGTGCGGTCTTGATGAGCCTCTATATTCCCCCTCGCGTTCACTAGTTAGTGGGCGTGGCTTTGGCAGCGTATTTCAGATCGATAGCCGCGGGTAATTGGTTCTAGGGCCTGCGGATCAGGGAAGGAAAAGTCGGAGTTGTTTCACGAACCCGGGGGGTTCCGGGTTTGCGGTTCTTCTTTAGATTCTTCCGAATCGCTGCAAGCGGGTAGCAGTCGAGGTGGCTTCACCGACGTCCGTCGGATTCTGTGACCTCGTTCATCCCGCATAAATTTGAGCATGTCGGCTTGATGGATTCTGTACGCGCATGGATTGTGCGCGGTGGAATTGTGTCTTGCAGTCGGCAATCCGCTCTACGAAGCCCGTTGTAAATCCGTTCAGGCCTGGTCGCTATTTGTCCGCGTACCGCGCGCCCGGTGCGACCACCGACCTTCAGGAGCAGTAATGCCCAAGCTTCGTGCTGTTGGGACCAATCTTGGTTTGTTTTCGCGTGTCGCCAGCAAGGCTTCTGCTGGGTTGCGTAAGAAGATTCAAGCCGTTTCTCGTCCGTCGTTTGTTGAGCCTTTGGAAGATCGACTTTTACTGTCGACATCCTATTACGTGGCAACATGGGGAAGTGACGGTTCGAATGGGTCGGTGTCGGCTCCGTTCAAGTCCATTCAGAGGGCCGCGGGAACGGCCAACTGGGGCGATTCAGTTCAGATTGAGGGCGGGACGTATCACGAGACAGTTACGCCGGCACACAGCGGGGTGACGTTTCAGAATTACAACGGGCAATCGGTGACGGTCGACGGGGCGGACCAGGTTTGGAATTTCTCGAGCTATGGCAACGGGATTTACTCGACGCAGCTTGGGTTCAACCTTGGGCAGGGGAATAACCAGGTGTTCGTCGACGGGCAGTTGATGAATGATGCGCGGTGGCCGAACTCGGGGACGGACATTTCGCACCCGTCGCAGGCGCAGATTCAATCGATTTCGGGCAACACGATTTACAATTCGAGTTTGAATCAGCCGTCCGGATATTGGGCGGGCGCGACGATGCACATTACGCCGGGCGAGGGTTGGACGAGCTACAGCGCGTATGTGAACAACTCGGGGCCGGGCTGGGTGAACGTGTCCTTGCCGAGCTTGAGCCAGTATGAAAAGCCGGTGGCGGGGAACAATTTTTATCTGACCGGTAAGTTCTCGGCGCTGGATGCGGCGGGCGAGTCGTTTATCGACAGCTCGAATCGTTTGTATCTGCGCGATCTGCAAAGCGACAATCCGGGCAACCACACGGTGGAAGTGAAGCGTCGCGCGTTCGCGTTTGATATTTCGAACGTGTCGAACACGACGATCCGGGGCTTGAACATCACGGCGGCGACAATTAAGACGGGATACAACTCGCCGAACACGATGCTGGATTCGATCAACGCCAAGTACATCACGCAGGTGGGATGGATCTCCAATGGATGGTCGGTGTCTGAGCCGTGGGGCATGAACCTGATGGGGAATAATTCCACGCTTCAGAACAGCACGATCGCGTACAGCGCGGGCGATGGGGTTTACATCGGCGGCAGCAATGTCACGGTGAAGAACAACGCGATTCACGATGTGGATACGGCGGGAATCGATGCCGCGGGCGTGCGGGTGTATGGGCAGTACGCGACGATTCAGAACAACACGATTTACAACACGGGCCGGGATGGGATTAACTTCCAGACCCAGCACACGAACATCCTGTACAACACGATTCACGACGCCATGCTCCAGACGCAGGATGGCGGCGGGATTTATACGGTGAACAACACCGGGCAGTACTCGCAGATCGTGGGCAACACGGTTTACAACGTATCGGCGGTCGGATTCGGCGCGGCCGGGATTTTCCTGGACAACTGGACCAGCAATATCACGATCCACGACAACAACGTGTGGAACGTGAATTTCGGTATCAAGCTGAATTTCAGCAGCTACAACGAGCAGGTGTATAATAACAAGTTCTCCGCCTACCAGTACTCGGTTGCGAATAACGGGACGTACGACTGGGGTGGGAGCAACTTCTACAACAACACCTTCTCGAACCCTGCTTCGCAGTGGGGCTATAACGCGAACCACTACAACAACGTATATGGTTCGGGTTCATCGACACCGGCTCCGGCACCGGCACCGGCACCGGCGCCGGCATCTTCAACGCCGACGGGTTTCGCGGCTTCAAACACGTTTAATGCGTTGACCAACAATGGGTCGTCGAACGTTGCCGCGTCGCACGGCGCGGTGGGATACACGTTCAATAACAGTTGGGTTCAGTTCAACAATATCGATTTCGGCAGCGGCAACTACACGAAGTTCATGGCGAACATTGCCGTTGGGGCCGGGTATGGCGGTCAGAAGATCGTGCTGCATACCGACAGCCTTTCGGGTCCGACGATCGGCACGCTGGTGACGACTGCGACCGGCGCGTGGACCACCTTCAACAGCCAATCGACTTCGGTATCGAGGGTTACTGGGGTGCATACACTGTATATTCAGTTTGTGGGCGGCTCGGGCATTGCCAACCTGTTGGATTTCAAATTCGCCTGATTTGATTGCGGATTAATTGCTGACGGATTTAAAGGGCGAGGCCAGAGGGTCTCGCCCTTTAGTTGCGCTGGTGGCGGATGCATATATTGCTGGCGTGGAGGGATCAAGCGTTGCGTGAGGAATAAGATTTGGCCGCAGATGACGCAGATGACGCAGCTGGCCATAGCGCGGCAGGGCCGCAACAAAAAAAGAGATGCAACCACGGGGGCACGGAGACACGGAGGCGCGCTCAAAACAAAGAGGATTGCCACGAAGACACGAAGAAACAAAACAGAGGATTAACCACAGAGGCCACAGAGAGCACAGAGAAAACACAGAGAAAGCCAATGCAAGAGGTATTGCCACGGATGGACACAGATGAACACAGATGTAAATGCAGGTCTTTGTAGTAATCTGCGCGCATCTGCGCAATCTGTGTTGCAGCCCACAAGGCTGCGTGTCCTGCCGGTGTAAG
>DAIRGS010000440.1:0-4444 GCA_036794395.1 Tepidisphaeraceae bacterium | reverse complement strand
GGCAGGACACGCAGCCTTGTGGGCTGCAACACAGATAGCGCAGATGCTCGCAGATAAAAGACTGCATTGTCTTCATCTGCGAGCATCTGCGCTATCTGTGGTTAAATCTTCTCCCGCTCATTTCAAGCCAGCGCGATTTTGGGGATTGCCGCATCAATCAACGTCCCAAGATGTTGAGTCAGCGATTGTTTAATTTGCATCATCGTCGGTGATTGCCCACCGAGAATAGTCTGCATTGAAGTGACTGGCCGGCCCGCGAGGCCGCAGGGGACAATGAGGTTGAAGTAGTTGAGATCGGTGGTGACATTCAGCGCGATGCCATGAAGTGAGACGCCGCGTTTGATCCGGACGCCCAGGGCACAGATTTTTGCAGGCTCCCCGGTCGAATCCGTAGTTGCCCAGACGCCGACGGCTTTCGGATCGGGTTGGGCATTGATGCCGAAGTCGGCCAGAGCGTTAACCACAACTCGCTCGAGCGTATGGACATACCCACCCACTGACAGGCCATGATCATTCAGTCGGATGATCGGGTACGCCACAAGCTGGCCGGGCCCATGAAAGGTAATGTCTCCGCCGCGATCTGATTGAACGACCTCCACACCAAGCTTTGCAAGTTGCTCATCCGAGGCCAGCAAATTCCGCGAAACCCCCGCCCGACGTCCAAAGGTGATCACCGGCGGATGCTCAACCAGAAAGCAGCGTTCCTCCCCCCCGGCCAACACCTCCGCGTGCGCCTGCTCCTGCAATGCCCAAGCGTCGCGGTATGCCATCAACCCCAAATCATCAGAGCGCATCGCATGATGTTAGCAACGCGATGGCGGTCGCTTCCAGCGTAGGCCGTTCCAGTTTTTAGCCCGTGGACTGGCAAACTCACTCTGATCGACTTTCGCCAGGTCAGGCGATCCGGGTCAACCGTAGCGTTCGTACGGCGAATTGGGGCAGGGATACGCTAATTGACTGTTTGCCGGCGGCACCAGCGACAATCGGAACCTCACCAACCGTTCGTCCATCCAACTCAACAAATTCAACCTTGCGAATGATCGGGTCAAGCCGGAGGTCTGTAGTTGTGGGCGCAGCACTCGCATTGAAGATCCGCAGCAGCCATTGCCCGTTGTCCTGATGCAGGCTGGTGACCTGAACGTTCCCATCCGAGACCTCGGCCAGGGACCAATGCCCCTTTTGGTCCGAAGCTGGCTTGGGAACGACAGTTGAAACCAGCGGCTCAGACCAATCCGCCTGGTGTCGCCACAGATTGGCTTTGTCCCAGTTCCCCGAATGCGGAATTAGGGCATATGAAATCTCGGGCGTACGACCCAGCGCGTAATCGAACCACGTGCCCGGCCCGGCATAGCAGCAGACCAGGCCCAGGGGTTCCCCGGCTTTGAAGCTGTATGCGGTTGTATGATCGCTCATCACCGCCAGGCCCGCCGAGCCATCGGCCTCGCTCACGTCGACCCAGTTCAGGATCACGTTGTGCTGAAGCGTCGCCCACGAATTGAACGTCGTATCCTTCAATCCGCTCCGGCAGACCGCAAACGGCGCGTTCTTATCAAGCACCGGGTTTTTCATCGCGACAGGGAAAAGTGCCTGCAATTTGTATGTGCTGTCATACAAAGGGCGTCGGTCGCTTCGCGTTGAATCTTTTCCCTTCGGCCATGGCTCACCCACCCGAAACGTCTGGGGCTGGGTTGGACGCCCAAAGGGAGGGGCGTTGACCGGAAAATCAAACATCGTCCGCACATCAATTCGCGGCGAATCCTTTATCATCGAAAGGCGCGTCCGGAACGGATATGGGCCGATGTGTCCCTCAATGCGAATGGTCGCGCGAAGAGGGCCGGTTTCTTCAATCGTGACGGTGGCCGGGGCATCAGCGCTGCTGAGGAAACGGCCTTCGGCACCGAAATATCCGCGGAACTCGAGGAAGCTTCGCGCACTCTGGGCATCGACGAACTCCCGACCCGACGACCGATGAACAAGGCTGCTGATCCGCCCGCCACGCTTCGGGTCAATCTTAAGGACATGATGGTCGTTCTCGATAACCGTCGAGCCATCACCCATAACTCGCGCGCCGGCAAAACTCCCAGCCGGTGCTGACGTCGCCCCGGTCGCATCCTGCTTGAGTTGAACGGTCGCGAATCCCATGGCCGGCGCTTCGACGCTTATCAGCAGCGTCCGATTGCCCCGACCGTCATTGGCAATTTGAGTCACCGCTGATTTGCCGTTTTCATCAACACATGCCCATCCATCCGCGCCTGCCGGCATTCCGATTTCAATGAGATCTCGGCGGGTATTGCCGGTCGTGTTCCAGACACGAACGAATATTGGGCCGGCAGTCGGCTGGGTGGTCTGTTCAACCCTCGATCCACTGGCCGCGTCAATGATCTTCTTACACGCTTGCTCGATCTTCTTGTGCTTCCGCTCGGCTTCAGCCGCCCAGCTACCGGCGGGTTTGCGGTTGTACGGAGTGATCCATACATCGTGATGCTGGCAGTACATCAGATCGATCCACGCTCGATCCAGTTGCTCCCGCGGGTACTCGCTTCCGCGCAGCAGGCCGGCCATGCTTGCCATCTTTTCTGCCTGGATAATCAGATTCTCCGCATGCCGGACGTTTTGCGCGATGCGCTGAACGATGGTCGCGCCCCACGCCAGCCCCACGCGAAGATCTTCCTGCGACGCCTCCCACTTCTTGGTTGGCGGCGACGCGAGGGTGTCCACATATTCCCGCCAGGTGACATGGCGCATTGAGTTGGCGATGTCCGGAGCGATGCCCAGCCGCCAGGGCCGGCCGGGCCAGCCCATATCCTGCAAAATGGTTCCTGCCGGATTCTCGATTCCGGCCTTATGACTTTGCTCCATGAAGCCCGCGCCCGGCTGCGAGCTTTCGATCGTCGCCGGCCCGATCAGCCCCTCGCCCGCGTAACGCGGCACGGCTGGGAGGCTTGTCCCATCCGGGCCGCTCCAATGAATCAGGTCCGCATCAATCGTCGGCCCGTGATACCCACCCCAACACGTTGAATTCTTCAGCACCGCGCGCTGATATCCCAGCGACTTAAGCAACCCCGGCAGGCAATTCGTCCAACACGGTTCCTGCACCGCATAAGTGTCCACCCGCACGCCCGGGAAAACCGATTCGATCGCGCGAGCGCCGTATATGAGGTGTCGGATGTTCGCTTCGCCGCTGATGTTCCAGGCGTAGCACTGCCCGTACGCCCCCGACACAAGCTCAACCCGGGCCGCGGCGGTCTTGTCTTGCAAGTGGGTAGCCAGCCGTTTAATGGAATCAGGATCACTTTTAGCGAAAGCCGCCCACGAATACGGCTCAATCTCGAACGACACTTTCCAAGTGGGTACGCGCTGAAGCCCGTCCAGCACATTCTTCAGCGACGAAGCAGGCATGTGCCCGTCAATCCCGCCGTGATAACCGTCCACATAATAAAACGGCGTCGGCCTGGATGCCGGCCGAGTTTGAGGATCCACAGCGGATAAAACGTCGTCGGCGGTGAATCCACCGACTCCAGCAACCACCGTCGCGCGAAGGATACCGCGTCGCGACAATGACAGGTCTTGAACTGAGCGAGTGGTAATTGGGTTCTCCCTCATTTATTCAGGTAATCGTGTTTCTTCGTGTCTTGGTGCCTTCGTGGTAAATCCTGAATTATATCCTGAATTCCCTCAGCCTACAGCTCTACCGGATGCAGGTTTCGTGGATCGATCGGCAGCTTATCAGTATTCAGATCAGCCCACATGGCTGCTTCAGCATCAAGCGGACTTTTGATGTTATACGCCTGATACGCGAGCAATTCGCCGATGCGGACGACGAGGTTGGCAAGCCGTTCGCCTGCGGCCCAATGATCGCCCACGCAGATTGTGGACGGATCAATGTTCGGATGAAACACGGGCGTCAGCATCCGGCAATGAGGGGCGAGACGAGGATAGTCCGAGGTGAGTTGGATTTCGACGCGGTGAAGCTCACGGGGGACGGGCTTATTGTTCTTCCCGCGCTCGAGGCTGCGCACGAGATACTCGATTTCGTACAAATCGGGTGGATCGCCGGTCGCTTTGATCACTCGGATGAGGGGAAATGATTTGAACGCGGTAGCCATCTGCTTGGCGTCGGAATGCAAACGGCGCAGCCGGAGCGGCAGCTTTGCAGGAATAGCTTCGGTCGCGGAAACGGCCACAGGATCAAGAGGTGGGGGGGCTACAGAGGGCGCAGCGACAGCAGGAACCGACACTGTCCCGCCGCACGTTTTGCAGGTGGCCTTCCGGCCCGCGAACGCATCTGGGACTGAAAATGACCGCCCACATCCAGGGCACGCGAAGCTGATCATAAAATCGTCATCCTCAAGTCACGCGACTTTTTCCCTCCCATCATTCCCGGAGACTCTCCTTTTTCCCTCCACCGGTACGCCGGGGGAGGGTAGGGAGGGGGCCGTCTTTC
>DAIRGS010000439.1:0-4445 GCA_036794395.1 Tepidisphaeraceae bacterium | reverse complement strand
CCCTCCCCCGGCGTACCGGTGGAGGGAGAAGAGGGTCGCCGAAAGTGTCACGCACGCCCCGATGCCTCACACCGCAATTTATCGACGCACGGAGCCACTTTGATGCCATCGGCATGAATTGCATCGCCATTTCACAGGGAATGCGTGATCCGAATGGGCGAATTCGTTTATTTCTCACGGGATTGGAGCCAGGTCACCACGGTTTTGGTCAACACATCGGCTTCCAAATTAAAGGGCCAGCCAACCGCCCTGCGGCCCAGCTCGGTTAGCTGAAGCGTGGTGGGAATCAGTGCGACTTCGAATCGATTTTTGGCGACGCCGGCGAGGGTGAGACTCACGCCATCAAGCGTGACTGAACCTTTGGGAACAAGGTAAGTTGCCAGCTCCGGCGGAGACTCGAGAACCAGCCGCCATTCGTCGTTTCCAATGGCGCCTTGCTCAATGAGCCGGGCCGTGCCATCGACGTGGCCCTGCACGAAATGCCCCGAGAGCCGATCGCCCACGCGCAGCGAACGCTCAACATGTACTAGCTCACCAGCTTGGATCAGGCCCAGGTTGGTCTTAGTCAGCGTTTCTTTGACAACGTCAAACCCCAGCTCGCCAGGCTGCTGATCGGCAACAGTCAGGCAAACGCCGTTGACGGCGATGCTCTCGCCATCGGCGACATCGGTCCATGGGCTGGCCAGCGTAATACGTACAAATGACGGGCCTTGTGCAACGCCCATCACGCGCAGACTGCGCTCGATAATTCCCGTAAACATGCCGGATTTTAGGAGGTTACGCGCGAGTTGGCCAACTCATCGGCGATAGGGGGAATTCCTAATAACATGGCTCCCCGGCCGGCGTAGTGTTTATGCCATGGCGCGACACGGTTCGATTCTCATTCCTTTACACACGGCATTTGCCGTGCTGCTTGCATTGGCTTCAATCGCGGCTGGTGCCATCGACCCGGTTGCCGATCTTCAGAAGCGGATGTCCGAAGGTAAAGTTACGCTGTCCTTCGACAATTCGCACGGGTATCTGCGATCGGTCCTGGCCGCTCTCAAAGTGCCGGTCGATTCGCAGGGTTTGGTCTTTTCGAAGACCAGCTTCCAGGCCGGTCTGATTTCACCCCAGGCGCCGCGAGCGTTGTACTTCAATGACGATGTTTACATTGGCTGGGTGCAAAACGCGGAGTCATTGGAGATCGCGTCGGTTGATCCGGTTGAAGGGCCGGTGTTTTACCTGCTCCGCCAGGACAAGACCGACCGGCCGCAGTTTTTGCGGCAGGACAACTCGTGTTTGCAATGCCATCAATCACAATCAACCCATGAGATTCCCGGGCTGCTGATGCGATCGGTTTATCCCGATCACGAGGGCATGCCGGTTTTCTCGGCCGGCACGTATTCGACCACCGAACAGAGCCCGATGAAACAGCGATGGGGCGGCTGGTATCTCGACGGCAAGACCGATGAAATCGGGATGGGCAATGGGTGGGTAACGGATGTCGCTCATCCGGATCATCTGACTCCGAGCGACACCGATTTGAAGCGCCAATTTGATACGTCGTGCTATCTGTCGCCGCACAGCGATGCGGTGGCGCTGCTGGTGTTGGCGCATCAAACGCATCTGCACAATGTGCTGACCCAGGCCGCTCTCGAGACGAACGCGGCAATTGTCGAGGAAAAGGCGATCAGCCAGGCGCTCGGGCACGATGCCCGTACAGGACATCTTGCCAGCACGACCATGCGAATCCGCGGCGCTTGTGAGCCGGTGGTGCGATGCCTGCTTTTCTCCGAGGAGGCGGCGCTGGGCTCGCCGATGGAAGGATCAACCGACTTTGCCCAACACTTCGAACAACTTGGGCCTGCCGATCATTTGGGGCGATCGCTCCGCCAGTTCGATTTGAAGACGCGGACGTTCCGTTATCCGTGCAGCTACCTGATTTATTCAGAGCAGTTCGATGCCCTGCCGGCAGATGCGAAGAGCTACATCTTTCGACGGATGTGGAAGGTTCTGACCGGCAGAGACAGCTCCAGGCCCTTCGCGCATCTGAGTGATTCAGATCGAGACGCGATCTATCAGATTCTTTTGGATACCAAAAAGGATTTGCCGGGGTATTGGAAACGGCGCTAAACAGCCAGCCCCGGATGACTCACCACGGAGGCACGGAGCACACGGAGAAGACGAGGTCAGGGGCGCGTTTACCTTCGAATTCGGATTACGCATTCGAGGCATAAGTTGCAAGACTGCGGAATGATTTTTGGCATAATATACTTGAAGCACATTCCGAACGCGGGAAAGGACAAAGCGGATGCAGATCGGTAAGCTACGCGCTACTCGCCTGTCTGTTGGCTGTGGTGGGCTTTATGTTAGTTGCTCGATCGGTGCCGCATTTGCGTTCTATTTCAATCAGCGATCCTTAGCGTCTGCCCTGGCATGGATCACCCTCCCGCTACTACTTGGCGTCGTGTTCTTTAGCAGACCTTCGACCGGCGACCGTTGAGCCCCGACGAGTACAACAAATATATTATTGCCTGAATTTTTGTATCTCTCCGTGGTCTCCGTGCCTCCGTGGTGCATTACGAACTTGTCCGACAAACTTCAATCTCGCGCGCCGGGTTGAGCGTCTTGGGTGGGTGGTGTGGCTCCGCCATCCTGGGGGTGGGCGATTTCGTGCAGCCATTGGTTGGTGTTAATATCGACGTGGCAGGCAATTCCGTTCCAGCGATCGCGGGCTTTGTAGTAGAGCAGCTCGACGCGCACCGGCTGGATGTCGTAGTAGGCGTAGAACGAAACGTAGACGATTTTGTCGGTCACTTTTTTGCGCTCGATTTGAGCGTGACCCAGACACCTGCCGCCGAGCCGGCTGTGGTAGCCGTCAACGACCTGATACAGGTTTGTCCAGGGGTTTTGGGGGGAGGATGAGAGCCGGCGCAGCGCTTCGGAGGGTTGCTGGGTTTCCCATAGTTTCCAGAATTGATCGATGCGCGCTTCGAGCGGAAGTGCAGGCGTGTCACCATCGCTCTGGCCATGCGACGCCGGGGACGGGGCCACGAACAGGAGGAGCGCCATCACCAAACCAATCATCGCGGCATTCTTCATAACCGCTCCGGATCAAGAGTTTTTCAATCACCAAAAGACACCCCGTGGCCCGGCAACACTCCGGGCCACGGGGGGATCGCTAACCCGGATTATTCACCACGGAGGCACGGAGGGCACGGAGAAGACCAGATCACAGAATTAGTTACACATGAACTACGGTCACTCCGATTCGATGCAGGTTGCGCAGCTTACAGATGGACTCTGCTCGCATTTCTCCGTGTTCTCCGTGCCTCCGTGGTGAGACATGAATTTTCTGGGCTAACAGTTACGGCAATCATGCGGCCGTTTGGGCTCCGCGGGCAGGCTTGGAAACCTGCACCACAGGCACCCAATTATTTGTTTCCGGCTGGGTTCGTTGCAGAACCCCTTTGCATGCCTTTCATGTGGTCATCAAATGTGCCGGGGCTGACGGCGTTGGGCACCAGGACGGTTCCCTCCTTCTCGTCGACGCTCATCGACTGAAGCTTGCCCGGATCCGTCGCGACGTGAGGGGTAAGGAACAGAAGCAATTCTGTCTTGCTCTTGTCGGTAATCGTGCGGCTGAAGAGCGCTCCGATAATCGGGATGTCCCCGACAATCGGGATCTTGTTGATCGTGACGGTTTTCTGATCCTGCATCAAACCGCCGATCACGATGGTCTGGCCATCCTTGATGGCGACCATGCTGGTGGCCTGACGGCTTGCGATAACCGGCACGCTGACACCCAGGCCGACCGTGACGGTTTGGGCCGTCAACTGGCTGATCTGCGGGGCAACCTGGAGGGTAACGACTCCTTCTGGATTGATGTGCGGGATCACGTCGAGAATGATGCCGACGCTCTGGTAGGCATAGTTGCTGACTGTGTTGCCGAGGGCCGTCTGCGTGTTGCTGGTCACGATGGGGACCTGCTGGCCGACCATCACGTATGCTTCCTGATTGTCACTGGCCAGAATGTACGGCCGTGAAAGCACGTCGAGCTTATTCTGCTGGGCGAGCGCATGAAGGGTGACGTTCAAGTTGTTTTCGAGGAAGTTGACCGCGAGGCCCGAGCCCGGAGCGCCGAATACTTCGCCGAAGCTCTGGCCATTGCCATTGGTACGCGTGTTAAGGATCGAGAAATCGGTGCCGAAATCGGCGCTGTTGTCGTGAGTGACTTCCGCGACGAGCACCTTGATGAGCACCTGGGGAACCGGTCGATCGAGTTGTTCGATCACGCCCCGAACGTCTCGTTCGAATTTTGTGGCTGTTGTGACCAGCAGGGAATTGGTGTCCTGGTCGGCGACGACAAACACTTGTCCGACCATACTGGCGATCGCGGATTGTCCAGTCGTTCCGCCGACGCCACCTCGTCCACCGCCGATGCCGCCACCCCCACCGTATCC
>DAIRGS010000123.1:0-19562 GCA_036794395.1 Tepidisphaeraceae bacterium | reverse complement strand
CACTCGCCGCACTTCGGTGCTGTCAGTTGGAGTGAAGTGGCGCTGTAGTGTTAGCGACGTATTGATTAAGCAAGTTGATCAGGGCGTCGCGGTTGAGGGGTTTGCTGACAAAATCATCCATTCCCGCCGCGATGCACTCCTCGCGATCGCTCTTAAGCGCATTGGCGGTGAGGGCGATGATCGGCAATCGGCCGCGGCTTTCACCTGGTGAGGTTCGTTCTGATTCCCACCGTCGGATTTGTCCCGCTGCCGTGAAACCATCCATGACCGGCATGTGGCAATCCATCAATACGACGTCATACGCCTTCTGCCGCACCGCCCGAACGGCAGCCTCACCATCGGGTACTATTTCGCACGCAAACCCGGCTTTGCGAAGAATCTCAGACGCAACGATCTGATTCACTTCATTATCTTCAGCCAACAGCACCCGTGCCGGGACGATCGCCATGGGCCTTGCCGCAACTTTTGATGGCGAGGGGAGCGCCGCGGCCCGCACAGGTGATTGCCGTCCCATGGTCGACGCCCGCATCATCGCGTCGAACAAATGCGATACACGTAGCGGCTTACTCACCGCGTCGGAAATCCCTACCGCCCCAAGCTCTGACACGGTGGGGTTCTTCTCCAGCGAGGTCAGCAAGACCAGCGCCGTCGGAGCCAGTTTCGCGTCAGCCCGGATGGCGCGGGCCACGTTCAAGTCCTCCGAGCCGTTCGCGTCCAGCCCCAGCAGCGCCACATCGAAGGGCGCCCCCTTGCCTACAGCGCGGCGCAGCTGCGCCAACGTCTCGTCGGCATTGCCCGCTTCGATCACATGTGCTCCCCAAGCCTCAAGCTGGCGACTGAGAATCTTGCGAAACGACGAGTTCGACTCGGCCACCAGGATTCGCAGCCCGCCCACGCGATTGGCCGGCAGCGCGGGTGGCTGGACGGCGCCGCGATCGAAGCACGCCGTGAACCAGAAGGTGGATCCCTGGTTTTCGACGCTCTGTACCCCGATCCGCCCGCTCATCATCTCGACCAACTGTTTACAGATCACCAGCCCGAGACCGGTGCCGCCAAATCTGCGGGTGGTGGATGCATCGACCTGTGAAAATGCCTTGAAAAGGCGGTCGAGCCGGTCGGCTGGAATGCCCGCGCCGCTGTCGATTACCTCAAATCGCAACCCGATCCGACCCGTGGTCGCCGCCTCGGGATCCACCAGAGCGCGGATGATTACTTCACCGGTTGAAGTAAATTTTACCGCGTTGTTCACCAGGTTGATCAGCACCTGCCGGAGCCGCCCAGGATCGCCGCGCAGTCCGGTTGGCACCGATGCCTCGATTTCATGTGCCAGCTCCAACCCCTTGGCATGCGCGCGATGAGCAAGCATTTCGCAGACTTCCTCGATCACCACGCGAAGGTCGAAGTCGATTGTCTCCAATTCGAGCTTGCCGGCTTCAATCTTCGAGTAATCCAGAATCTGGTTGATCACCACGAGCAGCGCATCAGCCGAGGACTTGGCGATCTGCGTATATCGCTTTTGAGGCGCGGACAGCTCGGTGCTCAGGAGCAGGTCGGTCATGCCCACGACGCCATTAAGCGGCGTGCGGATCTCGTGGCTCATGTTTGCCAGGAATTCGCTCTTGGCCCGGCTCGCGACCTCGGCCATCTCCTTGGCGTGTTCCAATTCCTGCCGCGAGCGAATCTGCCGCACCATGTCATTGAATGCCGTGGCCAACTCACCGAGCTCGCCAGTGCCGACATCCGCGATGGCGGTATCTAAATGTCCGCGCGCCACCGCACGCACGCCGTCGACAAGCCGGTGTACCGGCCGACTGACCGCGGCGCTGAGCATCAGGCTTAGAGCCCCGGCCGCGGCCAGCCCCGCCAGCATGATCCAGAGCAAGCTGCGAAATACGCCCGATCGCACCGCGATGGCATCGCTCATACTCCGCTGAATCAATATCGATCCCACCGAGAGCCCTGAGCATGGATCGATCAATTGCTGTGTAACGGTTCGATATGAATCGTCGCCAATCGATGAGACTGATGCCGGGGAGGAATCTCCACCGGCCAATGATGTAAGAGCCGGTCTGAGGGAATCCTCAAGGCTCGTTGCGGCCACGGTGTTTCCCGCAAAGAACGATACCTCGCACCTGTGGTCTTTCCCCAGGGTGCGGGCGAAATCATCGTTGATCGCGGTGGCGATGAGGATCGCGCCCTCGGGGGTTTGCGTTCCTCCGTCGGTAGGGGCCTGAAACACAAGCGGCAGTCCGACGATCTGGTACAGCTTTCCGCCATACGCCCACAAACCATATTCATCGCGGGTGGCGGTTGCGCCAAAGATGCGCCCGATCATTGCCCGCGCTTCGGGCGAAGATCCCATAAACTGGTTCAGGTCCGACAGCTCTTTCCAGGGTGAGTTGGGGCTTTGCGCGGTCAGTGACTGTCGCCCATCCAGCACGCACACGCAGTCCGCGCCGACCAGTTGTGACAGGGACTCCAGCCGTTCTTTTAGGCTCTTGAGATTCTCGGCATCCAGATCCGAGCCCTGCTCGGCCACGAGCGCCCGCAGCTCGGGAATACTGATCAGCAGCCGCCCGGCCTGCCGCATACGCGCTACATGCTCGGTTTGGAGAACATCAAGGCTATGACGTGTCGCCGAAAAATCATCTGCAAAGAGTCGCTCGAATCCGCCGCCGATCGTGCGCTGCACGGGCCACAACGTGCCCAGCCACAGCAACGTTCCGAGAATCCCCCATGCAAGAAACAATCGTGTGCGAAATCGCATGTGTTATCGTTTGTTGGAAGCGGGGATTTCATGCAGATCGTGAACCACGGGAAGATCGAGCCGTTCCTGCTTGATGCCCAGCCCGCGCTCCACCCCATACTTCGAGCCATGATCCGGCGGAACGTTCGCCAGGACGCTATCTCGGTTTTCTTTCAACACAATCACCGCATCGGAGATCTGGCCCGATTCTGAAACCGTCACGATCTGGCGCGTCTCGCCCGATCGCTCGTACCATGCCACCAGCGTGTATTGTCCCGGCGGAACCGGGGGCAGCTCAAATCGCCCGTCGCTTGCGGCGCGGGCAAAGATGGCGTTGGGCGTCACAATAATCATCCCGTGCATCTGCGGATGAATATTGCAAAATACGTGAATCACGCCCGGCGTATCGAACACCCGCGATTTGTAAAAACTAAAGCCGAACCGATCCAGATCAAACGCCGGGCCGGCGCGCGATCGGCTGAAAACGTTGTGGTCGAAGTGATCCCAGTTAGGGAACTCAACTTCAGCTCCGCGGGGAATGATCAGCAGGTCTGGATCAAACGCCTTGCGATATTGCGTTACCTCGAACTTGACCCGCGGCGTCTGGGCATCCAGCTTGGGATCACTCGCCAGATACACCGCAATTCGCGAAAGATTGGGCTGTTGCACCGACCAGCTTTGTTCGACCGATATGGTGCCGCGAATTGGAAACCCCGCCGGGCGCGTGGATGGAGCGGATGCGGGGAGCGTTGTGGGTGCAAGAGTATCGGCCGCGGCTGCGAGACGGTCATACGTCGCCAGCGCCGCAATCGTGACAGCAATTCTTACCCACATCCGGTACTGCATGACGTCCATCCTGATCGTGTTCTAAAATCCAAATGACAGATTGATTGAGAAGATATCCTGATCCGGCGCCGCCGAGCTGAAGTCGTGGCGGTACTCTGCACGCGTTTCGATGTCCCGGTAGAACTGGTACGTCACGCCGGCGCTGATTTCATGGCGGCGCTGAAAAATCCCGGTCACGATCCAATGCGGATCGTTCAGAAAACTCCACCGGCCAAATACGCGGAAGCGGTCGTTGACGTCATAGTTGGCCAGAAGCATCACGCCGTCCCATTCGAATCGGCCCTTCGAAGAAAAGTTGTTGGCAAACAGATATTCGCCGCACAGCGTTAATTCGGGAATCGGTCTCCAGATCGCTTTGAAATCGAAGAAGTAAAGTGATCCGCCATTCACCGCATCAAGGCTTGGCCCCCACCAGTTCTGAGCTGCGGCGTCGCCATAGTACGAGCTGCCCGGATCACCCATGACAAAGCCCGGGCCAAACCAATTGGTGGCGGAGATCTGGAATGTCTTGTGAGGAGAGTAATCCACCATCACACCCACCGAGGGACTGTGCGGAACGTTCGCTTCCTGAAAGCTTGCGGTAACAAATGGCTTGAGCTTGATGCCGCTGTTTCCCAAGGGCTGGGTGAGCATCGCACCGGTCAGTTGTTGGGGCTGGGCTCCGAACAGCAGGCTCGAGGTTCCCGTTAGCCGATTCCAATAGTCCCGCGGCTCGACGCCGAAGTTCGCATCGAAGCGGCCGGCCGTCAGCATCGTCTGATACTGATCCGACAGCAGAATGCTGACATACGCCTGTTCAAGCAACACCTTGGAACGGTAATTCGAATCGTACGCACTTACTTCAACCGTCGCGGCGATGCGCTGATTGAATGTCTTGGTCACATCGACCGCGGCCTGCGCCACCCAGATCGATGAATCGTCGTTGTGTGTGAGATAGTCATAACCCACCCATCCCCAGATCGAACCTTCCCACCCCTCCGTCAAAAACTCCGGAAGATGATCTGGGCGGCTATCAGTTCTCGTGGCGGGCTGGGTGGTGATGGCCACGGACGTCTGCGCCAGAGCGCGCAATGAGCCGGTCAGCAGCGCTACGCTCATAATCAGTCCCGCAGCCCGAACGTACGTCATCACAATCAAGGCCATCGGCGGGGCCGCACGATCGGTTTAGGCAGGAAAGGGCAACTGTGTGGCTTGTAACCCCCATCACATGGCTATCGGACTTGCCATCTCGTCCGAATTCAAAGTTCCTGTTTGAGGGCCGCGACAACGTGATGTATGACCGAACCCCAATCACCCCAGGCGCGCTGCCGAAACAGCCGCATCGTTGGATACCATGGCGAATCGTCGCGCCCAAGCATCCAACGCCAATCTGGCGCATAAGGGAGCAGCAGCCAGACCCGCTTGCCCATCGCGCCGGCCAGATGGCCCACAGCCGTATCCACGCTGATCACCAAATCAAGATTGCCGATCATCGCAGCAGTATCGGAAAAGTCGGAAAGCGCTGTCGTCAAATCGACACAACTGATTGGCAAGGGCATCGTACTTTCCTGCAAGCCCGTCCGCTTCACCAAACTGAAATACCGAACCCCGTTTATCGCCCCAAGTGGGCCCAGTTCGGCTGGCGAAATCGATCGGCGTCTGTCGTTAACATGTTTTGGGTTCCCCGCCCAGGCGATTCCGACTCTCAATGTGCCGGGCAACTTTTCAAGCGTGCCGGCCCATCGGTCAACCAGCGGCGGATCCGGATTCAGATAGGGCACACTTGCTGGTATGTTTGCCAGCGTCGTACCGAAGACGTGCGGCAGGCTCAGTAGCGGACAATGAAGATCAAAGCGCGGCAGCGGCTGAATATCGCCGACCACGTGATCGACTCCCGCCTGCCCGTTAAAGAGCCGGACGAGTTCAGGGTGGCATTGCACAATGATCCGTCCCCCGCGGTCCCGCACCAGTGGCGCATAGCGGATGAACTGAATCGCATCCCCAAACCCCTGCTCGGCATGAAGTAGAACCGTCTTTCCCTCCAATGGTTCGCCTCGCCATTGTGGTTCTGAAAACTGCCTGTCGCATCCCAGTGTTGCAATGCGTCGCCGGCTTTCCATCGCCGGCCATCCGCGCTCAAAGTCTCCGGCCAGCAGGAGCGTCGTCCCCATGTTCCACCAGGCTTCGGGCAGTTCCGGCCATTTGGCCAGTACCTGTCGATAGTGGGAAATCGCTTCTCCCAGGCGCCCACTATCCTTCAGCGCCACTCCGAGGTTAATCCACGGGTCCTTGTAGTCTGCCCGAATCTCGATTGCATGCCGGTAGCTTGCGATGGCCTCATCGAACCGGCCTTGTGCTCCAAGCGTCATTGCCAGGTTGTTGTGCGCCTCGGCAAACTGGGGTCGCAAGGCGATCGTCTCGCGAAATGCTTTTTCCGTCGGCTCGTCCAAGCCCTGGTCCTGCCGCATGCGCCCAAGGTTGTACCAGGCTTCCGGGTAGTTGGGGCATAATGCAATCGCTTGCAGGCACGCGTCCACCGCTTCATCCAGCCGGGCGGCTTCCTGAAGAGCCACCCCCAGGTTGTTGAACGCCTCAGGTGAATTCGGACTTAACTCAATCGCCCTTCGATAGGGTTCAACTGCCTCGGCGAACCGGCGCTCTGTCATCAAGGTGTTTGCAAGCTCAATGTATGGCTCCACAAAACCCGGCTGCAACACAATTGCTTGCCGAAAGTTCTCAATTCCACCTTTCACATTTCCCGCGCTCACCTGCGCGCCGCCGGCGCGGCTCAGCATTCTGGCCAGATTCATCCGAATGTCGGGCGAATCCCGTTTCAAACCAAGCGCGTGTTGGAGCTCCCCAATGGCTTCGTCAAATAATCCCTGCGCTGCCAGCGCACCACCTAAATTAGCATGAAATGCCCACGAACCTGGCTCAATCGCAACCGCCCGTCTTAGCAACTCCGATGCCCCGCGCGCATCGCCCGTCTGAAACCGGATTTGTGCGAGACCTTCAATCGCCCCAAGATAGGCGGGAGAATCCGTTAATAACTTCGCGTACAGCGATGCTGCTTCGGTCAGTTCGCCGCCCCGGTGAAGTTGGACGGCGCGATCGAACGCGGCCTGAACGTCCATCCCCGGCGTCATCGGTGCCCGGCCCCAACCATTTTCTGCCCCTCAAAATCAACCTCGATCAGCTTCTCACTGGTCGGTATGCGCGCGACGACCTGCTTGGACTGCGCATCGATCACCGCACCGCCATCCGGATACGCATATTGCCCATTGATGCCGAACGTCAGCCAACCCGGGTGGGGCCGATCCTTCGGATCCTTAAATATCGGAATGCTCGCAGTCTGCTTCGGTGGAAGCACGCTCACATCAAACACATATACATATCCGTAAACCCCATCCACCAACCACACTTCCTTCTGGTCCGGCCGGAGGTTGATCCCATGGCTGGCCGTGCTGTGCGGCTTGTGTGCCGGAGCGGGCGAAACTTCCGCAATCCGCTCGGCGGGCGTCTGAGTCTCGACGCGATGAATCACCTTTCCGCCGGAATGATCTTCATTGATCTGGGCAATCTCAAACCCGAGCAATCCATCAACATTCGCATACAGATATTTTTCATCGTCGCTCACCGCAAACGGCCGCACGCCTTTGGCGAACGGCCCGATCTTCCCAAGCACCTGATTGCTCTTGATGTCCGCGACATAGATGTGGTTGACCGTCAACACTTCCATGTACACCCGCGTCCCCGCCGGATTGATCCACGTGTTGTGCGGCCCGATATCCTGAATCGGATCCACCTCGTATCGCTTACCCCGCTCGGTCTCGATGCGCGCCAGAACAGATCCATCTTTCGCGTCGATCACCTTCCAATCCGTCTCATCCCGGAACGGCAGATACAGCCGCATTCCATCGGGCGTCACCCACATGCTGTCGGCATACTTCCCAAGGTTCTTCCGCCACAGAATCTTGTCGCTTGCCCCGTCCAGACAGATCAATTCATCCCGAGTATGCGAGGTAACATACACCCGTCCCAACTGCGGGCTGGCCGCGATGCCTTTGTAATCACCGCTATTGGGAATCTCGATCTTGCGAACAAAAGCGTGCCCGTGATCGATGTCATAAACACTGATGCCGGTTCGATCGGTGACGTACAGCCTTCGATCGACCGCAAACGCAACCTGCACCGGCAACAATGCCGCCACAATCAATGACGCCGCCCATTTCATGGCTCCGCTCCTAAAATTGTGGTGCGGACCTCCAGGCCTGCACGTATAGCTCGAAGCGCTGCCCACGTCCCGGAATCGCAAACAGCAACTTGGCCACCTATACGACTATTTCTCATTGAGCATCTTCGGAATCAACTCTTCAAAATTCTCCCGTGCCTCAACGGTTCGCACGATGCCCTTCTTATCGATCAGGAACATCGTTGGGATGCCCGTAATGCCGAAGCCGGTTGCGACGGGGTGCCAGCCTGCCGTCTTGGGGTCAAACAACTGGGGCCAGGGCATGTCTGGGTTGGAGGTCAGAAACTTGGTTAGATCGTCGCCGGAGTTGTCACAGGAAACGCCCAGCACTTCCAGGCCTTTGTCATGCCAGGTCGAATATGCCTTCTTCACCCGCGGCAATTCCGCAAGGCACGGCCCGCACCACGTCGCCCAGAAGTCCACCAGCACGACTTTGCCCTTCCACGTCTCGGTCGAAAATTCCCCGCCGCCGTTTTTCGCTCCTTTGATCACCAGCGGCTTGTTCTCAAGCCCCTGTAATTTCCGTTTGCCTTCGATCATCGGCGCCATTTGCGCCGCCGCCGGACTCTTCATTCCAACGACCAGGTCTTCAACCTTCCCATTCATTTCGGTGCTTGCGGCGCCCATCTGCGTCATCGTCATGAGGGCAACCGTCAGCCGGTCATCGGTGGGATTTGCCTTGGCTAGCGCCGCAGCCTCGGCCACCAGCTTTGACTGAGCCGCGTCATCCTTGTTGGCAAGCAGCCATTGAGCCGGCAGCAAATCCGACTTCGCCGCCAGCGCTTCGGCCGCATTGCTGCTCTTGGATTGCTTTTCAAGTTGCTCGGTCATTTCCTTGTCCCCCAGGATGACGCGCATGCTCGTAAGCTGCCCCTTCATCATCCTCCCCTGCTCCTTGGCCTGAGGCTCATCCAGCCCGGTCAACTCCTCGGCCAACGACGAAAGCGTCTTCAATGCAGGCAACAACTTGGGCGCAATCTCCTTCCGCTTTGCAGGATCAAGAAGATCGCTCGGATTCAATTGGCCCATCACCGCCCCGGCCGCCTGAATGTCCTTCAAAATCGCCTGGGGATCGCGCTTGGCCGGCTGCGTCGCGGCCGGAGGATCAGCGGCGATCGCCTGGCCGCTGTATGCCGCCATGAAGATTGACAGCCCAACGAGAGTAAGGCGTGCATGTCGACTGAACATCGTTGGTCCCTTCAAAAGTGGTCATTTCTCGGATCAATAATTTGCAGGTTCCATCATAGCCGCCCCGCAGTAACGTCCACCAGCAGTTTTCCGATGTTTTAAGTGGTATCGGGGGGGATCGCGATGTCACCTCGCTGCATCGCCTGCCGCGCGCCGTGGCGGATGTGGATTACAAATACTTCTTTGCCCCGAATGATGAACAGAATTCGATAGACATGCGGACGTCGGCCATACAGCATCTGACGGATTTCCTCATCCGCATTCTCACTTTCAGGTGCGATGGCGCATCGCGTCGGAAATGACTCAAGGGATTCGACTACGTCGAGCAATCCATTGAACCATTTTACCGCGGCTCGAGGCACCTGCTCCGCCAGCCAAACGTATGCCCTCTCGGCATCAGCGGACGCACTGTCGGTAAAATGGACGCGGTACTTCATGCCTTACGCGGGATCTTCCGTTTCCGCCGAATTTCATCGATTGCCTGCCGTGCCGGGCGGGTTCGCCCCCGCTTCACGTCTTGTAGCCCTCGATGAATTCCTTCCAATGCGTCGACTTCTTCCGTTTTCTCGACCAGCCGCTGGTACGCGGCGGCGTCTTGCACCACAAGCTCTGCCTTGCCGTTAACAGTCAGTACTACAGGATCTCCGCTTTCCTTTAACTGCTCCATCAACTCGCTGGTTTTGCGCTTGAAATGGGACAATGAGAGGATGTCTCTACTCAGGTTGATCATGGGTTATCTCACATCAAATTTGCATCAAACTAAATGCTACATCGCCTTCGCGGAAGTGGCAAACGAAGTGAGGCTGGGTGGCAGAAGGGCAATCGCATATGGGCTCAGCGGGAGTGCGAGGCTCCTGCCGAGCCGCGTTTTTCGATCAAGCATAAGCTCGGCAGGAGCCTCGCACTCCCATTTTTTGCGTCGGAGGGGTCATATGCGATAGCCCTGTGGGTGGCAGAGGGTTGCTCATCCGATTCACGCTGATCGGGTCGAAAGAATATGCTTGTAATGACTTGGAAATACTGTTATACATCTGTATTCACCGACCCCGCAATGTTCATCCGCATCGAAACATCCTCCGGCATGCCGATCGCCCGGCAAATCGCGGATCAAGTCCGCACGCATTGTGCCAGTGGAACGTTGGCCCCCGGAGACCGTCTTCCCAGTGTGCGACAACTGGCCAGGGAACTTGCCGTCAATCAGAACACCGTGCTGCGGGTCTATGAGAAGCTGACTGCCGAGGGGTTGCTCGAGCGCCGTCATGGTGATGGAACCTACGTCGCCGACAGTCTTCCGCCCGGGCGGCTCAAGGCACAGCGCCAGCTTCTCCAGCAGGAGGCCCAGCGCTTTGTTCGACGGGCCGGGGAGTTGAATATTTCCGATGACGACGTTCACAAGTTGCTCGACGAGGCCATCGAACATCGAGACCGCCAGCGGGGCTCCGTACCCAAGGGAGGCCAACGCAATGAGTAACGCCGTCATTGAGATGAACAACGTCGTCAAAAACTTCGGCCGCAAGCGCGTGCTGAATGGCGAAAACCTGTCCGTTCAACAGGGCGAAACCTTTGCCTATCTCGGCCGCAACGGCGCGGGGAAGACCACGAGCATTAAGATGCTTCTGGGCCTGCTCAAGCCGGACAGCGGAACGGTGCGCGTGCTGGGGCTTGATCCGGCCGTCAGTCCGCTTGAAGTGCGCCGGCGCGTGGGATACGTCGCCGAGGATCAGGCCATGTTCGGCTGGATGCGCGTGCAGCAGATCATTTCATTTGTCGCACCTTTTTACCCGACATGGGATCAAAAATGGGCGGCGGAATTAACCAGTCGATTCGAGCTGCCGCTGAAAACGAAAATTAAGCACCTGTCCAAAGGCCAGGGTGTCCGGCTTGCACTGCTTCTGGCACTGGCGCATCGCCCCGAACTGGTCATTCTCGATGATCCCACTCTCGGCCTCGATCCCATCATGCGCAAGGAATTCCTGCGCGATCTGGTGGGCTATCTTCAGGGCGAAAAGGTGACGGTCTTTTTCAGCTCGCACCTGCTGTACGAGGTCGAGCCGGTCGCGGATGTCGTGGCAATTCTCGATCACGGCCGCATCGTCCGGCAGGACAGCACCGAGAATCTGCGGGAGCGCGTTAAAAGATTCATTCTCTCCGCCAGCGCCGAAAATGCCGCAAGCAAGCTTCCGGGCCTCCTGGATATCAATCGAAGCGGACGGCAGATATCCATTGTTGTCGAAGATGCTCAGCCTGCCATCGCCGCGCTGCAACGCGAGCAAATTCCCTTCGACGAAATCGCACTCAACCTCGACGAAATTTTTGAAGCCTATGTGATCGGGCGAAAGGAACCGGCTAATGCGGAGCCTCCTCTGGAAAGAGTGGCATGAGCAGAGCTGGAAGCTCGCGTTCGGCTCGCTGATCCTCGGCGCATTCGCCCTCATTGGGTTGCACGCACGGGTGGTGGCCGACGAACTGCTTCTACAGTGGGTCTGCTTTCTGGCCGTGGCGCTGCTGCCCGTCCTGGCCAGCACGGGGCTCGTTCCCGCCGAGCGGGATGATGGCACGCTCGAATCTTTATTGTCGCTTCCTATCGCGCCGTGGCGCGTTTTCGCGGTGAAGTCTGCGATGGGCGTCGTGCTCACAGCCGGCCCGATTTTCATTGCCGCGATCGTTAGCCTTGTCTTTGCCGGCGGGCGTGAGATGCCTGGCGCCGCGATGGCGGGGCTTTATGTGCGGACACTGGCCGCCGCGTTATCGTTGTTTTTCTGGATGTACGCACTCACCGTCAGGCTTCCAACCGAAACGAGAGCCT
Organism: Tepidisphaeraceae bacterium; assembly: GCA_036794395.1. Lineage (GTDB taxonomy): Bacteria > Planctomycetota > Phycisphaerae > Tepidisphaerales > Tepidisphaeraceae > DASXMX01. The sequence continues at coordinate 7,745 of DAIRGS010000123.1, read as the reverse complement.
CGTTGATTGCGATGGCAGTGCTGCTCATGTGGTTGCTCATCGCGTTGGGCTTGACGCAAGCGGCAGAACACACGGTCTGGCATCCATCGGTCGAAATCACAGTTCCCGCGCCTTCACCCCTGTGGGTTATCTGTCCATTTGTATTCCTGATCCCACCGAAAAATATCGGCCCGACGTTGATGCTCGGCGCGGTTTTCATTCAGGCGATGATCGCGGCGCTCCTTCTTGTCTGGGCATCCAGGCGGTTTGCCCGTCCCGCCGTCTCGGAGGGCCTCTGATGAACCAGTTCAAATCCCTCCTCTGGAAAGAGTGGCTTGAGATTCGCGTCTTTTTCGCGATTGCCCTGTTCGTATTTGTTGGACTGCCGCTGATCGGCGGAATTGAAGCCCGTTACCAGACCGGCCACTTTGAAATCATCGCCTCCGCCTGGACGTATTTCCTGGGCGGGGTATTGGCCATTTTTGTCGGCGTGGGCACTGTCGTCCGCGATCTCAATGGCCGCCTGGAAGACTTCTGGCGTTCTAGGCCAGTCAGCATCGGGCGCTGGCTGATCGTCAAGTACATCGTCGGGCTGGTTGTGGTGATCTTCACGCTGGTCGTCCCGTTGATCCTTGAACTGCTGATCAACCAGACCAAGACCGATCTATACACTGCTCCCCAGCTTGTGCTCGCGTGGCATCCCTTTCTGTGGGCGGTGTTGTATAGCGTGGGGTTTTTGATGGCATGCATGGTGCGCCGCGGTGCGCACGCGGCGATGCTTTCGCTGGCAGTCATGCTGCTGCTGTACTTCCTGCCGGAGATTATTCCGCCGCTCAGGCATCTGAGCGTCACATGGGTTGTGGAGGAAAGCCGAATGCCGCGCCATGATCCTAATGGCGTGCTTATGCCCAATTACTTTCGTGCGCCGTGGGCCTTGGGGCAAGTCGTGTTCCGCCCCGCGCAGCTCCAATTTGTCTTCGGGATGATTGTGCTATCTCTCGCGGCGGTCGGCGCGTCCCTGGTGGTCATTCGGCGTGATACGCGCGTGGAATCCGGTCGGAGGACAATTTACTGGTCGATCGGCGGAGCGATACTGATTCTTTTCACGTCCGCCTCGTTTCAAGTCGCTTCCAACCTCACGCTTTTGCAGACAATCGACATGCCCAACCCCCACGAGTTGGCGCGTGAAGTCTTTGTCGATGGCGATCACGGCCTGATGTTGACCGATGGGTATAGGGCGGTGGCCCCCGATCGTACTGAATCATTTCACTCCGCCCATGCATTCACAATCACTCCGGCTGGCGTGCAATTGGGACGCGCCACGATACTGCCGCGGGAGACATGGCTTTATTACGCGCTGTCGCGCGGAGATCATCCTGACGTTCTCTATGCGCCGGACTACGATGACATTCCGCTGAGTGGAGAGGATCTGGCGGATCATAAAAATTATCCGCGTCTCAATGTTTATTCACTGAACTCGCCAACGGCACAAGTCACGCAGTTGTCCTTCAAAGAGTTCGCGGGCAAGGACTGGGGACCGCCGATCCTCTATTCATCGCACGACAAGCTGTACTATTTTGGCGGGAGACACGTTCTTACATTTGATTTGACCGATCCTCTTAAGCCGAGTTTCATTTCGCACCGGATGTTTACCAGCAATGCACTGATAGATCTATGGTCGAACAATTCCTCCGAGGATGCCGACCCGATTGTGTTCCCGCTGCCGGACATCCCTGAGTTGTCTCCCCGTGAACGCCTGGATGCGGTCTCGACAAAATGGCGCTTATGTGATGGCGACGAATTCTATCGCGTCAATGAGAACCGTCTGATTGTCTACCACCTCGATCTGCTCGGCGCTGCCACGGCGACATTTCGCAAGACCGGCCGCTACGATGTCACGCCCGTGCAACGCCTGTTCGGAAGCGCCGCGAGCGGTGCGGTTGCCGGTGGGGGATTTGTCTATACCACTACTTCAAGCAATGTAGGGAAGGGCTTTCGTGCCTCCGTTTTTGATGTTCAGGATCCGCAGCGCCCGCATCCCGTCGCACATTTTGCATTGCCGACGGGTCACAGCGAATCATTTCCCCATCGCCTCCCCGATGGCCGGATTCTGATTGCGAGCTGGGACAAATTGTATGTTCTCAGTGCGCCCCGCAAATGAGCACGAAGACGCCAGCTTTCAACTTCCCGGCTCAAAGAGCACGACGTTTCATCTCAACTGCCGCGATGAGCAAGATCATGCCCGCCACCACGTAAATCCCCGCCGCCCAGGCAATCGCATGGCTCATGTTGGCTACTTCCGAACCGTAGTGCCCATGCGTAGTGAAATACCCGACCGCTATCGGCCCAAGCGCGCCGCCCGACCATCCGACCGTATTCATCAAACCCGCCGCTGTGGAGCGAGCGCGGGGTTCGACGGTGTCGAAAAGGGATGCGAAAATGTTGGAGTCGTAGAGGCCTTTGCAGAATCCGAACAACACCATCGTCAGCATCAGGATTGAAACCCTTTCGGTCATCCCCACGAAGAAGACGAATGTGGCGCCTGCCAGCAGTCCAAAAGCCTGCACGAGCATTCTTCCGCCGGAAAATCGTCGGGCGAGTGCATCGGCCGCGATTCCGCCCACCGGGGCGCCCACGGCGCTGGCGAGCTGGATAAACAGTGTCCCGGACAATCCCGCCGCGGCCAGTTGGAAATGAAACTTCTCGTACAGAAACGTGGGAGCCCATGTCAAAAAAATGGTTGCCACGAAATTCGCGCCGACAAACGCCACCATCAACAGGACAGCCGTCCGGTTCATCAGAACAAGTCGCAGCACTTCTTTTACCGGAAGCGGATCAGCGCGAACTGTCCGCTCGGATTGCCCCCGTCGCGGCTCGCGGAGCAGGGCGTACAAGACCAGGGCGACGATCACCCCCGCTGCTCCGAACAGGTAAAAACCGGAGCGCCAGCCGTAGTGCTGTGCCAGTAACGCCGCGATCCAGCTTCCGGCAATCGTGCCCACGTAAACGCTCGATTGGTGAAACGCCAATGCTTTGGAGCGCGTGCCTGGGGAGTGGTAATCGCTGACCAGCGACATCGACGCCGGGAAATAAAACGTTTCTCCGAATCCTTCCGAAGCGCGAACCGTTACGAATTGCCAAAGGGTTCCGCACCGGCTGGTGAGAATCGTGACGAAACTCCAGAACACGCAGCCGCCGAGAATCAGATCCTTGCGCCGAACCCGGTCGCCAATAATGCCCGCAAGCGGAGCCCCGGCTGCGTACACCCACATGAACGCCGAGCCGATTAATCCAAGCTCGAATTTGTTGAATCCGAACTCCTGCTGAAGCTTGGGAAAGATGGCCGAGATGGCCTGGCGATCGGCGTAGTTCAAGAAGCAGATGAACCACAGCATGACCACCACCCACCACTTGTACGATCCTCTGCCGGTATCCGCGGCGGGAGTGGATTCATAAGCGAGGGTGGGCGCGGTTTGAGGGACCATTTCCCCAAATCGTACCGGCTTGCGGTCGCGGTGTAACTTTCAATGCCATTGGACAAGTTCCGGTCCTTGGCCGTTCACCCAGGGAAAACCCGCGGATTGAGCCGCGCTGGCACGTATCCACCGTCCGCGAAAATCGAGCGAGGTGATGTTGGCGGTGCGGATTCGAGTTAATGCTTAAGTAAATCATGGGCGAGTCCGATCACATTGTTATTCAGGGGCTCTTAATGGTGTGCGCGACGGCAAGTGCAATGAGCGGGCCGCGTATTAGATTCGGAACGGCGTATGACAGAGTTTCTCGCGGATGCATGGAATTGGGTGGCCGAGCGGATTCAGTCGCTGCTGGGTCGGAAGCCAAAGCGGCGTGCCCGTATGAGTCAGTCGATGGGCGATGATGCGCATGATGACTTGTTGCCCGCGGCGCCGTTTGATGGCGCGCCTCCTCTGGGTTCCCGATTCCGTCCGCGCTCGACGGGCTATTCATTGAGCTTCGCGCAGATGGAGGACGTCAATCGCGGGCTTCAGCAGATTCCGCCGCTGCCGCAGGGGGCGCTGCAAGTGATGCGCGAGCTCGATTCGGACAATGCCAGTGCGGCTAGCGTGGCTCAGGTGATTGCGCGTGAGCCGGTGATGGCCGCGAGTGTGTTGCGGATTGCCAATTCCGCCGCACTGGGGCTGCGGCGTGAAATCGCAAATGTTTCGGAGGCGGTGGCGTATCTGGGATTTTCGACGACCAAGTCGCTGTTCTTGCGATTGAAGATGAACACGCTCATGCCCAAGCCGCGACCGGGGCGGGGATATGACAACGACAAATTATGGATTCACGCGATGGCGGTCGCCCAGGCGGCGGAAGAAATCGCCCGGCGGGCAGGGGGTGGCGATCCGCAGCTGGCCCTGACAGCCGGGCTGCTGCACGACATTGGCAAGCTTGCCATCAACAGCCGTCAGGACGCGGCCATCAACGAGCTATGGCCGGCCAATCCCGATCCGGCTGAGACGATCATCGACCGCGAGCGCCGATTGTTCGGCGCGGATCATGCGTTTATCGGCGCGGCGCTTGCGACGGAATGGAAGCTGCCGAACGACCTGATCGAGATCATCCGGCTGCATCATCTTCCGATCAATGAGCCGATCAATCTGGCTCCGCTCGCCCGGCGGGCGCTGCTCTCGGTATACCTGGCCAATCAGCTCGTGAAGTACCGCCACGTGTACTGCTCGAACATGGAAATCGACGAGGTACCCGACTCGGTGACAACCGAGCTGGGGCTTCCCAACTGGATCGCTCTGCTACAGGATCAGCGGATCACCGGAATCATCGATCGCGCGGTCTTACTCAATGGTGGCGCCGCTCCCGACGCTGCTGAAGCAGCTTGAGCGCGGTGCGCTCCGGCACAATCCGTTTAAACACGAAGGCACGAAGTCACGAAGAAGCAAATACAGACTTTAGCTCTTTGCGCCGAGGTCCGTAGCCACTGCGTCTGCTGCGCGGCGGCCTGAGACCATGGCTCCCTGGATAGAGGCATGATCGCGGTGATCGCCGCAGACGTAGATTCGGTCGCGAATTTTCACCGGGCGTTGTGGGGTGTTCATGGTGGGCGGGTCGAGGGGAGGCAGTGCGTCGAAAATCTGGTAGGTTCGCAGGTGCCGCCAGCCGTTCACCCCGGTTCCAAACCATTTCGAAAGCTGCTGACGAACGGCCTTTTCAAGATCGGCTCCGCTCAATCCGCGCGGATCAAGCACCGAGGCTGAGATCAGTGTCGCGCCCGATGGTGCATATCCCGGGGCGGCGGTGCTTATTTCCGCCAGGTGGTTGACCGGGCCATCGCCGGGGCCTTCACCATTGAGTACGAGTGTTGGTTCCTTCACGACGGGTTGTTCAGCCGCGAAGTAAAGTGTGAGCGCGGTGCGGGGGGATCCGGTTCCCGAGTTCAAATCCGTGCCAATCAGTCGATGCGCTTCAGGCAACTCCGCCGCGATGACGACCGCGCTGCCGGCGACGCGTTCGCCATTGCCGAGCGTCACGCGATTCACCACGGAGGCACAGAGAACACGGAGGCGCGCTTGACGGATTGAGGTTTATATATGGCTTAACATTGGGAGATAGAAACGGCGGATTTCACGGATGCCGCCGATCGGTAGAAAGAAGCAATCTTCTCTTTATCCGCGGCACCCGTGACCTCATCACGGCAGAACGGACCCATGCAGTGCTACCGGCCAAACCGAACTGTCCAGGTATCCTGGGTGGCTTTGTGAACTTCGATCGGGATGTCCAGGAAGCGACGCACAACATCGATATTAGTTGTCAGGTGATCGGAGAGGGCGTGAGTTGCGAATGATCCGCTTTGGGCGAGGGCGAAGGGGAGAACGAGCTGGTCGGCCAGGTGCTCGCCGACGGGGGCTTGGCTGGCGAGATAGCGTTTGGTTTCCTGAAGGGCGGCGTCGGCGACGGCTTCGGCGCGCACGCCGCGTTGGCCGAACCCGGTGAAGACTTCGGTGACGTTTTCGAAGTGGGTTTCGATGCTGACGACGTTTCCAGGACCCTGGTCGTCGGGGAGCTGGCGAATCGAAAAGCTTTCGGGGGGCCAGCCCATTGCTTTGCGCACGATATCCAATTCTCGGATCGCGATTTCACCCGGCAAGCCCGCGACGATGGCTCTGCACGATCGCCGGCCGCTGGGCCCGCGTGCAAGAAGGATAAGTGGATTGAGAGTTGCCGCTGGGTCGACGGTCGCCAAAAACCGGCCCCCGCCTGCCGGGTAGAATCCGGCGCGTTCGAGTGTCACGGATATCGTCGGCCCCATCCGATTCACAAGCGGAAGAAACGCCTGCTCCAGAAAATCCAGCGGCGGGGCGTGGATGTTGTGCGTGCCGCCTTCGAGCGTAAGGGTCGAGGGGGCACCGGCCAGCATCAAAGGCGGCAAGACCGTTTGAAAGACCAGCGTGGTGCTGCCGGCGGAGCCGACGGAAAAAGTGTAATCGCCCGCCTGTACTTTGCCGGGGTGAAATGTCAGATCGCGTGAGCCAATCTCGGCGCCATCAACCCGCGCGCCGCAAATCGCGGCGGCGGAGGTGACTGCCGTGAGATGCTGGCGCATCAGGCCTGGCTTGGGGCGATTAGCGCGGATGCGCTGAATGCGGAAGGGCTTGCCGGTGATGGCCGCGAGGGCGAGCGAGGACCGAAGGATCTGTCCGCCGCCTTCACCCTGAGCGCCGTCGATGGTGATGAGCTCTGACATTGCGGGGATAATCTGCATCGGGGAGCCGCGGAATGGAAGAGCGGGACGACGGCCGAAAAGAATGAGGCGCGCCCCACCCTGCCCGCGGCGCGCCCCAAAACGTCTCAGCGCGCCTCATTACGGGGCACTGTATAAAAATCGCGTTTTCCCCTAAGAGGCTAATATAAATAGGCTTATGGATTGATTTGTAATGCGGCAATTAAGGGCTGCTTACAGCCGAAATGAGGCGCGCCGCACGGCCGTGAGGCGCGCCTCAAAGCAGTCTCAGCGAGCCTCATCTTCGGGGAGGCGACATCAAGGCCGACGCCTGGGGGTTCAGATCGCCGGCGGCCAAATCCAGAAAAACACCACGATGAGGAGGAAGTAGACGACGACTGTGCAGATGGGGACGAAGATGAGCAGGAGAATGATTGCCGAGGCGCCGGGACTGAAGTTTCGGCGGCGAGCGAGCGGGCCGCTATGGTATGCCAGTGGGATGGGCGTGTCACACATGGGGAGGTGAGCCGGATTGAGTGTTGCGTCGGAGCCGTAGGATTGGTTTTCAGTGCGCCACTGGCGATCGCGGGCGATTTGCTTTTTGAGGAATTGCGTCAGCCAGATGAGGACAATTGCGCCAGTCGTGGGGATCAGGGTGGCGTCCCGGGCGATGCGATGCCGTCGTTCGCGCGCAGTTTCGGGCGGGTAGGGCAACCATTGCTGGGCGTCTATATCCCAATGCATTCCACCGCCGGAGTGGTCGGCCGGGAGTGCATCGAGAAAACTGGGGATGAATACAAGGAATGAAATCGCGGCCAGGAATGTGAAGATGAAGCGGCGCATGGGCCGGATCATTCTACAAATTCCGTGATTGAATTGGACGTTCAGAAAACCGAAGAGCCAATCAGCGGGGTCCGTGACACTTTAGGCGAGCCTCTTCTCCCTCCACCGGTACGCCGGGGGAGGGTTAGGGAGGGGGCCTGCGAGACCACAGCCTTGCAAGGGAATTAGGAACCCAAACAACCCCCTCCCTACCCACTCGCGGGCAGTCGCCAATTCCGCTCGCTTCCCC
>DAIRGS010000122.1:0-19611 GCA_036794395.1 Tepidisphaeraceae bacterium | reverse complement strand
GGACACGCAGCCTTGTGGGCTGCAACACAGATTGCGCAGATTTACGCAGATGAATGCAGGTCTTTCTTAATCTGCGAGCATCTGCGCAATCTGTGGTTAAAAATTCTTCTCTGCTACCTCTATGCCTACATTTTCTTCCGTAATGAAGTCCCCACGATTTCACGTGCATTGCTCGCATTTGGCCGTTATATTCAAGATTCGATTTTGACGAGAGCGAGGCCAGTCATGCGAACTATTGCACATCACGTCTTTCAGTTGAGCCTCCTGGCGGCCTAATCCGTCGGTGCGGGTTCCTCTGCGTCATTCCCATTGAACATTGAATTGCGATAGCGCGAAGCGGTTTTGCTGCGCGCTGTTCTGGAGCACGTGATGAAATCTCATGGCAGTCGACGCCGCTCGCGCGATGCGGGCGGGGATGGTTCTGGTTTGGATTCGAAGCATCAGAGGAAAGATCAACAACTGTGCCGTCAGGCGCAGCGGGCGCTGATGTATGCGATCCCTGGAGATCTGGGCGATTCGTTGTTGCAGGAATTGACGGTCGAGAGCGTATTGCCTGCGCCCAATGCAAGCCGGTTGCTGGTCCGGCTGACCAGCCCGCGCGGGCCAGGCGATGCGCCGGAGATTCTCGAACGCCTTTCGCGCGTCGAGAAGTATCTGCGCGCACAGGTGGCCGCAGCGATCACCCGGAAGCGCGCCCCGGAGCTCACATTTCACCTCCTGTTTGGAAGGGAGGCGCAATCGTGAAAAAAACCAGGAGCGCAAACGTAAAAATGTGGCTGGCCGAGCCGCTGGCACGAGATGTCCGGCTGGCAATCGAGCGCCTCGCGCGGGCTGACGATGTCCAGCACATCGCGGTGATGCCTGATGTGCATTTGGCTCGGGAAGTCTGCGTGGGAACCGTCGTCGCAACCAACCATCTGGTTTATCCAGCCGCCGTGGGAAGCGATATCGGCTGCGGGATCGCGGTGGTCGGGTTTGAAGCGCAAGCCGACGCCCTCCGCAACCCGCGCGTCGCCCAGGATCTTTTGGAAAAGCTGCGCGGAGCCGTCCCTGCTTATCGGCATCATCACGGCTCGCTTCCCGAGGCGCTGACATCGCGATCGCTCAGCAATGACCGGCTCGAGATAATTCGCCGCCGCGACGGGAGCGTGCAATTTGGCACGCTGGGCCGCGGCAATCATTTCCTGGAGTTCCAGCATGATGATGAAGATCGCCTGTGGCTCATGGTGCACAGCGGTTCCCGGGCGATCGGCCAGGCGGTCCGAGATTTTCACGAGGCCCAAGTTGTCGGCTCCAAGAACTCCCTTCGCTTCCTCGATGCCCAGAGCGAAGCCGGCGCGGCGTACCTGGCCGACGCGGATTGGGCCCGCGCCTACGCCAAAGCCAGTCGGCGGGCCATGATCGATGCATCAGTGGAGTTGTCGCGCAATTTGATCGGCGCGAAAGCCGATTGGGCGTCGTACTTCGATTGCGATCACAATCATGTCCGTCGCGAGACGCATTTTGGGCGCGAGATGTGGGTGCATCGAAAAGGCGCGATGTCGGCGCAGGAGGGGGAGTCTGGCGCGATTCCCGGCTCAATGGGCACCGAGAGCTTCCACGTCACGGGCCGGGGGAATGCCGAATCCTTGCGATCAACCTCGCACGGCGCCGGCCGGGCGATGAGCCGGATGGAGGCATGCCGTAAGATCAACACTGGCGACGTTCGAAACGCGTTGCAGCGCGTGCATTTTGATCCCAGGATCATCCGCTCGCTGCCGGAAGAATCGCCGGCGGCATACAAGGATGTCCGGGCAGTTTTGAGGGCCGAGGCAGAGCTGACACGCGTCGTTCGGCGGCTGCGGCCGGTGCTGGTTTACAAGGGAAGATAGCCGGGATAACGCGGCGCTTTTCCAGCCTTCGTGATCCGCTTGACGCATTTGCCACTTGCCACTAAGTTGTCGGCCCGCTGGCGGATGCAGCGGTTATGGCATTTGAAACGACTTTGTGCAAAAATGCACGAAGTCCGAAAGCGGCGCATTTTTGAATGTCGCCGTGGGAGTCACGATGGCCGACGATGACCGCGGTTGGGGTCGGGGTATCGGCCACGGACTGGAAATCGTGGTCGGCATGGGGCTGGGAACAGCCATCGGACATTGGTGGGACAAACACCATGGTTCCGACCCCTGGGGCCTGCTGATTGGCCTGTTTGTCGGCGGTGCGGCCGGGATGTATTTGCTCATCAAGGACGCCAACCGCATGAATAAGGAATAGTCCTCTTGCGTAGTGCGATGCTCATCAATCCGATCATGCTGGCACTGGCAACGGCGATTGCCGTCGTGACAGCCAAGGTGTTGGGGCTGAACCCGCATCTGTCCTCGATCCTCATCGCGGCGGCGATTGGGTTGGTCGCCGCGGAAGTGGCGCTGCTGCCGATCGTGTTGAGTGTCAGCAAAAACCCGGCGGAGATTTTTCAACGGGCTTTTGCCGGAACCGTGCTGCACTTGTTGGCCGCGGTCATTCTCGGAGCCGTCGCGGTCTTCGGTTTGAAGCTTGGCGGCTCGTTTGTCTTCTGGCTGCTGGGATCGTACTGGATCACCCTGAGTGGATTGTGCATCGTTTTCATTCGGTTATTTCGCTCGCCGGTGGAACCCAGCCACCCGCCGGTGGAACCTGGACAGTTGTCTGCGAATTAGAAGGCTACGACGATCATGCAAATGCTTCTTGCAATGTCGGACCCTCTGGAAGAAGTGCTGCCCCACACCTATTTCCACGTGGGGCGTTTCGCTCTCACTAACCATATGCTCATGGCGCTGTTCGTGGCGCTGCTGATGCTGCTGATCTTCCCACGGCTGTTCGCCAAACCCGAAAGCGGCGCTCCCTCAGGGGCTAAGAACCTGTTTGAATCCATCTTGGAGTTCCTGCGGATCGAAGTATTCCGCCCGGCCCTGAAGGAGTATACAGACAAGTTCGCTCCCTTTTTGTGGTCTTTGTTCTTCTTCATCCTGTTTTGCAACGTGCTGGGTTGCATTCCATTTCCGGCGATCTTCGAAGCAATCACTGCCGGCCACCTGACGCATTTTGGCGGACCACCGACCGGCGGTATCTCGACAACGATCGCCCTGGCAGTGTGCGCGTTCTTTTTCATTCACGTCCACGGGATCGATAACGTCGCCCGGGCGCTGATGAACGGCACATATTGGCATCACGACCACGGCGGGCATGGGTCGCCGGCCGATGGAGATCCAACCGCCGAGGTTCCCTCGAATCTTCAAGCCCTGGGCGATCCGACCGGCCATTACGAGGATGGGCATCCCTCGCATTACGCTGGAAACGGCGAGGAGCATGATGAGCCCATGTCGCCGGTGCTGGCGATCATCATCGCCATTCCGCTGTACTTGTGGAACTTCGCCCCGCACCCCTTTAAGCCCAAAGCGGGCGAATCGAAGGTGATGTGGCTCGCGGACATTCCGATGTTCGCGATCCTCCTTCCGCTTGAGTTGCTGGGTGCGGTGATTAAGCCGTTCGCGCTTTGCATGCGTTTGTTCGGGAACATGGTTGCCGGCCACATCCTGTTGGCGGTTTTGATTAGCCTGATCGTGATGGTTCCCAAGCTGGGTATGCAGGTGGCGGTCGGTATCCCCATTGGGCTGCTGGACCTTGGCATTCAATTACTTGAAATCCTGGTGGCGTTGCTTCAGGCGTACATCTTCACGGTTCTGACAACGCTCTTCCTGGCCAGCGCGGTGGCGCCGGAACATTAAAAACAGTAACGACGCGCCAAGCCGCGTGCGACCGCGTCCAACGAACCTCGCCAGGGTTGCCGACCCCTGACGTCCCAAAAACCAAGTTCGGCACATACATCACGCGTCGTCCGGCCCGACCCTATTTTGGGCGTCAGGGCGATGCAAACATCGGGCTTCGGCCCGAAGGAGCGTTGGTATGATTTCTTCACTTTTGCTGCCTCTGGCAGACGTGAGCATGGACAAGGGTCTTGCGATTGCCGGTGCGGCGATCGGCATGGGCCTGGCCGTGCTCGGCGCCGGCCGTGGCATCGGTCAGATCGGTGGCCAGGCGGTTGAGGGCATTGCCCGTCAGCCCGAGGCCAGCGGCAAGATCGGCGCGAACATGATCATCGCGGCCGCGCTGGTTGAAGGCGTGGCGTTCACGGCGATCATCATTGCATTCCTGCTGGTCAATAAATTGTTTAGCTGAATTCCAATCGCCGGGGGAAACCCCGGCGAATGGCTTTTTTACCCGCACGTAAGGTTGGCGACATGCTGACGAAAATCCCTGGAAAGATCGCAATGGTTTCGGCAGTCTTGCTGCTCGCGGCAGCGGCGCTGGCTGAAGACGCAGGACACCCCGCCAGCGAGGCGGCCCAGCCCGGGCTTCTCGACCCGGACGTGACGTCGATCGTCTGGGTGCTGGTCATCTTCATTGTGATGGCGACCATCCTGTACCGCACCGCCTGGAAAAACGTGCTAAAGGGCCTCAAGGGCCGTGAAGACCGCATTCGCGCCGATATTGCCCAGGCCGAGGCGGCTCGAACCAAAGCGGAGGCTTCGCTGGCCGACTACAACCGCCAGCTTGCCACCGCCGAGCAGAAAGTCCGTGATATCCTCGCCAAAGCCACCGTCGATGCCGAGCAGCTCGCCACGTCGATTCGAGCACGGGCGCAGAGCGAGTCGGAAGAGATCAAGGAACGCGCCACCCGCGACATCGAAGCCGCTCGCGAGCAAGCCCTGACCGAGATCTATCAGCAGACCGCCGATCTGGCGACCCGGGTGGCCGAGAAAATCCTGCGGCGAAATCTCAATGCCGACGATCAACGCGACCTGGTCAATCAAAGTCTCGCGGAATTGCAGACCGTTGGAGCGAGGTAAAACCGATCTGGAATTCCAAATTTGGAATTTGAAATTTCAGATTTGAAATCGCGAATTCTGAGATCTCAAATCTGATATCTGAAATCTGAGACCTGAGATCGGAAATTTGAGATCTCAAATCTGAAACCCGAAATTTGAGATTCAAAATCCGAACGGCGGAACGATGGCTAAAGAAATTCACACAACCCCCCTTGCCGTGGCATATGCACGGTCCATTCTCGAACTGGCCACGGCCCAGAATAAAGCCGTGGAAATTGGCCAGGAGCTGACGGATTTGTCGAGGATCGTCGACGAGAATCCCGACCTGCTCAACTTCCTGGCCAGCCCCGCGATCGGCGAAGTCGAACGCGGGAAGGTTGTGGACAATGCGTTTCGCGGCCGCGTGTCTGAGTTGACCCTGAACTCCCTCCTGGTCATGAACCGCAAAGGCCGGCTCGGCATCCTGCATCAGGTCGTAAACGCTTACACCGATCTGCTTCAGCAGCAGCAGGGAATCATCGAAGCAGACGTGATCGTGGCAGAGAAGCTATCGCCCGATCAATTGGAGCAAGTTCGCCAACGCGTGGGCGCGGCGCTTAAACGCGAAGTCGTCATTCATCAGTACGTTGATGCATCGATCATCGGCGGGCTGGTGCTTCGAATTGAAGACCGCCTGCTGGATGCCAGCGTGAAGGCCCAGTTGCGGGCCATCCGCCGTCAACTCCTGGCAGCACGGCAGAAGTAGACCACAAGTGGGTTCGCCGCGAAGTCGCGGAGAACGCAGAGAAAGAACCGAGAAGGAACTAAAAGATAATCTAAGCGGCGCAAAACGCGGACAGGACAATGACTCGCTTTTTCTTTCGTCCCTGCGTCCTCTGCGTCTCCGCGGTGAATCGGATTTAGAATCGGCACAAAGGATAAACGATGGCCATCAACGTAGCGGAAATCACCAGCATCCTGAAAAACGAGATCGCTGAGTTCAAACAGCAGGTGGAGGTGTCCGAAGTGGGCACCGTCATCGAAGTCGGCGACGGCATCGCCCGCATTTACGGCCTGCGCAATGCAATGGCCGGCGAGCTGCTCGAGTTTGCGAACGGCACGATGGGCCAGGTCTTTAACCTTGAAGAAGACTCGATCGGCGCTGTGATCTTCGGCAACTACCTGAAGATCAAGGAGGGCGACATCGTCAAGTCCACCGGGCGATTGCTCGAGGTGCCGGTCGGTGACGCAGTGATTGGGCGCGTGCTCAGTCCGCTGGGCGTTCCGATCGACGGCGGCCCGCCGATCAACACCACCCAGACCCGCCGGCTCGACATCATCGCCCCCGGAATCGCCGATCGAAAGCCCGTGACCGAGCCCATGCTGACCGGCATCAAGGCCGTCGACAGCATGATCCCGATTGGTCGCGGCCAGCGCGAGCTGATCATCGGCGACCGCAAGACCGGCAAAACCGCCATCGCCATCGACACCATCATCAATCAAAAAGGCATGGGCGTTAAGTGCTTCTACGTGGCCATCGGCAGCAAGGAATCGACGGTCGCCGGCATCGTTGAAGTGCTTAAAGCCAAAGGCGCGATGGAATATACCACTGTGGTGGTCGCCAGCGCCGCCGACCCTGCCCCATTGCAATACATTGCCCCTTACGCCGGCTGCGCGATGGCCGAGTACTTCATGTGGAAGGGCGAAGCGACGCTGTGCGTGTACGACGACCTGTCAAAACAGGCCGCGGCGTATCGTCAGCTTTCGCTCCTGCTCCGCCGCCCACCGGGTCGCGAAGCCTATCCGGGCGATGTTTTTTATCTCCACAGCCGCTTGCTCGAACGAGCCGTCAAGCTCAGCGACGCTCACGGCGGTGGATCGCTGACCGCCCTCCCGATTATCGAAACCCAGGAGGGAGAAGTGTCGGCCTACATTCCAACCAACGTCATCAGCATTACCGACGGTCAAATTTATTTGGAACCCGATCTGTTTTTCGCCGGTGTTCGCCCCGCCATCAACGTCGGCATCAGCGTTAGCCGGGTGGGCGGCAATGCCCAAACCAAGGCGATGAAGAAGATTGCCGGCTCCCTGAAGCTTGATCTGGCGGCCTACCGCGAGCTCGAAGCCTTCGCCCAGCTCGGCACCGAACTGGATAAAGCCACTCAATCCCAGCTCGATCGCGGTGCCAGGCTTGTCGAACTTCTCAAACAGCCGCAATACAAACCGATGCCCGTCGAGCAGGAAGTGATCGTGATCTACGCCGGCACCCAGGGTTATCTGGACGATGTGCCCGTCGCACGTGTCCAGGAGTTCCAGAATTCAATGCTTCAATATATTGATGCCTCGCATCGCGGCGTGGTGGACACCTTAAGAGATAAGAAAGAGCTGTCTCCCGAGCTCGAAACCCAGCTTAAAGAGGCCCTGAAGGCGTTTAAATCGAGCGTCTGGAAGAAATAGCCCAGAGTCGCGCAACTCCAGGATAGTGCACGAGCCACGCAGTTTCTGCGTGGCTCGTTGCTTTCATCGTTATCTCATCTTTGCACGAGTATTATGAGGTACCATGAATCGGTCAAAGATGACGGCATTCGCAGAGAAAAATGCACCACCCGCGCCGGCTTGCCAGATTATCTCGTTATTGGACACGAACGGCACATTTTTTGTTTATTCAGGGAATCTGTTGCCCGTCTGTCACGTATATAGAGATGTAGGCTCTTAAAAGCCGCTTTTTCAGTCACCCGACCGAGTTTCGCCGCGCTATTCGTCGTTTGAACATGGGGAGAGATGTAATGAGTGCAATGAGTTCAACTTCAATGATCGACCCCGCACTGGATCCCGGGCTTCCCAAGAAGCTCTTCGATTACGATGTAATCGACCTGATCGGCCAAGGGGCCGGCAGCTTGATTTACGTCGTGACCGACCCGAAGACCAGCCAGTTGCTGGCCCTTAAGCACGTCGTTCGCAAAAACGATAAAGATGATCGTTTTATCGAGCAGCTCGAGAACGAGTTCACGGTCGGTAGTCAGGTAAGCCATCCCGGTCTGCGTCGATCACTCGAATACAAGGCCAATCGCACGCTGCTTCGCCGCGTGACTGAAGCCGCCCTGATCCTCGAGCTCTTCGACGGCATCCCCTTCGAACAGCAGGTCCCTCGCAACCTCACCGACCTGGTTGCCGCCTTTATCCAGACGGCCCAAGCCTTGGGTGCCCTCCACAATGCCGGTTGGGTGCATTGCGATCTAAAGCCAAACAACATCCTTAGAGACAACAAAGGTCAAGTAAAAGTCATTGATCTTGGCCAAGCCGCCAAGAATGGCACTGTCAAGAAGCGCATCCAGGGCACGCCCGATTACATGGCCCCCGAGCAGGTGAAGTGCAAGCCCGTCACGTTCCAGACCGACGTATTCAACTTCGGCGCAACGATGTACTGGGCTCTGTGTGGCCGTAAGCTGCCGACCCTCTTCAATCTGAAGAAGACGGATAACAGCTTTTTGGTTGACGATCAGATGGCCAGCCCGCGGGACATCACTCCCACCATTCCCGAAACGCTGTCGAACTTCGTTATGGAATGCGTGCGAACCAGCCCCTCGAAGCGACCCCAGGACATGGTCGAGATCACCCGCCGCCTGGAGATCATCGAGCATACGCTTCATCGCAAGGTTCAGGCCCCCGCCAGCGCTAATGTGCATGGATATCGCGCCAACGGCGCATCAATGCGAATCGCACAGTAATCCGTCCTGAAACCTTGCATCAGTGAAGCCCGGACACTTCGGTGTCCGGGCTTTAGTTTTTACGGGGATTAAAGTCGATCTGAACCTGCACAACTAATCAATCGAACAACGACAACTGCTTCGTGTCCTCAACCACCGATTCAGTCTGCCCATCGGCAAAGCGCGTAACGATTTTATCGCCCGGCTTCAGTTCCGCCGCACTTCGAAGCGGCGCTCCATCCTTCTTTCGCGACGTAATCGTATATCCCCGACGTAACACCGCCTGGGGGCTCACCGCTTCAAGCTGCCGAGCCGTTGCTTCCAATCGGGCCGCGGTTGTCTGCTGGCTACCCCGCCATGCCCGCGCCAATCCGGTCCCGGCAACATCCAGCCTTTGTGCGGCCAATCGCAGCGCCACCCGCGGATGTGCCGCCTGAAGCGATGCATGCAAGCCAATCAGCCGCTGATTCGACGTTCGCAGTCTCTGCGCGAAAGCCTGGTCCAACCGTCGGCGGCGCTCGCCAACCACCCCGGCAAGGCGAAGCAACGCTCCCGGTAAATATCGCTCCAACCCATGCCCCGCCGCTTGCAGCCGATCGCGCGCCGTCCGCAGAATTCGATCCTGTCCTTTAACGAGCAAATAGTGCCGATCATCCAATCGCTGCCGCAGCGCATCGATCCGATCTTTTGGCCGGCGGAACGCCTCATGCCGCTCGACCATTTCCAACCGCTGGCGAACGTCGGTAACGACAACGCGCAGCGCCCGCCGCAAGCTGTGCGAAGACCCATCCAGATGATCGCCCGCTAGCCGCCAATTCGCGGTAATGACCTGCGCCGCCTCGGTCGGCGTGTGCGCGTGATAATCGGCGGCCAGATCCGCAATGCTGACGTCCACTTCATGGCCGATGCCGGTCACGACCGGAATCTTCGACTCGGCCACCGCGCGGGCCACGATTTCTTCATTGAAAGCCCACAAATCTTCCAACGACCCCCCGCCCCTTCCCAGCAGGATCACATCCGTCCCGCCCACGTCTTCGATGGCCTGATTCACGTGTCGAATCGCCACGGCAATTTTCTGGGCCGATCCCTCCCCCTGCACAGGCACCGGATAGAGTCTGATCTTCAACCACGAAAACCGCCTAAGCACCTTCAGCATGTCCTGGAGCGCCGCCGCACCACGGCTCGTGATCAACACGATTCGCAACGGATAGTTCGGAATCGCCTTCTTCCGGCCTGCATCGAAAAGCCCTTCCGCCTCCAGCTTTGCCTTCACCTGCCTGAACGCCAGTTCCAACGCCCCCTGCCCAATCGGACGAAGCGAACTGGCATAAAGCTGATACCGCCCTCGCGACGGATACACGCCAATCCGCCCATTGGCCAGCAGCTCCATGCCCACCGCCGGCTCAAACTTAAGCCGCTCGGCGTCACTGCGATACATGACGCAGTCCAGGCACGCGTCCGCGTCCTTAAGCGTAAAATAGATATGTCCCGAAGCCTTGTTCCGATTCAGGTTGCTGACTTCCCCCCGCACCAAAAGGCTTGCCGGGAGCCCGGCTCCAACGACCTGCTTGATCTGCTCGGTCAATTGCGAAACCGTCAGCGCGCCTGCGGCGCCCGCATCGGTCTTCATGACAGGCTTCGAAGCCGCTCGCGGCTTTTGAAGTTGCTGTCGGAATTGAAAAAAGTCGGCGGCCATGGTCAGCTGCCGAGTATACCGTGAATGAAACAGGTTGGGTTGACGGCGAACGATTGGTATTCTGAGCCGATGGAAATCCGTGCCATCCGTCCGCCCGATCTCGACCGCCTGATCGACATCGACGGGACCATTGAATCATCAAGTTACCTGCACGTCGATCATGCCGGCGAAGGCCTGGCCATCAGCTGGAAGCTCCAGGAACGACCCCTGCGGGAAAAACGTATCGATCGAAATCAACCGACTGATGAGGTTTCGTTCCTGATGAAGCAGCTGGTGGCCGGCGCCGAAGAAGGCATCGCTTTATTAGCCGAGCATGAACAGATCAATATCGCGACCTTGATCGCGCGTCTCGATCCGGAGCATCAAACGATGCAGGTGATCGACCTGCGGATTGATTTCGAGCACCGCCGCCAGGGACTGGGCTCGGCGATGATTTACCAGGTCATCGCCGAATCGCGAAGCCGGGAAATGCGGGCCGTCTCGGCTCAAACCCGAACCAATAATTTTCCCGCCGCGCAGTTTCTAGCCAAGAGCGGCTTCGATCTTTCGGGCCTGGACGTGCGACGGCATACCAATCACGATCTGGTCAAAGAGGCGGCGACCCTGTTCTGGTACGCATCTCTCGATTAAGAACCTTTAAAGACGACTGCGACGACTAAAATGACTATGCGCGATTCGTGTATTGTGGTGCCGGCCTCCAGGCCTGCACATGCAGCCTGAAGGGCTGCACATATGGCGCGGAATCGCGCACGCTCATTAAGTTATCGGGCATGGCTTTCCATCGATCACCGATTCGACACAAGATTCAACAGCATTTCATTTGATCCTGCTGGCCGATCGCCCGGCAGCGGTCGATATGATGAATCGTGAACAGCATGAGCGAACAACAAACGCCTGAAATCGAAGATGAGTCGGTCAACCCTCAATCGGCGATTGATCTGGCGCATGCCGCCTCGGATAAGTCCGACGCGGTCGCTTCACGCATAGAGGAAATCCCCTCCGCTGATGGCGCCGACGTTCTCGGCGGCCTCACCGTCGCCCAGGCAGCCGATGTCGCCGAATACCTCGACCCAAACACCGCGGCTCGAATCCTCTCGGAGATGGACCCGGCCCACGCCGCGCAGGTGGTTGGCGGAATGAAGCCGCCCGAAGCCTCCATGGTCATTTCCGCAATGGCCCCCGACGACGCAGTCGACATCCTCGAACACCTGCCCCGCCAACTCCACGACGCCATCGTCGGTGAAATGGAGCCGGAGGAAGCCGAGGAAGTCCGCCAGCTCGAAAAATATCCTCCCGACACCGCCGGCGGCATCATGTCGCCCGAGGTGACCGCGCTTCAGGAAGGCTACACCGTTCAGCAGGCCGTCGAAGAGCTCCGCCGCCTAAGCGAAGAACTCGAGCAGATGTTTTATGTGTACGTCGTCGATCAGCGCAAGCACCTGGTCGGCGTACTGTCCATGCGCGACCTGATCCTGGCCCGCCCGGAACGGCCGCTGTCCAAAATCATGCGTACCGAAGTGGCCAGCGTGCCGGTCGACATGGATCAGGAAGAAGTCGCCCGAATCATGCGCCGAAATAATTATCTGGCCATGCCGGTGGTCGATATCCGCAACCGCCTCATCGGCATCGTCACCGCCGATGACGTAGCCGATGTATTGGAAGAAGAAGCCACCGAAGACCTGCAAAAGATGTTCGGCGCCGGTGCTGAAGAACGCCTGCTCAGCCCCTGGACATTCAGCTTCAAAAAACGCTTCTGGTGGCTGGAAGTGAATCTCGGCACCGCGTTCCTGGCGGCTTGGGTCATCTCGCGATTTGATTCCGTGATCACTGCTCTGCCGATCATCGCGGCCTGGCAATCAATCGTTTCGGGCATGGGCGGAAACGCCGGCGCTCAGGCGCTGGCCGTCTCCATCCGCGGCATCGCCCTGGGCGAATCCGCCCCCAAGCTCATCGGCCAGGTGCTCCATCGCGAGTTCCTCGTCGGCCTCATGGAAGGGCTCTCCATCGGTCTCACCTGCTGGTTCTTCGCAGTCCTCGGCATCTTCGGCCACGCCTCGCATCCCGTCATCCTGGGCCTGATCATTTTCCTCGCCCTGCTCTTCAATCACATCAACGCCTGCGTCACCGGCGTGCTCATCCCCTTCGCCATGAAACGCTTCGGCTTCGACCCTGCCCAATCCTCCACCATCTTCGCCACCACCTTCACCGACTGCGGCGGGTTCTTCATCACACTCTGGCTCGCTCAGCATTTCATGAAGTGGTTGATGTAAGATGGTATAATCGGGCAGCGCTTAGGAGCCGGTATATGTCCGTCGTCCCCCAATCGATGCTCGATCTATCGGAACTTACCGAATTACAATCTGGTGATCGAATGACTCGTGAAGAGTTTCATCGGATCTACGAGAAAACACCGCGCCATATCAAGGCCGAACTCATCGGAGGAACAGTCTACGTGGCCTCACCCCTGCGCCTCACTCACGGTAACGGCCACCTGCACCTGGGCATGTTGTTCGCGGCATTCGAATTGAACACCCCCGGAGTTCAGGGCGGGGATAATACCACAGTCATCCTTGGTGAGGACAGCGAACCCCAGCCCGATCTGCTACTTCGAATTCTGCCCGAGTACGGGGGCCAGTCCTCAACCAGCCGCAAGGATTACATCGTTGGCTCACCGGAATTTGTCGCCGAAATCGCACACAGCAGCCATGCGCTTGATCTGAATGCCAAGCGCGATGACTACACGCGGTACGGCGTACGCGAGTATCTGGTTGTATTGCCCGGCCAAAAGCGATTTCACCATTTCGATCTCGTCGCCGAGAAGGAACTCCCAATTGAGGGCGATGGGATCATCCGTGTGCGGACTTTCCCCGGATTCTGGATCAACTCGCAGGCCTTTTTTGCCAAGGATTACCACCGACTTATGGGCACCTTACAGCTGGGACTGGACAGCAACGAACATGCACAGTTCGTCAATCGATTGGCTGAAGCACGGCAATCACGTAAATAGCTCGAAAACGGTCTCACAACCCCGGAGACTGCGGAATTCGTCGGCAGCCTTTCGAGCGTCACGTCAGCATCAGTGGAGACAACACTAACACCGGTTGAGGGGACCTGCGCTTTCGGCGTTGGAACGATTATGGCGGCCACCCATTTCAAAATTGTGCTGTCGTACTATTCCGATACTCCAATCGCGCGAGAACGATCTACCGTCACCCTTGGATCGCAGAAACTGCCATATCACGTCGCGAGGCTCGGGCTGAAAGAATTTGGCGACCCTTCGGAGCGCCCGGAGGCGCACGATGACTTTGAGAGAGCAATTAACGCATGCCTACTGGACTTTGCAGTGTGGCTGTCCCAAATATCCTCCGAAGAAATAAACGCCACGCGCTCAGCGGGCCTGAATCCCTGGGTCATCGTAAACCTCTGGATTGACTCGGATCAGATGGACTTTCATCTACCTCCGTTGCTCAGCACAGAGTTGGGCCGGCTCGGCCTGGAACTCTACATCCTTTCCAACGAGTAAACAAATCTGAAACCCGTCACGATCAAATTACGTCCCCTACGCAAACGGATCATTCTGCGTCGAAAGATTCTCAAACCGCGTCGCCTTGTTCAAGAATGTTAGCTTCACCGTCCCCGTCGGCCCGTTACGCTGCTTGGCGATGATGATCTCCGCGATGTTGTCCGGCTGAAAATCCGGCTCGCTCATCCGGTAATAGTCCTCGCGATGCAAAAGCATAATCACGTCCGCATCCTGCTCGATACTCCCGGACTCGCGAAGGTCGCTCATTCGCGGCCGGTGGCCGTCGCGACCTTCCGACTGACGATTCAGTTGCGAAAGCGCAATCACCGGAATGCACAGCTCACGAGCTACAGACTTAATCGCCCGCGAAATCTCGCTGATCTGCTGCTGCCGGCTCTCCACGCCCGGGTTATCCATCAACTGCATGTAATCGATCATGATGCACTTGATGTCATGCTGAAGCTTGAGCCGACGGGCCTTGGCCCGAAGTTCGAGCGGCGTCAGTCCCGGCGAGTCATCCACCCAGATCGGCGCCTTGGCCAACTCCCCCACCACGTTCGCCAGATGCGCATATTCATGCGACTGAAGCAGCCCCTTGCGAAGCTTATGAGCATCAATCTGCCCCCGGCTGCACAGCAATCGCTGTGCAAGCTGTTGCTTGCTCATTTCAAGCGAGAACACCGCGCACGGCAGCCGGTTGTCGGCGGAAATATGCTCGATCACGTTCATTGCAAATGCGGTTTTACCCATCGACGGCCTGGCCGCCACGATCACCATCTCCCCGTTCTGTAGCCCGTTCATCATGTCGTCGAGTTCAAAAAACCCGGTCTCGATGCCGCGCTGCCCGCGGTTTTCGATCATCTCGAAAACTTCGTGCAGCACGTCCTCCATTTTCGTAATCGCCCCGCCGACTTTCTTCTGCGCGATCTCAAAAATGCGCTTCTCGGCCTTGTCCAGAACCAGGTCGGCCTGCTCGTGAGGGGCATAGGCGTCGCGAAGGATATCATTGCTGGCAGCAATGAGCTGACGAAGCAGCGCCTTCTCCCGAACGATGCTGCCGTAGTGAGCCCCGTGGGCGGCCGAGGGAACGGAGTTAATAATCTGCATGAGGTACGGCACCCCACCCACCTCATCGAGAATCTGCCGCTTGGCCAATTCTTCTCGAAGAATGACAGCGTCAATCGGCCGGTTCTGCTCATAAAGCTTCACCAGCACGTCGTAAATGATCTGATGATCGGCCTGATAGAAGGAATCGCGGTCAACGATCTGCACGACTTCCCCGACGATCTCCTTGTCGAGCATCATCGATGCCAGCAAACACATCTCGGCCTGAATCGAGTGCGGCGGCAGCCGATCAAACTGCCGGGCGATCGATGCGTCCATGACCTGACTCATGAGGCTCCTTCCCCTCTACCGGTTAGATGCCGAACAATAGCTTAACAAACACGACTAGCCAAGAGCATTGGCGCGAGTACTTTAACGGCAACGCCAATCGCTCCTGGGAGGGCGAGGCTCCGGCCGAGCCGAAGCTCATTCAAAACACGCTCGGCAGGAGCCTCGGCCCTCCCCATCGAGATGGCAAGTCGTCCGAAGCACCTTGTAATCAAAAAACCTGTACCCGCGCAAGCCTTGCTCGCGCGGGTACAGGTTGTTCACCAGCCATCCACGGACGGATGGCGCAGATTGTGAATCAAGCGTTATGAATGCTCTTCCGCCGGAGCCGCATCCTGAGCCTTGCGTGCCGCTTCAATCGCCGCCTTGCTGTCCGGATCAGCATTGACCCACACCTTCAGATCCGTCGCCAGATCCTCGGCGAATTTCACGCGGACGGTGTAAGTATCAATTCGATCCAGTCGGCCCGGCAGGCTGATGTCTTCCGGAAGCACGTTGAAGCCCTGGGCCTGAAGACCCTTGGCAACATCCGTAGCTGTCACGGATCCGAACAGATGTCCCTGCTCATTAGCCCGGCGCTCGAGGTGAACCTCAACCGCGGCCAACTGCTGAATCATCCGTTCTTGCTGCTCGCGACGCTCGCGCTCCTGGCGCTCGATTTCCTTACGCCGCAGTTCCACCTTCTTCACGTTGTTCGGCGTCGGCTGCACCGCCAGCCCGTGCGGAACCAAATAGTTGCGCGCGTAGCCCGGCGAAACCTCAACAATGTCGCCCACCCGGCCGACGTTCTTAATGCTTTCCTGAAGGAGTAATTTTACGTTTGGCATGTCAGTTGTCCTTATGTCACTTGTCGTCTGTCAGTTGTCAGTGGTCAGTGGTCAGTTGAAAGTGACTCTGATTAGAACGGAATGTCGTCCTCACTGAATTGTTGTTCGTCGCCATAAGGCGCTTCGGCCTGCGGCGCCGGCTGCTGAGGAGCCGGTCGGGCCTGGGGCGGACGATTTTGCTGCGGCGGCGGATATTGCGGAGCACGCTGCGGCGCTCTGGGAGCGGGCGCTTCACCACCCGCATCATCGTACGACGCGTTCTGCGGCGCACCGCCGCCGCCTCCGCCACCACCATCCCGGCTTCCCATCAATTGAAAGTTCTCAACAAAAACGCTGTGCTTGCTCCGTTTGCCGCCGCCCTGTTTGTCTTCCCAGGTGTCGTACTTCAGCCGGCCCTCGACCAGAAGCTGTTTACCCTTCTGGCAGTACTGGTTGATGACCTCAGCGCCTTTGCCGAAGCACGAGCAGTCGACAAACATGACCTCTTCGCGATCCTGCCCGTCCCGTGTCCGGTATTTATGGTTCACGGCAAGGCCAAACTCGACGATCGGCGTCTGATTCGGCAAATACTTCAGCTGCGGGTCGCGCGTCAGGTTCCCGACGAGAACGATGCGATTGTAATTTGCCATATAGCGTCGCCTGTTCTTCGGCTCCGTCCGCGTTGCTCATTGCCTTCCGAATCCGTCTCGGAAAGCGGCATGGAATTTCCATTGATGCTTAATCCTTATCCGCCGCAGCCGGCTCAAACGGCGCATCATCCCGACGCGGGCGAGCCGCACGATCATCTCGCGGTGCCCGGTCATCGCGTGGACGATCATCCCGCGGGCGATCGTCACGCGGACGGTCATCGCGACGGAACCGCTCATCGGGCCGTTCCCAGCTCGGCCGCTCTTCGCGGATGATCGGCTGCGGCTCGACTGCTTCCATCTCCTGCTGATTCAAATGATCGGCATCCGTAATCAGCACGCGCAGCACGATATCGCTCAAATTCACATCGCGCTCGATCGACCCGACCGACGCGCCAGGCCCGCGGTAGTAGCAGATCACGTACGTGCCGCGCTTCTGCTTCTTGATTTCGTAAGCGAGCTTCCGCTCGTCCCACTTCTTGAGGACCATCACTTCGCCGCCGTGTCGCTCCACCATCTGGCGAACCTGATTGATCGCGCCATCGAGGTCTTGTGCGGCCGACTGGCCGAACAGGAACATCGCCTCATACTGATTCAGTTTCTTCGTTGCCATTAGTCCTGCTCCCTAGCATGGGTTTTGGCCGAGGTCTCCCCCGGCCGCCGGGAAAATCAAACTGCGCCGCTCACACGAGCCACGCACAAATTCTCGCTCCGCTCAATCTGGAATCTCAAATCTCAAATTAGAGATTTCATATTTCAGAATTTCAAATTCTCAAATCCGAGATTTCAAATCTGAAATTTCAAATCTCAAATCCTCTCCAATTACTCTTCAAACCTTTCGATCTCCATCCACCCCCGCCTCAGCATTGAACCGATTCATCGCCGCCACAGCGCCCTGCTCGGCCCACAAAACAATCGCCTCCGCCGCTCGCTCAATCGCCGGCGTTACCAGCTTCCTCTGCTCCTCACTAAACCGCCCGAGCACATAATCCTTCTGCGGCACCCGCTCGGGTTTGGCATCAATTCCAACCCGCAGCCGGGCATAATTGCTCGTGCCCAAGACCCGCTCAATATCCCGCAGCCCGTTATGCCCGCCCGAGCTGCCGTTGGCACGAATCCGAATTTTTCCGCACGGCAGCGCCAGATCATCCAGCACCACCATCAGGTCCTCATCCGGCACCTGATAAAACGCCTTCGCCGCCTGCACCGACTTGCCGCTGAGGTTCATAAACGTCAGCGGCTTAAGCAGCAAAAACCGCTCCTGTTTGCCTCCGCCCAGACTCACCGGGCCCTGCAGCATCAGCCCATTGAAATTCGACCGAGCAACCCGATCAAATTCCGTCGCACCCGACACCAGCCCGATCTTCACTGCAAGCCGGTCCAGCACCTCAAACCCGACGTTGTGCCGGGTTCCGGCGTACTCCCGCCCGGGATTGCCCAGACCAACGATCAACTTCATATCACGGGTCCGTTGTCATTTGTCAGTAGTCAGTTGTAAGCCGCAGTCCGATCTCGACCAACTACTGACAACGGACCACTGACAACTAACCCGATTACTTCTTCTCCGTCGCATCCTCGGCCGCCGCATCCTCAGCCTTGCGGCCAATGACTTCCGGCTCGGCAGTCGCGCTCTCGGCGACCTCGGTCGGCTCGGCCTCGGCGATTTCCTTCACGGTCGCAACGATCAAATCCTCATCCTGCAAAACTCGAACGCCCGGCGGAAGCTTCAGGTCCTTGATGTGCAGCACGGAATCCTTCTCCATGTCCGACACATTGTGCCGGATCACTTCCGGGATATCCGTCACCAGACACTCGATCTCAAGCTCGCTGATGATCTGCTGAAGCACCGCGCCCTCGGCCTCGCCCTTCGGCTCGCCCTTGAGTTCGAGCGGCACAGTCACCTCAACCTTCTCATCCAGGCTCACACGGGCAAAGTCCACGTGCAGAATCTCCAGCCCGAGATGATCGTACTGCACTTCCTTGACCAGCACCTTCTCGCTCTTGCCATCCAAAGCCAGATCGAACACATGCGCGCCATGGCCGATGTGCGTCGTGATCTCTTTCTTCTGGAGCGTCACGGGAATAACCGCCTCCTTATGCCCATACACCACCCCCGGAACAAAGCCGGCATCGCGCAGCCGCTTGTTGGCTCGTGATCCAAGTTCTTTTCGTTGCTTCGCGGTCACCTGTGCGCTTTGGGTTGCCATTTCGAATGCTCCTCAATTCAGTAGTCGATTTTTCTATCGCCGAACCTAATCTCAATTCACCAATCTCAAATCTAAAATCAAAGATCTCAAATCTCAAATTTGAAATCTCAAATTCACTCACAATCTCCATCTCATCCTCACCCATTCTCACTGGCCGCCCTCCCCTTCCCATCAAACAGCGCGCTCACCGACTCATTATGATGAATCCGATGAATCGCCTCCCCCAGTAACTCCGCCACCCCCAGCACCTGCAACCGATCCTGGATCGGCTCCGTCCGCGTGCCTAGCGGAATCGTGTCCGTCACCGCCAGCTTCGTAAAAGCCGCCCCCGACAACCGCTCCATCGCCGGCGGCGCAAACACCGCATGCGTCGCCGCGATGTAAATATCCCTCGCCCCATTATCCCGCAGAATCCGGCAAGCCTCGGTCACCGTGCTGGCCGTCGAAATCATGTCGTCGACCATCAACACATTCTTATCCTGCACGTCGCCGATGATATGCGCCGCCTTCGTCTTGCTGCCGCTCTCGCGCCGCTTGTCGATGATGCAAATCTCCCCGCCCAGCAGATTCGCATACACCTGCGCCCGCTTTACATTCCCCACGTCCGGCGAAACGAACACCCGATTGCTCAATTCCAAACTCTTAAACCACTTGAGCAACACCGGCGACGCACTCAAATGATCTACCGGAATATCAAAAAACCCCTGTACCTGGGCCGCGTGTAGATCGACCGACACCACTCGATCCGCCCCGGCTCGCTCCAGCAGATTCGCCACCAGCTTCGCCGTGATCGGAGTGCGCCCCTCGTCC
>DAIRGS010000438.1:0-4464 GCA_036794395.1 Tepidisphaeraceae bacterium | reverse complement strand
CGGCGGCGAACCGCGCCGCCCGTCGAGAAAAGAAAAGGGACGTACCTCATTGCTCCATAATTAAGAATGTCCCCTTTTCTGTGTCCGTCCAAGCCGGAGAGCAAGATGGATGCTGGGGAGCGGGATTATGTCGAGACGCTCGGGGTGCTGGCCCGGCGATTTGAGCAGGGTCGCCGGGATTCGGTGCTTCCCAAACTCACGCCGCTTGACCGGCTCAAATTCCTCATGGAAGAACGGGACATGAGCGTCAACGATCTGGGCCGCGCGATCGGCAGCCAGCCCAACGCGTCACTTATCCTTCATAACAAGCGGGCGATGAGCAAGGGCCAAATCCTCAAGCTCGCCAAATACTTCGCCGTGTCGGCGGCGCTTTTCATCGAATGATGCGGTTGGCTATCGAAAGGCAATTTCAAATTCAGGATTGTCACGCAAATGCCCTGTACGAAAGTTCGTTGGCATGGTGAGCGTTATGGATGGTTGTTGGGGTCTTCCACTGCCAGCCCTTCCGCCGTGGCCGCGGCATTGAGTTCCAGATCGGCGGAGACGAGGGTGAATGACATGCCCGCCGACTGTGCAGCCGAAGATGCGGCCAGTGCCGCCGCCAACTGTACGGCATCATAGCCTCGGAGGGCGCGCCGTTCCGCGAGGTCCATTGACGTTGCGAGTAATGAGGTCGTGATGTCAATCAGTCGGAAATCGGTTGAAAAATCGGCACGGAAGTCGCGAATGATTCGCGATGCGTTCACCGCGAGTAAACCGCCGCCGCGTGCCCTCCTCGCCACCGCCGCGACGATCTCAGTACCGCTGATTGCGGCGATTGCAATGCGGTTGCCTCTGACCGGGTCGAAGAGCTCTTGTACGAACGAAGTTCCGGCTTCCGCCATGTAGCGCTTGAGTACGGCGCTACTGTCCAGAAAATAGCCAGACACTTAGCGGCGCTCCTCGATCAAGGATTCAGATAGGGGCTTCCCCTGCACAACGACAGGCGTGGGATTGATCGGACGGCTGGGATCGCGCGGTAGCCGCGGGGTACTCACCAGGCCCATTTCGCGAAGTTTCCGGTCAAACGCGTCTTCCGGAGTCTCTGGAGCCTTGGCATCCATCCTCTGGCGAAGAGCCTTGAGTTCCTCGGGCGACAGTTCCTCGATTTGTTGGATCAAGAGTTGCAAGTCCGCCGGCACGGTTGCCTCCATTTAGAGTATTGTACCCATCAGGCGGTGAAAGTCGCGTGCGTCGATTATGGTTACGAACTTTCTAACCTGCGAGCCCATATGCGAAGTCCAACTTGTCGATCAATTGCGGTGACGGCGCTGGTTGTGCTGGCATGGGGTTACATGATCCGGGCGGATGTCCCGCCTTCGGACCAGACGCCGTGGCTGGCGATGGATCGGGGGCCTTACTTCTCGGCTTCGGTGGAATCCTCGTTACCCGAACGAGGGATGACGCCGAAGGGGATTTTGATTCGGGTGAATAAGGACAAGCCGGCTTACGTGCTGTTTGATGCTGATTTGCTGCGGTATTCGTGCGGGTGGACGGGCGGATCGATCAATTTTCACAATGTGATGTTTGATGGGAGTCATCAGGTCTGGAGCAAGGTGGTTGGGAATGAGGTATTTGGCAATGGCATGATTCCGGGGTGGGCGAAGGGCGGGAGTTTTGAGGATCCGCGGGAGAAGTTTACATCGACGGATTACCTGCCGCAGCCGGTGTCATGGCAGCATCGGGGGTATGGGCCGTTGCCGCATGATTGGGCGAGGTACAGGGGGCTTTATGTGCATGGGGAACGAATTGTGTTGTCGTACACGGTGGGCGGGGTGGGGGTGCTCGATTCGCCGGGATGGGAGGCAAGTGGGGAGGGTGGCGTGTTCACGCGAACGCTGAATATCGAGCCGAGCGAAAAAGAGCTTGTGCTGCAGGTGGCGGAGCATCCGCTGGGCGGCGGCGGTATTCACGATGGGCCCAGGGTGCTCTCGAGCGGTGGTGCGGCTGATATGACCATTGCGATGATTGGGGAGTTTCGTCGTGCGGATCTGAAAAGCGCGCGTACAACCCAGCCGGTTGAGAAACCGGTGTGTTCATGGGCGCTAGGCGCACGGGACGCTGCACGCCGGGCGACGGTGCAACGCTATGCGGTTGAACTGCATGGGGGAACGCCGGTTTCGCAAGGTCGTGGCGATTGGGTTGAATCGCTGGCGCTGAAGCGAGGCGACTTTGGAATTGTAACTGATTCGAGCGGGATTGATCTGTCAGCAGATTTCACGTGGTCGGCGTGGATCAAAACCGCCGGCGATGGGACGATTTTTTCGAAATCATCCGACGGCAAATGGGTTTCGGGTGGGAAGGCTTTTTTCATCCGCAACGGCCTGCTGACTTTTGATGTGGGCTGGGTCGGCGCGGTGTCGGCTTCACATCCAGTCACGGATGATCGATGGCACCATGTGGCCGTGACTTATCAGCGAGACGGGGGAACTGCCCGGCTCTATGTGGATGGCGATGCCGATGGGCAGACGTCGTTGCGTCCGATCGCCGATCCGGCAGACAGCAAAGTGCGTTTTGGAATTGGAGTTGAAAACTTCCCAACGGGGGCGGCCAATAAGTTTGTCGGGCAGATAGGGCCGATCCAGCTCTATTCAAAGGCGTTGAGCGCGGTTGAGGTGGGTGCGCTGGCCGGCCCGGTGAAGAAGGGCATTAGCCCGCTGGCGGTGTATGCGGTGGGGGCTACCAACGCCATGACATGGGAATTGACGCCGCAATCACAGCTTCGGCTTCACATCCCGCCCGGAACCGCTCCAGTGAAGATCAAACTCGTGATGACTCAGATCGATAGGCCCGAAGAATGGGTGACGTTTGGGAAGGCGGCGCAATCTTCAAAGCCGGCCGAGGATTTGTCGGGACTCACGCATGGCGGGGAACCCAAATGGACGCAGGAAATCGAAACGCATGGCGTCCTGAGCTCGGCGGCAAAGCCTTATGTGATCGATACGCTTCCGATGCCGGTAGAGAATCCCTGGAATTCTCGGATGCGCCTCGGCGGTTTTGATTTCTTCAAAGGTGGGCATCGTGCGGCGGTGTGCACCTGGGATGGGGATGTCTGGACGGTGGATGGGATTGACGAAAAGCTCGATCACCTCAAATGGAGGCGGATCGCGGCGGGAATGTTTCAGCCTTTGGGATTGAAGATCGTTCCTGATGCGCAGGGCAACGAGCAAATTTACCTGTGTTGCCGGGATCAGATCACCCGCCTCCACGATCTGAATGGAGATGGCGAAATCGATTTCTACGAGAGCTTCAACAACGATCACCAGGTGACCGAGCACTTCCACGAATTCGCGATGGATTTGCAGACCGACGCGGCGGGGAACTTCTATTACACCAAGGGCGGACGCCATGCGCTGCCGGCGGTCGTGCCGCAGCATGGGACCATTCTTAAAGTGAGCCCGGATGGCAAAACCACCGAGATCGTGTGCACGGGTTTTCGTGCGCCAAACGGTTTGGGATTGGGTCCTGATGGGCAGATGGTAACCAGCGATCAGGAGGGGCATTGGACGCCGGCCAATCGGATTGATTGGGTGAAGCCGGGCGGATTTTACGGGTATATGTGGTCGTTTGATGGAACGGCGCGGAAGGCGTCGGCGGGATTCGATCCGCCGCTGTGCTGGATGCCGGTGAAACTCGATCGATCGCCAGCCGAGGAGCTCTGGGTGAGCAGCGACAAATGGGGGCCGCTCAAAGGCAAGATGATTCACACCTCGTATGGCACCGGGAAAATGTTCCTGGTGATGTATGAGACGATCAACGGCGTCCCCCAGGGTGGAGTGGTGCCGTTTGCGGATATCGACTTCAACACCGGAACGATGCGCGGACGGTTCAATCCTGAGGATGGGCAGCTGTATGTTTGCGGGTTGGTTGGGTGGGCCTCAAACCTCACAGTGCCCGGCGGATTCTTCCGGGTGCGGTATACCGGGCGAAAGCTTTATTCGCCGGTCGATTTGCACGTGACGCAAGATGCAGTGGCAATGACGTTTTCAGAGCCGCTGAATAAGAGTTCGGCGCAGGATCTGCAAAACTATGCAGTGCAGCAGTGGCAGTATCGGTGGACAGAGAAGTATGGCTCAGCTCATTACCGGGTGAGCGATCCCTCGAAGGAAGGGCAGGATGAGGTAACGGTCGCCGGGGCGACGGTTTTGGCGGATGGGAAGACGGTGGTGTTGAAGATCCCGGGACTCAAGCCGGTGATGCAGATGCAGATCGAGATGAACGTAGACGCGGCGGATGGAACGCCGATTCATACCGTCGTGCACAATACGATCAATGCGATCGGGCGATAAAAAAGGATGCGTAACAGTTCGGGCGGCGGCTCCTGATTTCCCTCCACCAGTACGCCGCTTGTTACTACCCATCAGTCCAGTTCACGCGTCCTATTCTCCCTCCACCGGTACGCCCAACATTTTTCATCTGTAACCT
>DAIRGS010000121.1:16739-19642 GCA_036794395.1 Tepidisphaeraceae bacterium | reverse complement strand
TAACTCAACGATGAACCAAAATCACGCGAAAAATACGTTATATTCATCATGCCAGGGCTGGGGTGAGGGAGAATTGCGGGCGACGTGCTCTCTTCTGATTCAGCGCCCCCAATCGCCCCACCTGCTCCAAAGTCGCCCCCAATATAGAAGTTCCCCGTTCGCCCTTCGCCTCTCCCCCGCGATTCCCAAACTCGAACCTCACCCCGCCGCATTAAGCACCGCCAGTCGCTTGCCACGAGCCGGCATAGCATCAACCGGCTCGGAACACGCCGAGTGGCTCGCCTGCGTCCCATCAATCGCCCGCATCAGAACACGGTCAATCGGCGGCGCCGTCAAACGATGAATCTTCCCGAACATCAATCTCATCGCCCACCCGCTCGTGCGCCGAATCGTTTGGAGCACGCCCATCATCCCCACCAGTTGCATCCCCGCGGCCTTGTGTGAAACCTTCGTCTTCTTCCGCACCAGCAGCACGGTCAGCCACACCGGGTTGTAGAAATACAGATACGCCGTCAGCATGTTCAGTTGCTTGCGCCAAGGTCGGCTAAGCTTCGACGCGACCACGTAATTCCCATCATACATGTGCGGATCGGCTTTCCGCGCTCCAACACTCTCGATCACCATGCCATCGTTGAATGTGCCCTCATACAATTTCGTCCCCGCCGAAGGCGTAAGCATCAACACCTGCAGCGAAACCGCCCCCGCCTGCCGAAGGATCTTCACCTGATTCAGCAATCCATAATTGCCCTCGCGCGAATAGAGCGGCTGCGAATCATGATGCATCATCATTGGCATCGGACAGATGCCGGTTTTTTTCAGGCTGCTGAACGCTTCAATCGTCTTGGCCGCACTTTGACCTTTGTTGACGAGCGTCGCAGTCAGATCTTCAACCCCCAGCCACAGCGCCCGGCAGCCCGCATCATGCACCAGCGGCAGATGCTCCTTCATCTGAAGCGTGTCATGCACGGTCACTTCCGTATACCACCGCACGCGTCGTCGCAATGGGCCACCCGCCGGTGCCTGTGCCGCGACAAGCGTTTCGACGATGTCGAGTGTCCTGGCTTTGTTATTGAAGAAGTTGTCGTCGGCGCCGAAGAAATGCTTCAGTCCATACTCGGCATTGAGCCGGCCCAGTTCCTCGGCGATGCGCCCGCTGCTTTTGAGCCGGTGCTGGCGCTGGTTGTAAGCCGGGATCGGGCAATACGGGCACGCAAACTTGCAGCCAAAGGTCAACACGACCGAGCTAATCGGGCTCAGCTTCCGAATGCGATTCGCTTCAACCGCAATCGAACCCAAAGTCTGTCGACGGCTCGGGCTTTCCAGCAGCCGATAACCCAGCACGGGGTCAGGCAGTTCGTCCAGATCGCCCAGCAGACGCTGCACCCCCGTGTCGATCAATTCCTCGGCGACTCCATCCGCCCGATCGCTCCGCGCATAAACCAGCCCAGGAATTCCCGCCAGCGCCCCACTTGCGCGGGCCTTGGCAAAAGCGCTCCGAAGCGATTCCCCTTCCCCGCGCAATGACAGAACGACTTCCAGCAGGCTCAGCAGTACAAATTCCTCCCCCGTCACAACCGCATCAGGCGCCGTCGGATCATTCGGATCAGAGCTGAACATTTCCCCCGGCTGATAAACCGCATGCGGACCCCCGGCAATAATCAGCGGCCGCTGGGCCGGATCGATCCGCCTCGCCGAGCGGATCATCTCCATGCAACGCTCGGAATGCAGCCCCATGCTCGACACCAGAAACAAGTCCGGCACCCGCCCGTCCAGCTTCATCTTCTCCGGCGTAAAATGCTTGTTCCACTGCTGAAGCACAATCCGCGTCTTCGTGAATCCCGCATCCACCATCGCCGACCCGATTCCCCGCACACCCGCGGGCGCCATCCGCGTATCGGCATAGATGAACGGAAGCATCCGCGTCCGATGATCAAACGCGCAAGCAATCACCGTCACAAGATCGTGCTTAGCCGCAATCTGCCGCAGCCGCCGACGAAGATCCGTCAGTTCCCCGGGCTTAAGCAGCTCATCCCCCCGCGCGCGACGAGGTAATTCCATTTACGACTCCTGTTGGGCTGGCTCAACTAAACCGAACGGTGGTGGCCGCGAAGGTCGGATTGCCGCAGTGTACAGGAACGCCAGGCAATTGCGAACGCCCGGACCGACCGATCGAAACGGGGACGCAGCTAGTTCTGCAAAACACATTCGAATCGATACACTGTCGCCATGGCTCGACGACCACGGATTACGCCCGGCGGACTCCCATATCATGTGCTCAACCGTTCAGCCGGCAAATTCAAAATGCTGCGTAAGGACCCTGACTTCGAGGCGTTCGAGCGCATTATGGCCGAAGCCGTCGAGCGACATCCGATTCGGATTCTGGCCTGGTGCATCCTTTCAACCCATTGGCATTTTGTCGTCTGGCCGACCGGGGATGACGAGGTTACCAACTTCTTTCGCTGGCTGACCCACACACATGCAATGCGATGGCGCGTCTCTCGGCGAACCGTGGGGTATGGTCACCTCTACCAGGGACGCTTCAAGAGTTTTCCGATTCAGAGTGATGACCATTGCCTGACGGTTTGCCGCTACGTCGAGCGAAACGCCTTATCTGCCGGATTGGTTAAACGCGCGGAGGACTGGCGCTGGGGAAGTTTGTGGGCGAGAACCCATGAATCATCCGCGCAGCATGCACTCTTAACCAATGGTCCCGTGCCCTTGCCATCGGATTGGGTAAAACACGTCAATGCGCCCATTACGAAAAAGGAACGCCTGCTTTTTGAAGAAAGCCTTCACCGCGGACGGCCACTGGGAAGCGAAGCATGGGTTGCCAAAACCGTTAAAAAGCTGGGCCTCGAACATACGATCCGCAGTGAAGGCCGACCGAAGAAAGATCGAAACGG